>NZ_JBIRTN010000025.1:0-122228 GCF_044334705.1 Streptomyces sp. NPDC020731
GTACGGCGAGCCGGTCGGCGTCGACGACCCGTGGGGCTACGGCCGCTCGCTGGAGTGGGCGACCTCCTGCCCGCCCCCGCGGCACAACTTCCTCATCCTGCCCAAGATCCGCAGCGAGTCCCCGGCGTTCGACCTGCGCCATCCTCCGGACTCCGTACGGGAGTTGAGTGTCCGGTGAGCGGCCGGGACGGCTCCTTCGTGGACATGGAAGCCCTGCTGAACGAGATCGAGGGTCATCTCCTCGTCGACGCGGCCCGCGCCGAGGCCCGTACGGCGGCGGCGGAACTCACCGCCGGTCTCGGCTGGCTGACGGAGCACCAGCGGGAGGAGATCACCCGGCGGTTCACCGAGCGGTACCTGGCCCTCAGCCGGACGTCGTGGCGGCGGACGGCCCGGCGGGGCGAGGAACTGCGGGCGCAGTACGAGACCCGGTACCGGCAGCTGCGGCAACGGCTGCTGGGCTGTGCGCTACTGGGCTGTGCCCTGGCCGTCGGGACCGTTCTCGTCGTCCTGTCCGTCGGCTAGGGAGCCGACGCCGGGCGCACCGTGCGCCGGGCGGGACGTCGGTGTCGGTGACGCGGGCGATGCCGGGGCGGGGGAGATCACCGCGACCGGCCCCCGGCAGCAGCACCATGCCGCGTCCGGCACGGACGTACACCGGGCTCTCCTCCATCCCGTGGAGGTCCGGACCGCACGCTCTGCGCGACACCCCCGCATCCTCCGCCCGCACCGGCTTCCCGAATCTCCTCGCGCCCCGGACGGCCGACGGTGCTCAATTTTGTCGTGTACGCGGTCTTGTCGCGGACGGCCCTCTTCCTTACTTTTCAGTAAGTCGATTTTCGGAGCACGTGTTCCCAGATCCTGGAGAGAGCCGTCATGCCGGTCCGCAGAACCAGGCACCTGTGCGCCATCGCCGCCGTCCTCGTCCTCACCGTCACGGCGCCCACCGCCGCCGCCGACTCCTCCGCCGCCCTGCGCGAAGTGCTGTTCGTGGGCAACAACTGGGACGGCACCGCCGATGTCATCGAGTCCACCGGTGACTTCGCACGGATCGGCCGGATCGACGTCATCCCCGACAAGGACGAGCGGATGGCCGAGATCAACGCCGACCCGATCCACTGGATCTACTTCATGGCCATCCGCAACGGCGTCGGCGAGGGCCACGACCAGTTCGTCGACGACATGTACTCCACCCCGGACGGCACCTCGGTGGTGGTCTCCCGGCCCAGCTTCGCCGACGTGGTCTCCCTGGACCTCTCCACCGGACGGATCAACTGGCGCTTCCCCGTGTCGGGTTACCGCTCCGACCACATGGCGGTCTCCCCCGACGGCAAGCGGGTCGCCGTCTCGGCCTCGACCTCCAACACGGTGCACGTCCTGGACATCGGGACCGGTGAGGAGCTCGGCTCGTTCAAGACCGGCGACAAGCCGCACGAGAACGTCTTCAGCCGCGACGGCAAGTACATCTGGAACATGGCCATCGGCGAGGTGAACACCGCGCTCGACGCGACCTGGCTGGACTGGACGAAGGGCGACCGCCGGGTCACGGTCGTCGACGCGACCACGTTCAAGCAGGTCAAGGTGATCGACATGCGGGACCGGCTCGACGCCGTCGGCCTGAAGGACCACTCCGACGCGGTCCGCCCGGCCGCGTTCTCCCCGGACGAGTCGAAGCTGTACTTCCAGGTGTCGTTCTTCAACGGCTTCTTCGAGTACGACGTCGCCACCGACCGCATCACCCGTACCAAGACCCTGCCGAAGAACCCGGCCACCAGCGACGACCGCACCACCTGGGTCAACGACTCGCGCCACCACGGCATCACGATGAAACCCGACGGCACCAAGCTGTGCGTCGCGGGCACCATGGACGACTACGCGACCGTCGTCGACCGCGCGACCCTTCGGCAGGGGCCGCTCGTCACCGCGTCCAAGCCGTACTGGGCGACCGTCAGCGGTGACGGCGCGTCCTGCGTGGTCTCCGAGAGCGGCGCCGACCGGGTCACCGCCATCGACTTCGCGACCGGCGAGAAGACCGCGTCCGTACCCGTCGGCGACCACCCGCAGCGGGTGCGCCTCGGCCATGTGGAGGCCGGCTGGCCGGGTACGTCCGGGAATTGACCGCGGCGGGCCCGGGGCGTGTCAGACGATCTCGAGGTTGGCCATCATGCCCATGTCCTCGTGTTCGGCGTTGTGGCAGTGGAAGAGGTAGCGGCCCCGGTGGCCGTCGAAGCGGGTGATGACCTCCGCCGTCTCACCGGGCCGCAGCGACACCGTGTCCTTCAGGCCGGCGTCGTGCGGCAGCGGCGCGCGCCCACCGCGGGAGAGCACCCGGAACCCCGCCTGGTGGAGGTGGACCGGATGGTGGACGTCGGCGGTGAGGCGCCACACCTCGACGGCACCGAGCCGGGTGCGGACGTCGGTGCGCGACGGGTCGAACGGCTTGCCGTTGATGAACCAGCCGCGCCCCTGTTCCGCGTGTCCGGCGCGGAAGGTGAACCGGCGGACCGTGGTCGCCTGCGAACGCCGCCAGGTGGGCAGGTCGTCGCAGAGCACCTCGGGGACCGTGCTGTGGTCGGACGCCGCGCGTGCGACGCGGAACGCCATGACGTCGCGGGTGCGTCCGCTGCCGAGCCGGTTGCGCAGGCGCACCCGGCTGCCGACCGGCAGGCCCGCGAAGTCGATGACCACGTCGTACCTCTCCGCCGGTGCGACGGGCAGGGCGGTGTGGGTGACGGGGGTGGCGAGCAGCCCCTGGTCGGCGCCGATCTGCACCAGGTCGAGCCGGCGCCCGTCGTCCGTGACGGCCTCCAGTCGGTAGTGGCGGGCGTTGGACGCGTTGACCAGCCGCAGCCGGTGGCGTACGGCGTCGACCTCGTGGACGGGCCACGGCGCCCCGTTGACCACGATCACGTCGCCCAGGACGCCGGCCGCGTAGGGCTCGGTCACCCCGGGCCGGTCCCGCAGCTCCGGGTCGAGGGCCGGATAGGCCAGGGACCCGTCGGCGGCGAACGCCCGGTCGGCGATCATCAGCGCCAGCTCCCGCTCGCCGCATGGCAGGTCCAGGGCGTCCTCGACCGCGTCCCGGACGATGTGCATGCCGGTCAGGCCCCGCCAGATCGCCGGAGCGGTGAAGTCCATCCGGTGGTCGTGGTACCAGAGCAGCGCGGCACGCTGGTCGAGCGGGTACGTGTACTCCCGTGTCACCCGGCTCGTCACCGCGCGCGGGTCGTGCGCCATGTGCGCCTCGCCGTGGTGCCGGTGACGGCGGGACCCGGGGGCGGGCCAGCCGTCCGGGAGGACCAGGTCGGTGGGGTAGCCGTCGGACCCGGCCGGGGTACGTCCGCCGTGCAGGTGCACCACGGTCGGCACGGGAAGCTCGTTGCGGTGCAGCACGGTGACCGGCCGGCCGCGACGGGACTCGATCGTGGGGCCGGGATAGGTGCCGTTGTAGGTCCACAGCGTCGTCGTCACCCCCGGCAGGATCCGGGCGGTCACCTGGCGCTGGGTGATCTCGTACCGGTCGGTGCCCCCGGAGGTGCCGGCCGGCGCCAGGACGGGCGGGATCGGCAGGGGCACGGTGTACGGCTCGGGCAGCGGTACGGCGCTGCGCAGCTGCTTGCCGGTGACGCCCGGGCGGCGCGCCGGCGCGGCGGCGGCGTCCGTACCGGCCGCCGCGGCCAACCCCAGCGCGGCGCCGAGCCCGAGGACCCTGCGCCGCGTCAACTCCGTGCCGGGCACGGTGTCCCGGGGAAGGGCCCGAGAGGGCTCGGCGCGGTACGGGTCGGTGTTCGGCCCGCGTGAGGTCGACTGGTCAGACATGGGTGCACTCCCGGCGCGACGTGCTCGCGCATGCGTGGTGGACGGTGGCGGCGCGCAGCACGCCGAGGGGGATGTGCGGCAACAGATGCCGGACAACTCACCACATACTGCCCCTACTCGGACACGGCAACCAGTACCGACACCACTGCCGGCCGGGATCGGCCTCGGCGCCCGCACACCGGAGGGGGCGGCCCCTCCGGCCCCTCCAGCCCCCTGACTCACCTGACTCCCCTGCTTCCCACCGGCCACGACAGGACGGCGACCGGGCGGCCCGAAGGAAAATCCGGGAACAGGTGTGTGAGTCCCGCGGGAGGGGTAGTCGCCCGATATCACCTCCGATCGTGGGAAGGAGGTCCGTGAGAGCGCAACTACTCGTAGCGTCCGGGCCGCTTCCACCGACACGAAGCGGCCCGGCCCATCAGCGCGGGGGCAGCCGGTGGAGTTCCACCTCCGTGAGCCGGCCCTCCCTGACCGTGGCGGTCATATAGGTGCAGTGGGGCTGTCGGCGGCGGTCCGTCGGCGATCCCGGGTTGAGCAGACGAAGTCCCGTGGGAGCGGTGGTGTCCCACGGGATGTGGCTGTGTCCGAACACCAGCACGTCAATCCCGGGAAAGCGCGCCGCGCACCGGTTTTCCCGTCCCGGCGCCGGGCCCGTCTCGTGGACCACACCGAAGCGCAGCCCGGCGAGATCCGCGTACGCGATCTCCGGCAGCCGGGCCCGCAGCTCGGGTCCGTCGTTGTTGCCGTACACGCCGACGAGTCTGCGGCTGCGGCCCTCCAGGAGATCGAGGGTGGCGGTGTCGACCCAGTCCCCCGCGTGGAACACGACGTCCGCGCGCGGGAGTTCGTCGAGCAGCGGCGGCGGCAGACGCTTGGCGCGCTTCGGCAGGTGGGTGTCGGAGGTCAGGAGCAGTCGCACGAGCGGCAGACTAGGCGGTGCCGTGCCTCCGGTGGGACACCACGCCTCGAGCGACCGGGCGAGCGCGCCGGTCGGAGGATGCCGGTGGTCGTCACGGCGGGCTCTCGGCGGCGGTGCGCAGCGGGGAACACGGCGGCCGTGCCGTTACGATCGGGCGACGCGTGCCGAGCCCGCACGTTCGGCGGCGAGAGACCCGAAGGGCCCAGATCCAGATGCCGGTCAAGGTCAGCGTCATCATTCCCGTGTACAACCCGGGGATCTACATCGAGGACTGCGTCTCCTCGCTGCGCCGGCAGTCACTGCCCCCCGACGAGTACGAGGCCGTCTTCGTCGACGACGGCTCGACCGACGGGACACCGGCCCGGCTCGACCGGCTCGCCACCGAGGACCCCCGGATGCGAGTGATCCACCAGGAGAACTCCGGCTGGTCGGGCAAGCCCCGCAACGTGGGGATCGCCGCCGCGCGGGGCGAGTTCGTGATGTTCGTCGACAACGACGACTATCTCGGCGACGAGGCCCTGGAGCGGATGTACGCGTACGGCGTGGCCCACGGCGCCGATGTCGTCGTGGGGAAGATGGCCGGCAAGAACCGCGGGGTGCCGGTGGAGTTGTTCCGCCGCAACCATCCGCGGGCGACGGTCGAGAGCGCCCCGCTGATCGACAGTCTCACCCCGCACAAGATGTTCCGCCGGGAGTTCCTCGACCGTATCGGGCTGCGCTTCCCGGAGGGGCGTCGCCGCCTGGAGGACCACGTCTTCGTCACCGAGGCGTATCTGCGCGCGGACAACGTGTCCGTGCTCAGTGACTACGTCTGCTACTACCACATCAGACGTGACGACGCCTCCAACGCCGGCTTCCAGCGCTTCGACCCCGTGGGGTACTTCGGCAATCTGCGGGAGGCGCTCGACGTCGTCGAGCGGTACACCGAGCCGGGTGCGGTACGGGACCGGCTGTTCCGCCGCTGGCTGCGGGTGGAGATGGTGGAGCGGCTGCGGGCCCGGCGGCTTCTGGGGCTGCCGGACGACTACCGCAGGGAGTTGTTCACGGAGATCCACAAGGTCGTCGTCGAGCGGTTCGGCCCGGGTGTCCCGGCCGGGTTGCAGCCGACGCAGCAGGTCGTCGCCGCGCTGGCCGAGGCCGACCGGTACGACGACGTGGTGGCCTTCGCCGCATGGGAGGCCGGTGTCGCGCCGACGGCGGTGCCCACGGGCGTGGAGTGGCGGAACGGCTCGCTGCACATCGGTTTCACCGCCGAGTACACCTCCGCCCGCGAGCCGATGACCTTCCCCGCGGACGCCGCCCGCACCGCGCCGGCCGACGCTCCGAAGAACGTGGAGGAGACGGTGGCGTGGGTCGGCGCTCAGACCGCGGCCCGGTTCGGGCAGGCCACCGCGGATCTGCTGCTGCGTGAACGGTCCAGCTCCGCCCAGTACTTCCAGCCCGTGGAGTTCACCCGGGAGACGGTTCCCGTCGACGGCGGCGAGCGGGTGCGGCTGGTGCTGCGGGCGACCGCCACCGTCGATCCCGCCGGCCTGCCGGGCGACGGGGTCTGGGACGCGGTCGTACGGGTCAAGCTCGGCGGCTGGACCAAGGAGTGCCGGCTCGGCCCCGCCCCGCTCGCCACGCGTCCCGAGCCGTACGCGGGTGTGACCGGCCGTCGCGCGGTCCTGCCATACTGGACCGAGCCGCACGGGAATCTCTCGCTGGACACGGGGGCCAAGGGCAAGCGGCTCGGTCTGGGCGGTGTGCGGCGGCCGGACGTCACCGTCTCCGGGAACCGGCTGAGCGCCCGGATCCCGCTGCACGCGGCCGAGGGTACCCGGGTGGGGCTCGGGTTCACCGCTTCCGGAAGGACGCTGCACGCGTCCGGCACGCTCACCGGTGAGGCGGACGGGCCGGGCTCCCTGCTGGAGGCCGCGCTGCCCGCCCGGCTCCCCCGGGGGATCTGGCGGGTCGCCCTGAGCCCGGACCCCGATGCCGCGCAACCCGTTTGGAACGGGCTGCCGTTCGCGCTCCGCGCCGGCGGCGGCGGTGTGCTGGTGGTGACCGTCCCACGTCCCGGCACGGTACGGAAACTGGTGCGTGCCGCGCGGCGGGCGCTCCGTGCCGCCCGTGCGAAGGTGTCTCCCCTGGTCGGCGGAGGACGGTGACGGGGTCGGGCCTGTCACCGGCGCGGGAAAGCCGGCGCCGGGCCGAGGCGGAGCGCCTCGGCCCGGCGCCGTCGTACGAGGCCTGCCGCGCGCGTGTCACGAGGGGCTGCGCGGCAGGGGGTCAGCGGCTGACGCCGACCTGCTCCAGGGCTCGGCGCAGGGGCTCCCAGCCCACCCGCCGCGGCAGGCCGCGGTTGCGGGCCTGGGCGAGGGCGCGCCAGAAACCGGCCCCCAGCAGCGCCTCCGGGGACACCGCCCCGGCCCGCTCCAGGATCGCCTCGGGCACCTTCTGCGGGTCGGGCACCTTGTACTCGGCCATGATCTCGTCGTACTTGTCGTGCAGCACCGTGTTGTCGGGGTCGGCGCCGAAGATCACGAGCTGGCCGGTGGGCTCGGTGTCCACCAGGACGGTCACCAGGTCGGGACGGTAGCGCGCCAGCACCTCGGTGATCTTGTAGACGTCGCCGGTCCAGGCGTTGGTGTGCCGGTCGCGGGCGGCCTCGTCCACGCTGCGCGGCAGCATGTCGTCGAGGACCATCACACTGGCCCAGTCGGAGTGCTTCTCGACGTTCATGAGGTCGCGCAGGGCGTACTCGAACAGGTGCATGCCGTCGATGAACGACAGGTCGAGCGTGGTGCGGCGCCAGTGGCCGATCGGGCTGCGGCCCCGGCGCAGGTTGCGCAGCGGATGCCGGCCCCCCTTGAGGTGGGCCAGCGGGTTGTCACGGGCGAAGAAGTCGTCACTGGTGGCCTTCACCAGGTGGACGTCGCACTTCAGCTCCGAGACCACCTTGAAGGCGGGGTCGACCGCGATGCTGGGGACGCGTGACAGGCGCAGGCTGCGGCCGTCGTTGACGCCGATCTCCAGGTAGTTGCGGTTGGCGCTGACCTTGTGCAGCTCCCGAAGGAACTCATGGCGTTTCACGAAGGGGACTCTCCTTGCGGATGCGGGGCAGTGCTTCGTGCAGGGCTGCGCCGGTCGCGCGGCGCGAGCAGGCCGATGTCCTGCCCGCGGTCGTGCGTGAGGGCGCTGTACGGGGGCGCGGGAAGGCCGGTGGTGGGCCGTGTCCGCTCCGGGCCGGCTCCCGTCGGACGGAACATCTCCGGGGCCGGTTCGTACCAGGTGGTCTCGTCGGCGCCGACGGCGTACGGGACG
Organism: Streptomyces sp. NPDC020731; assembly: GCF_044334705.1. NCBI lineage: Bacteria > Bacillati > Actinomycetota > Actinomycetes > Kitasatosporales > Streptomycetaceae > Streptomyces > Streptomyces sp. NPDC020731. The sequence goes on from NZ_JBIRTN010000025.1 coordinate 8,045, forward strand.
CCGTGCGCGCCGTCGCCGAGGCGGGGGCCCGCTGTGCGCTCGGCGGCGTCCGCGCTCCAAGTGGGCTGCCTCCGCTCGCCGTCGACGGCGTCGACGGTGGGGCGGCGGGCTTCGAGACCGATCATCGTCCGCCCGAAGTTAGCGCCGTGGACCCCGTGGAGCCAAGCCGTACGCGCGACCGCGCTCGTGCCGGGCGGTTCCTGTCGTCCGGCCCGCCCGCCGGCGGGCCCGGAGCGGCCGCGGGCGTCACCTCGACGCGCCGGCCGATCAACGAGGCCTCGACGCGGCCGACGCCGTCGATCGAGGAGTCCCGCGGCACCATGGAGAACTCGGGCTCACCGTCGGTGATCCGGCGGTTCTCCGCGACGGAGGTGAGGGGGCCGACCGCGTCCTCGGTCTCCGCGGCCGTGTCACCCACGACCGTTGCGGCCACGGTACCGCCCGTTTCCGCCGGGGACTTCGGCCCGTGGAAGAGCACGGACCGGTCGGCCATGGGCGCCGGTCGTTCCGCCGAGGTGTGGGTGATCGGCCTCAGCCGGGTTCCGGCACCGCCGGACAGCACGAGAGCCTTCATCCGGCTCACCATAGTCGTGCTTGCGGCGGATGGAACATCACTTGCCCTACTCGTGCATCACGAAATCCCGCGAAGGGGCCGATGAGTCGCCCGGACGGGGGCTGATCATCACCTCTGGGCGTCCGCCCCCGACGACCGGGACGCGGCGCACGGTGTGTTCGCACTTCAGCCGCACCACGTCGTCCAGGCCGTCGGTGCCGCGGTCACCGGGTCGTCGCTGCACGCGCCGGCCACGGTGGTGCCCTCGGGACCACCTCCCCGGGAGACCGGTCCGCGCAACCGGTCGCCGTCGGTCACCAGGACGGACCCGAGGCCGCGGTCGCGCATGATGCGGGCGGCCTCCGCGACGGAGGTCCGCGGCCCGACCGTCACCGGTGCGCCGGTCATGGTGCCGCGCACGTGCCGTGCCATGACGTTTCCTCCCCCCTGTCTCCCGGCGGAGCCGAACGGTCACCGGGCGCGGGCGTTCCCGGCCGGCGGGCCCGGTGGCCGTCACGGGCGCAGCACGAACTCCGCCCACACCTGTTTGCCCCCGCTGACCGGAAGGGTCCCCCAGGTGGCCGACACGGCCTCGACGAGGAGGATGCCCCGGCCTCCGGTGGCCTCCCAGCCGATGCTGGTGGGCTTCACGGGGGTGCGGGGCGAGGCGTCGGCGACCCCGAGCCGCAGCCGGTCGTTGACCAGGGCGATGTCGAGGCGGACCTGTCCTTCGGTGTGCACCAGGGCGTTGGTGACCAGTTCGGAGACGACGAGCAGGGCGCTGTCGATGTCCGCGGTCACACCCCAGGAGCGCAGGGTGCGCCGGGTGAAGCGGCGGGCGTGCCCGACCGCCTGGGGCACCCGCCACACCGTCCAGCTCTCCCGCAGCGGGCGGGAGGCCATGCCGTCGTAGCGCAACAGCAGCAGGGCGACGTCGTCGCTGCGCGGGGCCTTGCCGAGCAGGGCGTCCGCGACGGGCCCGAGGTGGGCGGGGTCGGCGGCGGACAGCTGCCGGGCGAAGCCGCTCATGCCCTCGTCGATGTCGGACTCGGGGGACTCGACCAGGCCGTCCGTGGTGAGCGCGACCATCGTGCCGGGCTGCAGCCTGAGCGGGCTCATGGGGAAGTCGCTCTGCCGCACCACGCCGAGCGGCGGGCCGCCCTCGGCCTCCGCGATCTCGGTACGGCCGTCCGGGTGACGCAGCACCGGCGGCAGATGGCCGGCGCGGACGCACCAGGCGAAGCCCTCCTCCATGTCGACGTCGACATAGCAGCAGGTGGCGAAGAGGTCGGTCTCCATGTCCATGAGGAGCCGGTTGGCGTGGGAGACCACCACGTCCGGAGGGTGTCCCTCGACGGCGTAGGCGCGCAGCGCGGTGCGCATCTGGCCCATGAGGGTGGCGGCACCGGCGCTGTGACCCTGGACGTCCCCGATGACGAGGGCGACGTGGTTGTCCGGCAGCGGGATCACGTCGTACCAGTCGCCGCCGAGCTCCAGGCCGGCGGTGCTGGGCAGGTAGCGGGCGACGGCGACCGCGCCGGGCAGCCGGGGCAGGCGGCGCGGCAGCAGCTGGCGCTGGAGCATACCGACCAGTTCGTGCTCGGCGTCGAAGGCGCGGGCGCGCATCAGGGCCTGTCCGGCGAGGCCGGCGGCGGCGGTGAGGAGGGCGCGTTCGTCGGGGCCGAAGTCGTGCGGGGCGTCCCAGCCGATCAGACAGGCGCCGGCCATGCGGTTCCCGGCGGGCAGCGGCAGCATGGCCAGGCCGCCGGGGCCGACCTCGGCGAGGGCGGTCTCCAGCGGGGAGCCCGCCGGCCAGATCCGGGCGCGGCCCTCGCGCAGGGCGGTGGCGAGGGTGGGCATGGTGCGCACGGGCGCGTCGGGCCACTCGGTGCGCCACTCCGCGCGCCACAGATCCGGCCAGGCCTCCGGTTCCGGCGGGTCGAGGACGGTGACGACGAGCCGTTCGCTCTCCAGCTCGGCGAACGCGATGCGGTCGGCCCGCAGCGGCCGGCGCAGCGCGGCGACCACGGCCTTGCCGACGTCGCGGACGGTGACCGCGGTGGCGAGTGCGGCGGCGAGGCGCTGGATCCGGGCCACGTCCGTGATGTCGGAGCGCAGCGTGGAGGCGTCGGCGACGGAGCCCACGAGCTGGGCGGGGCGCCCCCCGCCGCCGTGCACCAGCCGGCCGCGCAGCCGCAGCCACTTGGGCGGGCCGGTGGGCTGGAGCACCCGGAACTCCAGTTCGCGGTCGCCGATCGTCATGTGGTCGGCCTCGACGACGGACATCAGTGAGGGCAGGTCCTCCGGCACCGTCAGGCTCAGCAGGGTCTCCACCCGCCCGTCGAAGTCGTCCGGGTCGAGGCCGAACAGCTCCAGGATGTCCTCGCCGACCCGGACCCGCCCGGTGTCCATGGCGAGACTGAAGCCGTCGGGCCGCAGGCCGGCGCCCTCGACGGTGGCGGCCGGCGAGGGAAGGGCGAGGACGAGGGCGTCGGCGACGAGGCCGAGGCAGAAGCGGTCGTCGGCGTCGAAGCCGTCGGCGCGCTCGCCGACCGCGAGCAGGCAGCCGCCGTCGCCGCGCAGGGGCAGCGCCGCCAGGAAGAAGTCGCGGCTGGGCACGCGCCGTGACTGTGCCTGCGCGGCGAGGTCGTCCGGGCCCAGCCACACCGGCCGCCCGCGGTGGGCCTCGGCCACCGGGGCACGCCCGGCGACGGGGTAGCCGTCCCGCACTCCGCACAGGGTGCGCGGCAGCCCGACGGACTCCACCAGGTACAGCAGCTCCCCGTCCGCGCTGGGCATGTACACGGCAGCGAACGCGGCACCGGCGAAGACGAGGGCCTGTTCCAGGATCCTGCGCACCCGTTCGGGTGACTCGGGATCGACCGCGATCGCCGCCAGGGCACCTTCCGCACGCAGCGTTCTCGTGCTGCGTCCCGCAGCGCCCTCACTGACCACGTTGGCCATTACAGCGCTTATACGACACCCGCGCAGCCCCTGTGCGCGTTCGGCGGCCCCGAGGTGCGCGGCGCGCGAAGGATCCCGGAGCCCTACGGGCTCGGGTCCGGGGTATACGGAGGGTGCGTCACCCGGCGGGGCGTACGGTCCCTTCCCCCGGCGCTCGTCGTGCGCGACGGCCCGGCAGGGGGGAGATTGGGTCCCGGGGTCGGTGGCGCGGCCGTGCGAGGAGGTGGTCGGCGTGTCCGAGGGACAGTCGTCCGCGCCGACACCGGCGGGTGGGCGGGCGCCGGTCGGCCGTCCGCTGCTGTCGCTGACGCTGGCCTCGATGATGGACGAGGTGCACGCCCACTCCGGGGCCGTGTATCTGCTCTCGCCGGACCAGCCGGTGCTGGAGATGGCGGTGATGGCGGGGCTGCCCCGCGCCTTCGCGGCCCCGTGGGAACGGGTGGGGCTGAGCGCGCCGATCCCGGTCTCCGACGCGGTGCGCGAACGACGGCTGGTGTGGGTGGGCGGCGAGGAGGAGATGGCCCGCCACTATCCCCGGATCGCCATGGTGCTGCCGTACCCCTTCTCGCTGGCCGCGCTGCCGGTGGCGACGGGGACCACGGCGTACGGCGCGGTCTTCGTGACCTGGCCCGGCACGCATCCGCCGGAGCTGTCCGACCGGGAGCGCGATCATCTGACCGCCGCCTGCGACCGGCTCGCGGTGCGGCTGGAACGGGCCGCCGAGCAGAGCCTGCCGCTGGCACCGGAGCCGGATCTGCTGGCGGCGCCGCTGGTGGGCGGCATGGCCGGCACGCTCGGCACGGTGGAGGCGGCACGGATGGTGTCCCGGCTGCCGTACGGCCTGTGCTCGCTCGATCTGCACGGGCGGGTCGGCTTCGCCAACGCCGCCGCCGCGGAGCTTCTGGGCGTTCCCGGGAACCGGCTGCTCGGAGCACAGATGTGGGCGTCGGTGCCGTGGCTGAACGATCCCGTGTACGAGGACCGGTACCGGGCCGCGCTGTTCAGCCAGCACGTCACCTCGTTCGTCGCGCTGCGCCCGCCGGACGCGTGGCTGTCGTTCCGGCTGTATCCGAGTACCACCGGACTCAGTGTGCGGATCAGCCGGGCGCGGGCGGTGGCGGAGATGAACCGCGCGGCGCCGCGGCCGGGGCAGGAACGGCCGCGGCTGGTCACCATCACCCAGGTGCTGAGCCTGGCCGGGGCGCTGACCGAGGCGGTCGGAGTGCAGGACGTGGTGCAGCTGGTCGCGGACGAGATCGCGCCGGCGGTCGGCAGCCAGGGGCTGGTGGTCCTCGGGTCCCGGGCGGGCCGGCTGCGTGTGCTGGGGCACCAGGGGTACGCGGACGCGGGGGTCGTGGAGCGGTTCGACGGGATGCCGCTGTCGGAGCCGACCCCCGGCAGCCAGGTGCTGCGTTCCGGTGTGCCCGCCTTCTTCGAGAGCCGCAAGGAGGTCGAGCGCCTGTATCCGGCGTTGCTGGTGAACCCGTCGGAGTTCGCGGCGTGGGCGTATCTGCCGCTGATCGCCTCGGGGCGCCCGGTGGGGACGTGCGTGCTGTCGTACGCGGCGCCGCACCACTTCGCGACGGAGGAGCGGGCGGTGCTGACCAATCTGGCGGGCCTGATCGCCCAGGCGCTGGAGCGGGCCCTGCTCTACGACGCCAAGCACCGGCTCGCGCACGGGCTGCAGGAGGCGCTGCTGCCGCACACGCTGCCGTCGCTGGCGGGGATCGAGGCGGCGGCCCGCTATCTGCCGGCCACTCAGGGCATGGAGATCGGGGGCGACTTCTACGACCTGGTGCCGACGCAGGGGATGGCGGCGGCGGTGATCGGGGACGTGCAGGGGCACAACGTGACGGCGGCCGGGCTGATGGGTCAGGTCCGTACCGCGGTGCGCGCGTACACGGCCGTCGGGCAGACGCCCGAGGAGGTGATGCGCAGCACCAACCGGCTGCTGCTCGACCTGGGTTCCGATCTGTTCGCCAGCTGTCTGTACATGCGGCTCGACCCCGCGCACGGGCGGGCCGTGATGTCCCGCGCGGGTCATCCGCCGCCGCTGCTGCGCAGGCCGGACGGGCGGGTGCGGGTGCTGGACCTGGCCGGTGGCCCGCTGCTGGGCATCGACGGCTCGGCGGTGTATCCGTCGACCGAGGTCGACCTCTCCCCCGGTTCGCTGCTCGTCCTCTACACGGACGGCCTGGTGGAAAGCCCCGGCACCGACTTCGAGGACGCCGTCGCCGATCTGTGCCGCCGTCTCACCGACCTCGGCGACCTTCCCCTGGACGATCTCGCCGACGCCCTGGTCCGGCACGGCGCGGACGCGGAGAACCGGCTGGACGACATCGCCCTGCTCCTGCTCAGGGCGCTGCCGAACGGCTGACACGGCCCGCCCGGTGCGACGGCTGGGGCACGCCCCCTCACCCCGGACGGCCCAGGGCGAGCCCCGCCCGTCGAGACCGCCGGGGCGCGCGACCCAGTCCCGGACGCGACGGCCCGCGTACCGCGGCGGCGGTACGCGGGCCGATGAGGGTTCCGCCCGGCACGGCCGCCGGACCGGACGGTGCACTCGGGCCGAGGACGTGTCAGTGGGTCCCGGTCTGACCGGAATCGTCCCCGGCGCCCTGGTCCGCCGCGTCACCGGCTCCCGCGCCGGCCTCTCCGCCGGACCGGTCGCCCGCGCCGGCTTCCTCTCCGCCGGCTTCCTGGCCTCCGGCCTCCTCGCCGCCGATCTCCTGGCCTCCGGCCTGGTCTCCGGCGCCCGCGTCGCCGGCGCCTCCCGCGCCGAGGATCGCGCCGACCGCCTCCAAGGCCGTGGTGACCGGCTGGAAGAACGTCTCACCGCCCGAGGTGCAGTCGCCGCTGCCGCCCGAGGTCAGGCCGACGGCGAAGCCGTCCTGGGTGAACATGGAGCCGCCGCTGTCGCCGGGCTCGGCACAGACGTTCGTCTGGATGAGGCCGGTGACCGTGCCCTCCGGATAGTTCACCGTGGCGTTCAGGCCGAGCACCTGGCCGTCGGCGAGCCCGGTGGTGCTGCCCATCCGGAACACCTCCTGACCGACGGTGGCCTCCGCGGCCCGGGAGATCGGAAGGATCTGGTCACCGAGGTTGACCTCGCTCGGCGCGACGGTGGCGGGATCGTCGTACGTGACGAGCGCGAAGTCGCCCTCGCCGGGGAAGACCGCCTGGTCGACCGTGGCGATCGGCTGCCCGCCCTGCGCGTCGGACCACTGCTCGGCCGCGACACCGCAGTGACCGGCCGTCAGGAACGCCGGAGAGCCGTCACCCGCGGTGACGTTGAAGCCGAGCGAGCAGCGCGCACCGCCGGAGAAGATGGCGTCGCCGCCGGACGCGAACGTCTTGAAGGTGCCCGCGGACTTCTTGATGGTCGCCATTCCGGAGCCGAGGCTCTCGACGGTGGACTCCAGCTGGTCCCACTTGTCCCCGGTCACCGTGCTGTCCGCGGTGACGAGGATCTTGTTGGTGCGCGGGTCCACGGCCCATGAGGTGCCCGCGACGGTCGCCTCCGACTTCAGCGTCCGCGCCCCGGCCTCCAGCTCGGTCATGCTGTTGTCGACCTCGCGGACGGCCGCGCCCGCCTTCTTGGCCTGCACGATCACGTTGTTGTTGTCGCCCGGTACGACGTTGACGACGAGCTGCTTGTTCCCACCGTCGTAGTAGGAGCCGGCGAACGCGTCGCCGAGGAGCCCTGCGAGCTGCGAGGCGAGGTCCGAGGCATCCGTCGCCTTGAGGGTCTTCGGCGCCGCCGCGGCGTCGCCCGACGCGCCGTCCTGGGACGCGTTCGCGTGGGGGAGCAGGATCGCGGCGGCGCCGAGCGCCACCACACCGCCCGCCGCTATCGCGGCCTTGCGCTTCGGAATTCGCTTGTGACTCAAACTTCTCGACCTCCTGGGGGGACCGGAGTCGTGCCGGTGTTCGGCAGCTGTGGGGCGCCTGGACGGCTGTTGGTACGCACGGGCCGCGGAAGGCGTTCAATCCCCTCCCGTCGCTCACGTTCGGTGACCGGACGTGAGCGGTCGGTCGCGATCGCGTAGCGGAATCCCGGCTTCAGCGAATCTGCACATCGCATGCCCAACCCGGTCACCGAAGCCGGGATTCGTCCACGGGCCGGCGGACCGGGGTACGCCTTTGGGGCCGGTGTGCCGGATTCCGGCCACCGGGGCGCAAGTGGCCGGACGGGGCGATGCGGTGGGGCATGTGAAGAAGTCGCCGCCGAGCCGTGCCCGCGTCTGCACGCTTGGACCCCCGTGGGGCACAAGTTGCCTGGTGAGACGTTTGATTGATTGGAAGCCCGGACCCGCCCCGTGCTTTGATCCATCGCACCGCAAGGCCGTTCCGGGCTCCCGGCGACGGGCGTTCGGCGCCCGCGGTCGCGGCCTTCATCTGTCCCCAGAGGGGGGCCGCTCCCCCCTTGTGAAATACCCATACGAAGGGAAGTTCCATCATGAACTCCACCCCCCAGGTCGAGACCGTCGAGATCTCCGACGCCGACCTCGACAACGTCTCCGGCGGCCTGTCCGTGAACGCCGTGAACACCCTCACGGGTGCGGTGGACGGCATCGCCCCGGTCTCCGGCCTGGTCGACACGGCCGTCGGCACCGTCGAGGGTGTCACCGGCCTGAACACCGCCCCGGTCACGAACCTGGTCGCCGGTCTCTGACCGAGCCCCTGTGCCGCCGGAGTCCCGGAGCCGCCCCCCGGTTCCGGGACTCCGCGGTGCGTCCACGGTCCCTGAGCACGTCGCACAGTTCACGCAGGTGAGGGAAGACCCGTGCAGTTCCGCCAACAGGCCCTCGCCAGGCTCCAGTCACCGGAGGAACTCGACCTCCCGGTGCGCTTCGCGCGCCCGCAGGGCTGGCTGGTGCTGTCCGTGACGGTGGTCGCGATGGCGGCCGCCTCGGTGTGGGCGCTGACCGGCTCGGTGTCCTCCACGGTCGGCGCGCCCGCCGTCCTCACGTACGGGCAGGGCAGTTACGTCCTGCAGAGCCCCGTCGCCGGCCAGGTCACCGCCGTCCTCGCGAAGGAGGGCGAGCGGCTGCCCGCCGGCTCCCCCGTCCTGAAGGTCCGCACCGAGCAGGGCGACGAGGTCGTCCGCACCCTCGACGCGGGCCGGATCACCGCGCTCGCCGCCGGCACCGGGCAGATCGTCTCCACCGGTGCGAACGTCGCCGCCGTGGAGAGGCTCGCCCGCGCGAAGGCCCCGCTGTACGCGACGGTGTACGTCCCCGCCGAGAGCGCCGCCGGCATCCCCGCGCACGCGTCCGTCGACCTGACGGTGCAGTCGGTGCCGAGCCAGGAGTACGGCGTACTGCACGGCGAGGTGAAGTCGGTGGACCGCTCGGCGCAGTCCCCCCAGCAGATCGCCGCGTTCCTCGGGGACAGCAGGCTCGGCGAGCAGTTCACCAAGAAGGGCAGGCCGGTGGCCGTCACGGTCGAGCTGAAGAAGTCGTCCGGCACGAAAAGCGGTTACGAGTGGTCCTCCGCGGAGGGGCCGCCGTTCGAACTGACCTCGATGACCCTGGCCACGGGCTCGATCCGGCTGGCCGACCGGCGCCCCGTCGACTGGCTGCTGCCGTGACGACCGCCCAGGAGACCCGCGGCCGGCGCCGGGCCGCCCCGCCCAAGCGCACGGTGCCCACGCCCCGGGCGAAGACCGTCCGTACGCCCACCGTGCTGCAGATGGAGGCCGTGGAGTGCGGCGCCGCCTCGCTGGCGATGGTGCTCGGCCACTACGGCCGCCATGTCCCGCTGGAGGAGCTGCGCATCGCCTGCGGTGTCTCGCGGGACGGCTCACGCGCCAGCAACCTGCTGAAGGCGGCCCGCAGTTACGGGCTGACCGCCAAGGGCATGCAGATGGATCTGGCCGCCCTCGCCGAGGTGACGTCGCCGGCCGTCCTGTTCTGGGAGTTCAACCACTACGTCGTCTACGACGGCATGGGCCGTCGGTTCGGCCGGCGCGGGGTGTACGTCAACGACCCCGGCAAGGGGCGGCGGTTCGTCCCCCTGGAGGAGTTCGACGGCAGCTTCACCGGCGTCGTCCTGGTGATGGAGCCCGGCGAGGACTTCACCCGGGGCGGGCGCAAGCCGGGCGTGCTCGGCGCGATGCCGGCCCGGCTGCGCGGCACCGCGGGCACCATGCCCGCCGTGGTGCTGTCGAGCCTGCTGCTGGTCGCGGTCGGCGCGGCGGTGCCGGGGCTCAGCCGTACCTTCATCGACGAGTTCCTGATCGGCGGCCGGACCTCGATGCTCGGCGTGCTGTTCACGTCGATGGGCGCGTGCGTGCTGCTCACACTGGTACTGACCTGGCTCCAGCAGGGCAACCTGCTGCGCGGCCGGCTGATCTCCTCCACCCTGTCCAGCGCCCGTTTCCTGCGCCATCTGCTGCGGCTGCCGGTGACCTTCTTCGCCCAGCGCAGCCCGGCCGACCTGGTGCAGCGGCTGCAGTCCAACGACGCGGTGGCCGAGACACTGGCCCGCGATCTGTCGGCGGCGGGCGTGGACGCGGTGGTGGTCGTGCTGTACGCGGTGCTGCTGTACACGTACGACCCGCAGCTCACGTTCGTGGGTGTCGGTGTGGCGCTGCTGAACATCGTGGCGATGCGGATCGTCATCCGGCTGCGCGCGACCCGTACGGCGAAGCTGCGGGCGGACAGCGCACGGCTCACCAACACGGCGTACACCGGTCTGCAGCTGATCGAGACGCTGAAGGCGACCGGCGGGGAGGACGGCTACTTCCGCAAGTGGGCCGGGCAGCACGCCACCACGCTGGAGGAGCAGCAGCGGCTCGGGGTGCCGAGCGCCTGGCTCGGCATCGTCGCGCCCACGCTGGCCACGCTCAACAGCGCGCTGATCCTGTGGATCGGCGGCATGCGGGCGGTCGAGGGGCACATCTCGGTCGGTCTGCTGGTCGCCTTCCAGGCGCTGGTCGCCCGGTTCACCGCCCCGCTGACCCGGCTCAACGGGGTCGCGGGCCGGATCCAGGACTTCGCCGCGGACGTGGCCCGGCTGAAGGACGTGGAGAACTTCCGGGCGGACCCGCTGTACGGCCGTCCCGGCGCCGGCGAGTCGACGCGCCGTCTGCGCGGCCATGTCGAGCTGCAGAACCTCGCCTTCGGCTACAACCCGCTGGACGAGCCGCTGCTGACCGGCTTCGACCTGACCGTGGGTCCCGGACAGCAGGTGGCGCTGGTGGGTGGCTCCGGCAGCGGCAAGTCCACGGTGTCCCGGCTGATCTCGGGGCTGTACGCGCCGTGGGAGGGCGTCATCCGGATCGACGGGCAGCGCATCGAGGACATCCCGCGCGGGGCGCTGGCCGCCTCCGTCTCCTTCGTCGACCAGGAGGTGTTCCTGTTCGAGGGCACCGTCCGCGACAACGTGGCGCTGTGGGATCCGTCGATCCCGGACGAGGCGGTGGTGGAGGCGCTGAAGGACGCGGCGCTGTACGACGTGGTCCTGCACCGGCCGGGCGGCATCCACAGCCCGGTCGAGCAGGACGGCCGGAACTTCTCCGGCGGGCAGCGCCAGCGCCTGGAGATCGCGCGGGCGCTGGTGCGCCGGCCGAGCATCCTGGTGCTCGACGAGGTGACCAGCGCGCTGGACGCGGAGACCGAGCTGGTGGTGATGGACAACCTGCGCCGGCGCGGCTGTGCGTGTGTGGTGATCGCGCACCGGCTGAGCACGGTGCGCGACAGCGACGAGATCGTCGTCCTGGACCACGGCACGGTCGTGGAGCGCGGACGGCACGAGGAGCTGGTGGCGCGCGGCGGCGCGTACGCGGCGCTGGTCAGGGAGCGATGAGATGACAGCCGTGCACGAGGGCCGGGGCGGCGACCTCGTCCTGGACGCGCTCGGGTCGCTGGGCACACCGATCGACTGCTCCGGGTTCGGCCGGCTGGACCTGGAGGGACCGCAGACGCTGTGGCTGATCGCGTCCGGTGCCGTGGACCTGTTCGCGGTGGACGCCGAGCGGCAGGGTCACTGGCACCATCTGGGCCGGCTGGAGGCGGGCTCGCTGGTGCTGGGCCCGGTGGCCGGTCCGGCGCACACGCTGGTGGCGCGTCCGCTGCGGGACTGCGTGGTGCACCGCATCGCGCTGCGCGAGCTGTACCAGCCGGCGAGCACCCAGACCTGGTCGTACGACGCGTACGGCAACCCGCAGTACGTGCCGCCGACGACGAGCCCCCTGGAGTACGCGCTCGCGCTCGGGACGGGCCGCGGTCTGGCGGTGCTGTTCCAGGCGCCGATGGCCACGGAGCGGGCCGGCGCGCCCGGCGACGACGACGTGTTCTGGATGCAGGTCCCGCCGGGCAGCGTGCAGTACGGCTCGCTGTACGGGGCGGAGGCGGCGGCCGATCTGCTGATGGATCCGGCGCTGTGGCAGAGCATGGTCGACCAGCAGTACCGGCTGATGACCACGCTGGACCGGTGGATCGAGCAGCTGGAACACACGCACGAGACACGGACCGCCGAGGGCATCGCGGCCGGTGAGGCGGTCCGCGCCCAGGCCGACCGGACGCTGCTCGCCGCGATCGGCAAGCGGTCGGGGCGGCGCGCGACGGCGGCCGACGCGGACGCCACGTACGCGGCCTGCGAGCTGGTGGCACGGGCGGCCGGGATCACGCTCACCGCGCCCGCGCGGTCCGGCACCGGCGGTGACCGGCTCGATCCGGTCGAGCAGGTCGCCCTGGCCTCCCGCGTCCGCACCCGCGTCGTACGGCTGGACGGCCGCTGGTGGCGGGAGGACGTCGGTCCGCTGGTGGCTCGCCGGGCCCTGTCGGGGGCTCCCGTGGCACTGCTGTGGCGGCGCGGCGGTTATGTGGCGGTGCATCCGGCGACCGGCCGGGAGACGCCGGTCGAGAAGGCGAACGCCGAGGAGTTCGAGCCCCGCGCGGTGATGTTCTACCGCCCGCTGCCCGAGCGGCGGCTGAGCCCGGTCGGGCTGATGCGGTTCTGCATGTCGGGGACGCGTGGTGACCTGACCGGTCTGCTGCTGAGCGGTCTGGTGACGGTGGCGATCGGCGCCCTGGTCCCCCTCGCGACCGGCAAGGTGCTCGGCGAGTTCGTGCCGAAGGCACAGACCGGACTGATCGTGCAGGTGTGTCTCGCCGTCATGCTGAGCAGTGTGGTGGCCGCCGCCTTCATGCTGCTGCAGAACCTCACCCTGCTGCGTCTCGAGGGCCGGGTGGAGGCCACGCTCCAGCCGGCGGTGTGGGACCGGCTGCTGCGGCTGCCGACCAAGTTCTTCACCGAGCGGTCCACCGGTGAGCTGGCGAGCGCGGCCATGGGCATCAGCGCGATCCGCCGCATGCTGGCCGGGGTCGGTCCGACGGTGGCCCAGTCGGTCACCGTGGGCGCGATGAACCTGGGGCTGCTGCTGTGGTTCAGCGTGCCGATGGCGCTGGCCGCGATCGGGATGCTCGTCGTCGTCGCAGGCGTGTTCCTCGGGCTCGGGCTGTGGCAGGTGCGCTGGCAGCGGCGGCTGGTGGTGCTCACCAACAAGCTGAACAACCAGGCCTTCCAGACGCTGCGCGGGCTGCCGAAGCTGCGGGTGGCCGCGGCGGAGAACTACGCGTACGCCGCGTGGGCGTCGGAGTTCGCCCGCAGCCGTGAGCTGCAGCAGAAGGCCGGCCGGATCAGGAACCTGACGGCGGTCCTGGGCGCGGTCTATCTGCCGCTGTGCACGCTGGCGATGTTCATGCTGCTGGCCGGTCCCGCACGCGGCTCGATGACGGCGGCGGAGTTCCTCACCTTCAACACGTCGGTGACGATGGTGCTGACCTCGGTCACCCAGCTGACCGGGGCGTTCGTCTCGGCGGTCGCCGCGCTGCCGCTGTTCGAGCAGATCAAGCCGGTGCTGGACGCCACGCCCGAGGTGCGCGCGACGAGCACCCGGCCGGGCCCGCTGTCCGGGGCCGTCGAGGCGCGGCGGCTGTCCTTCCGCTACTCCGACGACGGTCCGCTGGTCCTGGACGACGTGTCCTTCGAGGCGCGGCCGGGCGAGTTCGTGGCGGTCGTCGGCCCCAGCGGCTGCGGCAAGTCCACCCTGCTGCGGCTGCTCATCGGCTTCGACCGGCCGGTGTCCGGCAGTGTGCTGTACGACGGTCAGGACCTGGCCGCACTCGACCGGTCGGCGGTGCGCCGGCAGTGCGGTGTGGTGCTCCAGCACGCACAGCCGTTCACCGGGTCCGTCCTGGACGTCATCTGCGGGACCGAGCCGTACACGCCTCAGGAGGCGATGGCGGCGGCGGAGATGGCGGGGCTGGGCGAGGACATCAGGCGGATGCCGATGGGACTGCACACCCTCGTCTCGGGCAGCGGCGCGGTCTCCGGCGGCCAGCGGCAGCGGCTGATGATCGCCCAGGCACTGATCCGCCGGCCGCGGATCCTCTTCTTCGACGAGGCGACCAGCGCCCTGGACAACGAGACGCAGCGCACGGTGATCGAGAGCACCAAGGCCCTCGAGGCGACCCGGATCGTCATCGCACACCGGCTGTCGACGGTCCTCGACGCGGACCGGGTGGTGGTGATGGAGGGCGGCAAGGTGGTCCAGCAGGGTCCGCCCGGCCTGCTGCTCGCCGACACCGGCGGGCGGCTGCACGAACTGGTGCGGCGGCAGATGGCGTGAGGTGCCGGGCGTCCGTGGCGCACAGATCAACGGATGGTCACCGTCCGGTCACGCCTGTGGCGCGTCTTCGCCGTACGCGGGGGCCCGCTCGTTGCTCCGCGCGGTAAGTGGGTACCCACGGGCCATGCGAACCAGCGTGATGGATGTCGGATCGAAGACCGTCAGACTCGTCGTGGCGGACACGGCGGACGGGGTGCCTCTGCCGGTGCACACGGCGAAGTGGCCGCTCAGGCTGTCCGAGCAGATCACGCCCGGGGGGCCGGTGCCGGAGCAGGCCGTGGAGCGCCTGGTGGACGCCGTCGCCGCGGCGAACAGGACCGCCGCGCGATGGGGCGCGTCAGGTCCCCTGGCGTTCGCGACCGCCGTGGTGCGCGGCGCCCCGAACCGGCATGAGGTGCTGAGCACGGTCCGGGCCCGGACCGGCGTCGACCTGTGCACGCTGCCCGGCGAGGTGGAGGCCGAGCTCACGTTCCTCGGGGCCCGGCGCTGGATGGGCTGGCGCTGCGGACCGCTGGCACTGCTCGACATCGGCGGGGGTTCGCTGGAGGTCGCCTTCGGACGCGGCCGGCTGCCCGACTTCGTCGCCTCGCTGCCGCTGGGGGCGGGCCGGCTCACCCACGAGTACTTCGCGGACGCGGACCCGCCCTCCCCGGAGCAGGTGCGGGCGCTGCGCCGGCGGGTGCGCCACCAGCTGCGGGACGTGGCGGCCCGGATCCGCTGGGAGGGACCCCGTACGGCGGTGGCCACCTCCCGCACCTTCCAGCAGCTGGGGCGGCTGTGCGGGGCCGCGCCCGGACGGCACGGTCCGTTCGTGGAACGGGAGTTGTCCTGCGCCGACCTGCGGGTGGCGATCGACCGGCTGGCCGCCCTGCCCGCAGCCGAACGCGCCCGGCTGCCCGGGATCTCCGCCCCGCGCTCCACGCAGAGCCTGGCGGGCGCGGTCGTGGGGCACACGGTGATGAAGCTGACCGGTCTGGGGACGGTGACGATCTGCCCCTGGGCGCTGCGCGAGGGGGTGCTGTTGCGCCATATCGAGGACGGCCCGTCCTGGTGGGCGGAGATCACCCGCCTCAACGAGAAGGAGTCGGCGGCCGCCGACTCCGTACCGCTGCGCATCGCCACCGCGCGCGGCTGATCCGGACGTACGACGGGAAGGAGGACCCGTGTCCGAGCGGGACGACCACGAGAAGCCCGGGACGGCCGTCGAGGAGGTGCTGCGCGAGGTCGAGGAGGCCGAGCGGCGCCCGGAGGACTCCGCCGGACGGCCCCATCACCGGGGCGAGGCCGGAGAGGCCGTCACCCCGAACGCCGAGGCGCAGGAGGAGTCCCAGGGCGACTAGTGCCGTTCCTACTGCGGCGGCGGGCCCAGGGGCCGGGCCGCCAGCGCCCGGGCGACGCCCAGCAGGTTGGCGGCCATGGCGCGGGCCGTCTTGCGGGACCAGTCGTGGCCGCTTCCGCCTTCCAGGAAGCTCGGTCCGGGGCCGGGGCCCTGGTTCCAGTAGGTCCACGCCTGGCCGGGGATGGTGTAGCCGATGTCCTGCAGGCCGCCGGTGATCTCGCTGATCACATGGTGCGCGCCGTCCTCGTTCCCGGTGACGACGACGCCCGCGACCCGGTTGTAGGCGACCGGCCTGCCGTCGTCGTCCGTCTCGGACAGCATGGCGTCCATCCGCTCCAGGACCCGTTTGGCGACCGACGACGGCTGCCCCAGCCAGGTCGGCGAGGCGATGACGAGGATCTCGGACGCGAGGATCTTCTCGTGGACGCCCGGCCAGGCGTCGCCCTCGTGCACGGCCTCACTGACCACGCCCGGAGCGATGTCCAGGTCCACCGCGCGGACGACGTCGACCTCCACGCCCTCCTTCTCCAGCTGCTCGGTGACGGTCCCGGACAGCGCCTCGGTGTTGGAGGTCTCCGGTGACTTCTTGAGGGTGCAGTTGATCACTAGTGCCTTCATGTGGTCACGGAGTACCCCGCGGGCGGCCGGTCGCCACGCGAAGGTGGATGTCCATGGGCCGTCCGGGTACCCGGGGCGCATGGAACACCCCTGTGAAGAACCCCGGCTGCCCGCGCCGCGCGGCCCCCTGAGCAGCGCCGTCGAGGACCACCTGCGGGGCACCGGCCCGCTGCCTCCGGACGACGGGATCGCCACCGCCCCCGTGTACGGCGACGACCTCCAGCTCGCCCTGTACCTGTGTTACGAGCTGCACTACCGCGGATTCGCGGGCGTGGCGGCGGACCGCGAATGGGATCCGGAGCTGCTGCGCGTCCGCGCCGCCCTGGAGGACCGCTTCCTCACCGCGCTCCGCGCGGACGCCCGGCGGCACGACGGCGTCGACGAGGCGCTCGCCGGGATCCTGGTGGAACCGGTGAACGGTACGGGCGTCAGCCATTTCCTGCGTGACAAGGGCGAGCTGTGGCACGTCCGCGAGTACGCCGCCCAGCGGTCCCTGTACCACCTGAAGGAGGCCGACCCGCACGCGTGGGTGCTGCCCCGGCTGTGGGGGCGGGCCAAGGCGGCGATGGCGGCGGTCGAGTTCGACGAGTACGGCGGCGGCCGCGCCGACCGGGTGCACGCCCGTCTCTTCGCCGACCTGATGACGGACCTGGGGCTGGACACGACGTACGGCCGTTATCTGGACGCGGCCTGCGCCGAACTGCTCGTGACGGTGAACCTGATGTCCCTCTTCGGACTGCACCGCGCTTTCAGGGGCGCGCTGGTGGGCCACTTCGCGACGGTCGAGATCACCTCGTCACCCGGCTCGCGGCGGCTCGCCGAGGCGATGCGCCGCACGGGCGCGGGACCCGCCGCCGAGTACTTCTACGACGAGCACGTGGAGGCGGACGCGGTGCACGAGCAGGTGGTGCGCCACGACGTCATCGGCGGGCTGCTGGAGGTGGAGCCGCATCTCGCGGCGGACATCGCCTTCGGCGTCGACGCCACCGTTTTCGTCGAGGACCGCCTCGGCGACCGGCTGCTCGCGGACTGGAGCGCGGGCCGGTCTTCACTGCGTGCTCCCCTGCCCCAGGAGTTCGCTCATGTTTCTTGACGGCGGGGGTACTCGGCGGTCCGTGAGTCCAGTGGCACCACCGGGCGTGTACGCCCCGCAGGAGGACACCGAGCTGTTGGCCGGTGCCCTGTCCGACGAGCCGGTCCCACCGGGCGCCGCCGTTCTCGACGTGGGAACCGGGTCCGGTGCCCTGGCGGTGGCGGCCGCCCGGCGCGGATTGCGGGTGACGGCGGTCGACGTCTCGTGGCGGGCCGTGTGCGCGGCGCGGCTGAACGCGCTGCGGGCCGGCGTGCCGCTCCGGGTGCGGCACGGCAATCTGTTCGCGCCCGTGCGGGGTGAGTCGTTCGATCTGATCCTCGCCAATCCGCCGTACGTTCCGGCGCCCGGCGGCGCGTCACCGCCGCGGGGCGCGGCCCGGGCCTGGGACGCGGGCGGCGACGGGCGGCTCGTCCTGGACCGGATTTGCCGGGAGGCGCCCGCGCTGCTGCGGCCGGGCGGCGTCCTGCTGCTGGTGCAGTCGGCGCTCAGCGGTCCCGAGCTGACGATCGGCCGGCTGCGGGCGGCCGGGACGAAGGCCGCGGTGATCCGGCGCCGGCGCATCGTCTTCGGCCCGGTGGTACGGGGCAGGGAGCACTGGCTGCGGGAGCGGGGGCTGCTGTCCGGGAGCGAGGACAAGGAAGAGCTGGTGGTGATCCGTGCCGAACTCCCCCTCTGACACCCCGCGTCGCGTCACCGTCCGGCGCAAGGGGCCGCTCCTGGTGGAGGGCCCGGTGGAGGTCGAGCTGGAGGACGGCACGATCGTCGCCTCCGACCGCTTCCGGGTGGCCCTGTGCACCTGCCGCCGAAGCCGGCGCTTCCCCTGGTGCGACACCAGTCACCGGGACCGGGCCTGAGCCGGCGGGGTCCGGGAAAGCCCGGAGGCCGGCGGGCGGCCCCACTCCGCCCGCCGGCCTCCTTGCGCGGGATCGCACGTTCCGCGGGAGGGCCGGCACTCCCCAATCCACCGGCCGCCGCGCGGTCACGGGAAACCGTGCGATCCCGGTCTCAGAACGCGAAGACGCTCGAACCGTGAGCGTTCATCACGCACGCGTTGGAGAAGATCCGCTCGTAGGAGACGCGCTGCCCGCGCCACACCCCGTCGACGGTGACGAACACCGGGTCGTACTGCTTGGTGCAGAAGACGCCCTCCCGCATCGTCAGGGCGCCGAGGTCGCCGCCGATGCGGTTCATCTCCGCACAGGCCGCGTCTGCGGCCGGGTGGGTGCCCGAGGTCCCGGGGGCACAGGTCAGGGTGACCGCGCGTTCCGGCGTGACGGTCATCGCGCTGTCGCCGTGACCCATGGTGAGCACCAGGGCCGAGGGGGCGTAGAGCGCGGACGGGGCAGTTCCCGGAGCGGCCAGTGCCGCCCCGGACAGGGGTGCGCAGACGGCTGCGGCCGTGAGGCCGAGGGTGGCGGCCCAGCGCGCGGTGTTCCGCATTGTGTGCATCCTTCCGCTCGTGTCGACGAGTCGCCGGCTCGTGCTCGGTCGGTGCCGAACCGGCGTGCGGGAGTCTGCCGAGTCCGCGCCGGAACTTCACGTCGGGCATGCGGGTTTCGGTAACCTTGCGTATTGAATCAGTGGCGTGAAGTCACGGAAGGTGCGGAGTGCGGCCCTGTAACCGCACGGACACGGGGCGTGCGAAATGGCCAGGTGGCCGGAAGGGGGCCGCTCGGCAATCGGCCTGAAACATTCCAATTCTGCTCTCGGCAGACCGTTCCGCGACACCTTGTGTTCATGGACGAGGCGAGTAATCGTCATTACATGATTACGGAAGAGCAGCGAGAGCAAGTGCGGGGCTGGTTCTCCGGCCGGCTCCCCGACGGTCTCTTCGAGGAGCTGACCGAGGTCACGGTCGACCGCGAGGAGATCACGGTCATCGGCCGCGTTCCCGGTCCCCGGCCGGCAAAGGGCGCCTCGCCGGCCGAGCGGGAGGCGGCGGTCGAGGGCCGCGTCCAGGAGTTCCGGGAACGCACCCGGGACGACCGGATCGCGGTCGCCCGGGACGCCGAGCACCGATTCGGCCGGAAGGTGTCCTGGGGCGTGGAGTGCGACGGGCACCGCGCCCTGTTCACGCACGTGGCCGCGCCCGTCATGACCCGGCTGCGCCAGCCGGAGCGGCAGGTCCTCGACACCCTCATCGCGAGCGGGGTGGCCCGCAGCCGCAGCGAGGCGCTGGCCTGGTGCGTGCGCCTGGTCCAGCGGCACACCGACGACTGGCTCACCGAGCTGCGCGAGTCGCTGGAACACGTCCAGCGAGTGCGGGCCCAGGGGCCGGACACCGGACCCGAGGAGGCGGAGCCCGGCACCGACGGCGGGTGAACGCCGTTGTCAGTGGCGTTCGTTACGGTACGGGCATGACCCGATTCGTATTGGTGGCCGGTGCCTGGCTCGGAGCGTGGGCGTGGGACGAGGTGGCGGCCGAACTGCGCGCGGGCGGGCACGAGGCGTATCCCCTGACGCTGTCCGGGCTCGCGGAGAGGCAGGGCGTGCCGGCGGGGCAGCAGACCCATGTCCAGGACATCGTGGACGAGGTGGAGCGGCTCGACCTGCGGGACGTCGTCCTCGTGGGACACAGCTACTCCGGCGTGCCGGTCGGCCAGGCCGCCGAGCGGATCGGCGAGCGGCTGCGACACGTGGTCTTCGTCGACGCGAACGTGCCGGTCGACGGGGAGTCGTTCCTGTACGGCTGGCCGAGCGACGACGTCCGACGGACGATCGGCGCCAACGACGGGTTCTGGCCGCCCCTGGAGGCCGACGACTGCGTGGGCCAGGGCCTGACGGTCGATCAGACGGCCCGCATCACCGCCGGATCGACCCCGCACCCGGGCGCCACGCTCACCGAACCGGCCGTGCTGGAGCGGCCGCTCGGCGAGCTGCCGGCGACGTACGTCAAGTGCCTGCTGGACGGCGAGGAGCCCCTGCCGGCCGTGGCGGAGCAGCTGAAGAGCGAGACGTGGGAGCTGGTGACCATGGACACCGGGCACTGGCCGATGTTCTCCCGGCCGCGCGAACTGGCCCGGATCCTGCGGGAAGCGGCCGCCGTCCGCTGATCCTTCCTCCCGCCCGGCGCTGGACGCGCCCAGCACATACCGACCAGTATGCACCGGGACGGTGTGGCTCCGGAGGACAAGGCGGGACGGATGGCGAAGCGCTGGGGCGATTTCCAGTACGAGATCTACCTGAACGGAATGACGGGGGCCGTGCCCCGGCTGCCGACCGATCCGACCCGGCTGGAGGAGCTGACCGAGCAGCGGCTGGGCCCGGGGCCGGTCGGGTACGTCGCGGGCTCCGCGGGCGACGGCAGCACCGCCCGCGCCAACCGGGCCGCGCTCGAACGCCGTCGGATCGTGCCGCGCATGCTGCGGGATGTCCACGAGCGTGATCTGTCGGTCGAGGTGCTGGGCCGCGCGCTGCCGGCGCCGTTGGCGCTGGCGCCCGTCGGGGTGCTGTCGATCATGCATCCGGACGCCGAGTCCGCCGCCGCCCGGGCGGCGGCGGCGCAGGGCGTGCCGTTCGTGCTGTCGTCCGCGTCCAGCACGCCGATGGAGCAGGTCGCGGAGGCGATGGGCGAGGCGGAGCGCTGGTTCCAGTTGTACTGGCCGAAGGACGTGGAGGTGGCCCGGAGCTTCCTGGACCGGGCGAAGGCCGCCGGGTTCACGGCGCTCGTCGTCACGCTCGACACTCCCCTGCTGTCGTGGCGCCCGCGCGATCTGGACCAGGCGTACCTGCCCTTCCTGCGCGGTGTGGGCACCGCCAACTACTTCTCGGACCCGGCGTTCCGGGCGGGGCTGGCCAAGCCGGTGCACGAGGATCCGGACGCTGCGGTGATGCACTTCGTCGGCCTGTTCGCCGATCCCGCCAAGTCCTGGCCGGATCTGGCGTTCCTGCGGGAGAACTGGGACGGGCCGATCGTCCTCAAGGGCGTGCTCCATCCCGACGACGCGCGGCTCGCCGCCGACGCCGGGATGGACGGCGTGGTGGTGTCCAACCACGGCGGCCGGCAGGTGGCCGGGGCGATCGCCGCGGCGGACGCGCTGCCCGGCGTGGTGAGGGCCGTCGGCGACCGGCTCACCGTGCTGTTCGACAGCGGGGTGCGCACCGGCGACGACGTCTTCAAGGCCCTCGCCCTCGGCGCACGGGCGGTCCTGCTGGGGCGTCCGTACGTCTACGGGCTCGGCCTCGACGGACAGGCGGGGGTGGAACACGTGATCCGCTGTCTGCTCGCCGAACTCGACCTCACCATGGCCCTGTCGGGCCACGCCACCCCGTCCACGATCGGCCCCGACGCCCTCACGGAGGCGACGGGCTGACCCGCTCCGGCCACACCACCGCCCGTCCACGGCCCGGGCCGGCGGCCGGGGCGGGGGGTCTTCCGGCCGCAGCCCCTCCCCGTCGCGGCATCACCCCTTCGGTCCGGTCGACTCCGCGCGCCGGACCGGAGGGGCTTGCGTCCCACCGCCCGCCGGCCCGAGGCAGGGGTCCTCCGGGTCGAGCCCTGCCCGGGCCGCACTTCCACGACGCCTGCCGAGCCGGGGCGAGGCGGCCACCGGGCCGGATCCCCGCCCCGGCCGGAGTGCTCACGTCACCGGCTCGGCCAGTTTCGCGTGCCGGGCCGGTGGGGTGTCCGTGCCGCTGATGGACAGGGAGCCCGTGGCCGCCCGTACCGGTTCGGGGGTCCAGCGCTGGTTCACGGTCCGGTCGCGTACCTTGACGACGATGTCGGCGTTCGCGTCAGGGGTCGCCGGGGTGAGGGCCAGTTGGACGTCCCAGCGGGGCACCAGCTCGCCCTGCACGGTGAGGTCGTACCGCACGTCGTCGCCCCGTCGGCCGCCGGGATCGGCGCAGGTGCCGAGGACGACGACACCGGCGTCCTTGTGCGAGTCCAGGCACAGACCGGGGTCGGCCACGCTGCGCAGCAGCCCGTCGTCCTCGTACGTCCACTGCTGGGTCCACACCGAGGAGCAGTCCGCCAGCCGGGTCCCCGAGCCGTCCTGGGGCTCGCCCCGGGTGTCGAGGCACAGGCCGGAGGCGACGTTGCGCAGCCGCGTCCGTCCCGGTGCGGTGGGGAGCCCGGCGGCGCCGGGCGGGGACGCGGACGGCACGGCGGCGCGACCGCCCGCCGCTCCCGTGGAGCCCGTCGGGTCGGCGGCACCGCCGTCCGGGGTGGAGGGCCCGGCGATGAGCACGCTCACCAGCACTCCGGCGGAGACCGCGCCGATACCGGTGAGCAGGGTCCTGGTGGAGCGCACCGGGTCCGGGAACGCGATGCCCGTCAGCCGTTCGGGAACGGGGATGCGGGACAGCACGCGGTGCCGGCCGCTGCCGGACCGCCCGCCCCCGTCCCGGCGCCGGCGGACGGCGCGTCCGCCGCGCGGGCCGGCCGTCGCGCGCCCGGGGCGCGAGTCGAGGTAGCGCCGGGCCCCCCACCCGAGCACCGCCTCGGCGATCAACGGGCCCAGGCCGCCCTCGAAGTGGCTCAGTTGCTCGGCCGCGTTCCGGCAGTAGCGGCACTCCGCCAGATGCTGCCGGACGTCCGGCAGCAGGGCCCCGCCCCGCCGGATGGGGACGTCGAGGAGGCGGTTGTAGAAGCGGCAGTCCTTCGTGGGTGCCAGTTCCTGATGGGCGTGGACACAACCTTGACGGAATTTTTCACGTGCCTGTTCGAGTGCGCCCGACGCGATGTCGGGGTCCATGCCGAGCAGACCGGCCGGCACGGAAATCGGCTCGGCCTCGACCTCGACGTGCCAGAGCAAACAGCGCGCGAGTGCGGGCAGCGACCGGAATGCCCGTTGAGCGAGTGAGCGGTTTTCCGGAGTCATGGTGGTCGCCGCGCGCATGCCGCGCCCGCCCGCCGGTTTCTGCAGCTCCGGCATAACTCCGGTTATTCGATCGTCCGCGGCCCACTCGCGGACCGTGTCCCGCACGCCCACCAGCAGCACCGGCCGGAGCGCGACGGCCGATTCGCCGACGGCGACCCGGTCCAGGACCCGGTGCAGGGCGGCCGCGGTGACCATGGCGGCGAGCTGCCCCGACGAGGCGAGGCAGACGGCCGCGTAGTCCTGCATCGGCTGCCAGTGCCGTGCCGACAGCAGCGCGACGGAGTAGGAGGCCTCGCCTTCCGGACGGCCCCGCAACCGGACGGCGAGGAACTCGTCGGATTCCCCCGGGTCCCCGCCGGGCGGCGGATACGGAGGTCGAGGGGGGTGGGGGGTGTGCACTGAGATGGTTCCTTCCCACAGCGCATGTGACATTCGAGGGTTTCCGACGCCGAAAAGGAGACCGCTTGGCGCATACCCCTTTGGCGCGGCACGGGGGGCTGAAATTCACCGGCGGTGAATCGGACCCGGTTCATCGACTCGCGTGCGACCCCGTCCTTTACCCCCCGCACGGGTGGCTCACTCTCGCACAACCCTCGCTCGGCCAACAAGGCGCTCGAGCAACATCCGCGCGTTGACAGAAAGTCAGAAAGGAAACCCGGCCCGGGGCCCTCACCGTGGCTTTCGACCTGGGTTTTCACGCCGTTCACAGCCGAGGCGCACCAGGGGGCGCCCGGGCCCCTTCAGCACCCCGTGCGAACTCCGCGCTCGCACCGGCGCCCCGCGCACGCTCCCGGCGCACGCCGGAGCGTAGTCAACTGGTCACGGACCCTCTCGGAGGTCACGCGCAGAGACGGCGGCTCTCCTGCGCGCACGGCCGGCCGGCCCCGATCCTCCCGCCCTCGGCCGGCGGCCCCGGGGGCCCGCGCGGCCCGTCCGGCGCGGTCTCAGATCTGCCAGGAGCGCAGCCGGTCGGCCGCGCCGTAGACGTCCGCCTCGCCGGAGATCAGGTCGCGCGCCAGATCGACCAGGGCGCCGTAGGGCGGGTCGATGCCGACTCCGCTGACGAACATGTAGGCCACGGCGGCGGCACAGGCGAAGCGGGCGTTGGCCGAGGGCAGCGGCCGGAGCACGGCGAGGGTGTGCAGCAGGGCCGCCGCCCGCCAGGCCGGATCGGAGTCGACGCCCAGCCGGGGCGGGTCCACGCGATGGCGCGCGACGGCCGCGACGAGGGCGGAGAAGTCGTTGACGGTGGGCTGGTCCGGGAGGACCTCCTCGTGCCGCTGGAGCAGCCAGGGCACGTCGATGTGGAGCACGGGTGCCATCGGTCAGGCGGCCCGCCTCTCACCCCTGGCGGGAGGTTCGTCGTCCGGGAAGGCGGCGGCGAATTCCTCGGCGTGGGAGGCGAAGAACCGGCGGAAGGCCTCCGCGCCCTCCTGCAGGGCGCGGTGACGGGCTATGTCCGCCGCGGCCGCCTCCCGCACGAGCGCCTTCATGGACGTACCGCGCTCCTTGGCGATCTGCCGCAGGTCCTCGAGCTCGCGGTCGCTGAACTCCACGTTGAGAGCTGGCATGCCCTCACGGTACCGCTCGGGTACTGGATCGTAAATACGCGCAGGTCAGACCGTATGAGAAGGGGTACCGGCAGGGACCGACGGCCGAGTGGCCGGCGGTCCCTGCCGGGAGGTGGGTCAGCCCTGGTCGGCCACGAAGGAGGCCATGCGGGTCAGGGCCGCGTTCCAGTTGATGGTGTGTTCGTTGGTGGACCAGGACTGGATGTCGTCGATGAAGCAGAACTGACCGACGCAGCCCTGGAGTCTCGACTGGGCGAAGGGGTCCTGGATGCTGGAGTTGGGTCCGCCGGAGAGCGTGCCGGCGGGCGGGTTCGGCAGGTTCGCGTCGAGCTGCCGGGCGTACCAGCGGCTGTGCTGGTTGTGCGCGTTGACCTCGCCGTAGCCGGTGACGTACGACATGTTCAGGGCGTTGCGGCCCAGGATGTAGTCCATGCTCTGCAGCGCGCCGTCCCGGTACTTCGCGGCGCCGGTGAGGTCGTAGGCGGTGGCGAGGACGACCGCGTTGTTGAGGACCTGGTGGCTGGAGCCCCAGTCGTAGACGTTGCCGGCCGGCGCGTACGGCATCCCGTACGGGTGGGCCTTCAGCGTGGCCAGGTAGCCGTCGGCGCCCTGCACGACGGAGCGGCGGACCTTGTCCCGGCCGGGCAGCCTGTTGGGCACGGTGGCGAGGTCGAGCCGGCCGGCCGCGGCGGTGCGCGACCAGTCGAAGCCGAGCGGGCCGAAGATGTCGGCGGTGTGCACCGGGGAGTTCAGGACGTACTCCTCGAACTGCCGCTCCCCCGTGGTGAGGTAGAGCTCGGCGGCCGCCCAGTAGAACTCGTCGGTCACGGTGTCGTCGGGATAGGCGCCGCCGCCGATGCCGTCGTCCGGGTCGGCGAGCAGGTCCGGGTGGGCGAGGGCCGCCGTCCATGCCTTGCGGGCCGCCGCCAGGGTGGTGGCCGCGAACTCCTTGTCGTAGGAGCGGTACAGCCGTGCCGCCTGGGCGGCCGTGGCCGCGAGGTTGAGGGTGGCGGCGGTGGTCGGCGGATGCAGCTCCCGCTTCTGCGGGTCGTCGCTCGGCAGCAGCGGCAGTCCGGTCCACTGCTCGTCGTGGATCTTGTGGTGGGCCGTGCCGGCCAGCGGCTCGCCGTCGGGTACCTGCATCTTCAGCAGGAACTCCAGCTCCCAGCGGGCCTCGTCGAGGATGTCCGGGACCTTGTTGCCGCTCTCCGGGATGTCCAGTGTCCCGTCGCCGAGCTTGTCCGCCTCGCCGGTGCGGGCGTGCCGGGCGCGTTCGTAGGTGCTGAGCACCTCCCAGGTGCTGATGCCG
This sequence comes from Streptomyces sp. NPDC020731, assembly GCF_044334705.1. Lineage (NCBI taxonomy): Bacteria > Bacillati > Actinomycetota > Actinomycetes > Kitasatosporales > Streptomycetaceae > Streptomyces > Streptomyces sp. NPDC020731. The sequence goes on from NZ_JBIRTN010000025.1 coordinate 33,953, forward strand.
CCGTTGACGACGTACTTGCCGTGGTCGCCGGCGTCGTACCAGCCGCCGGTGACGTCGAGGGTGTAGTCGCAGACACCGGGCTGACAGGGCACCTGGCCGTCGCCCCGGTTGGGGGCCGTGCCCACGTGTCCGGCCGGGCGGCCGTAACCGGGGCGCAGGTCGTCGCGGATCCCGGTGCCGCTGCGCTGGGTGTAGTAGTACTTCGCCGAGTCCAGCCGCAGCCGTTCGTACGCGCTCGCGTCGATGTCGAAGGGCCGGCTGGTCTCGCCGTCCACGACCAGGGTGTAGCCGGTCCCGCGCTTGCGGTGGCCGCCGAAGTCGACGGAGTGGACGTTCTGCCCGGAGGAGCCGTCCGTGCCGCGCGGCACGGACCAGCCGCGCCGGACGACACGGCCGTCGTCGTCCTTCAGCTGCCAGGGCAGCCGCTCGCCGGCGTCGGTGACCAGGGTGGCGTTCTTCGGCCCGGAGGGCAGATAGGCGACCTGGTTGACCCGGACGCGGGGTCCGGTGTCGGGCTCGTACGGCTCGGGGGCGACCCCGCCCAGCAGGGACACGTCGTCCACGCAGAACCGCCAGGGGTCCGCGCTGCCGCCGAGCTGGAAGCCGACCTGGCCCTGTGCGGTGTCCACGGGTGAGGTGAAGGTGTACGAGTAGGTGTCCCCGGAGACGCTGACCTGCGGGGACACCTCGTAGTAGGTGTCGTACGGCTCCACCTGCAGGCCGACGACCGCCCGCACGACATGGCCCGCGGGCGAGCCGGTCGCGCTGAAGGAGAAGCGGTACGACTCGCCCTTCACCAGGGTGATGTCGTTCTGGCCGACGGCCGCGTCCCAGCGGTTGGTGGTGCCGCCGGGGACGTCGGCGCACAGGCGGCCGTCGGACGGGCCCGCGGTGACGCCGGCGGAGGCCCACCAGGGGTCGGTGCCGGTGTCGAAGGCGCCGTTGCGGACCTGCTCGACCTCGTCCGCCCCGGCCGGGGCGGCGGGCAGCGCGGTGAGCGCGGTCGCCAGCAGTCCGGTCAGGGACAGCAGAGCGGTTCTGCGTCTGTTCACGTCTGGGCTCCTCTTGGGGAGGTGCGGGGGCGCGGAAGCACACATGGGAGCGCTCCCATCTCCGTACGCGGAACATGGTTGTGGCAGGTGTGACACTCCGTCAACGGTTGGGACAGGACTGGTGACGGTGGCCCGCCGGCAGTCCTGTCCCGACCGCTCCTCCCAGCCGGCCGGTGCCACCGGCCGGCTGACGCGCACCGCGCCCCGGGGCTCGTCCGGGTGACGGCCGGTCGGTACGGGCCGGATCCGGGAGCCGCGTACCGCGTCGAAGTTCCTCGCTCCCACGCGTCGCAGCGCCGCGACGGGGCCGGCCACGAGCGGGCCGAGCCGCCCCCTGACCACGGAGGGCCGCGAGGGACGATCGACCGGGACGAGGCCCGCGGGGCGCCCGGCGGGGCACCGGCGGCGGGTGCCGCGGCGGAGGCGAGCAGGACGGATCCGCGAGTGACCGGCATGGCGACTCTCACTCACGAGAACTCAGAAATGCTCACAACCGATCGCGAACAAACGGATTCCGTCGACGAGCCGCGGGGGAACGTCAAGGGCGCGTGCTTCACTCCCGTCCCGCATGCCCCCGGGCCGCTCCCGCGCCGCGGGGCCGGAGCGGAGGTTCGCAGTCCGCGTCGGGCCCCGACCCACTAGGCTGGAACTCAGGCGATACACCGGTTCACGGTGCGTGTGCGCGATGGAGTGGCGACGATGAGGCCGGACGACCCGTTCGACGATGCCGTGACGGCCCGGGCCGTCATCGCCGCCGACGGCACGCTCGCGCGGTGGAGCGAGGGTGCGCGTCTGCTGCTGGGACACACGGCCGGGCAGGTCGTCGGCCGCCCGGCCGCCGACCTGCTGGCCGAGGGGTGGGGCCCGCCCCGGCTCCCGGCCGCCCGCTGGAGCGGCACGCTCGCGCTGCGGCACCGCGACGGCGGCACCGTCACGGTGTGGGTGCTGGCCCACCACAGACAGTCGGACGACGGCCCCGGTGACTGGCTCGCCGTCACCCCGCTGGAGGCCACGCATCACGAACTCCCCGACGATCCGCTGGTCAGGACGTCCGTGTTCCAGTCGCCCTGCGCCACGATGGTCTTCGACGAAGGCCTGCGCCTGCGCGGGGTCAACGACGCCATGGCCCACCTCCTCGGCCTGCCCGCCCCTCACCTGCGAGGCCTCAGGCCCACCGACATCGGCGGCCGGCCGCAGCACGCCGCACTCGAGCGGCAGCTGCGCCAGGTGCTGAGCACCGGCCGGCCGCACGACATGCAGACGTACATGAAGGCCACCGGTGAGAGCCACGCGCATGCCTGGCTGGCCCGGCTCGCGCCGCTCACCGACCGGTCCGGCCGGGTGCGGGGCGTGTGCGTGACGGCCCACGACTTCACCGAGCAGTACCGGGCGCGGGAGCGGCTGCAACTGGTCAACGAGGCCAGCATGCGCATCGGCACCACCCTGGACGTCACCCGGACGGCGCAGGAACTGGCCGAGGTGTGCGTGCCCGCGCTCGCCGACTTCGTCAGTGTGGACCTGCTGGAGCCCGAGGAGCCCGGGGGCGAGCCCACCGGCCCGCTGAGCACGCCCGTCTCGCTGCGCCGGGTCGCCCATCAGTCCCTGGCACCGGGCAGCCCCGAGTCGGTCGCCCACCTGGGCGAGGTGATCGTCTACCCGGCCACCGCGCCCCAGGCCGACTCGCTGATCGCCGGCCACAGCGTCGTGGCCTCGGTGCCCTCCGGCGATCTCGACCCGTGGCTCGCGGTGGACGAGGCACGCGCCCGGCAGGTCCGGGAGTTCGGCGTCCACTCCATGCTGTCCGTCCCGCTCCAGGCGCGCGGTACGACCCTCGGGGTGGCCGCCTTCACCCGCTTCACGCGTCCCGAGTCGTTCACCCACGACGACGTGCTGCTGGCCGAGGAGGTCACCGCGCGCGCCGCCGTCTGCATCGACAACGCCCGCCGCTACTCCCGTGAACGCGAGACGACCCTCGCGCTCCAGCGCAGCCTGCTCCCCCGCACCCTGCCGCGCACGGCCGCCGTGGAGGCGGCCACCCGCTATCTGCCGGCCGCGCGCTCCGGTGTGGGCGGCGACTGGTTCGACGTGATCCCGCTGTCCGGGATGCGGGTGGCCATGGTGGTCGGGGACGTCGTCGGACACGGCATCCAGGCGTCCGCGACCATGGGCCGGCTGCGCACGGCGGTGCGCACCCTCGCCGACATCGATCTGGCACCCGACGAACTGCTCACGCATCTCGACGACCTGGTCCTCCATCTCTCGCACGAGTCGGGCGGCGACCCCGCGTCGGGCGAGGTCGGCGCGACCTGTCTGTACGCGGTGTACGACCCGGTGTCGCGACGCTGCACCCTGTCCCGGGCGGGGCACCCCGCGCCGGTGCTGATCCCGCCGGGCGGCCCGGCCCGGCACCTCGACCTGCCCTCCGGGCCACCGCTGGGCCTGGGCGGGCTGCCGTTCGAGTCGGTCGAGCTGGAGCTGCCCGACGACGCGGTGCTGGCGTTCTACACCGACGGGCTGGTCGAGTCCCGCGGGCGGGACACCGAGGCCGGTCAGGCCCTGCTCCGCGAGGCGCTGTCCAACGCCGCCGGCCCGCTCGACGAGACCTGCGACCGGGTCCTGCACACCGTGCTCGCGCCGGGCGGCGCGACGGACGACGTGGCCCTGCTGCTGGCCCGTACCCACGGTCTGCCGTCCGCCCAGGTCGCCACCTGGGACATCCCCGCCGATCCGGCGCTGGTCGCCCCCGTCCGCAAGCAGGTCCTCGACCAACTGGCCACCTGGGCGCTGACCGAGGCGTCGTTCACCGCGGAGCTGGTGGTGAGCGAGCTGGTCACCAACGCCATCCGGTACGGTGCCCCGCCCATCCGGCTGCGGCTGATCCACGACGCCTCGACACTGATCTGCGAAGTGTCCGACACCAGCCACACGGCGCCGCATCTGCGCCGGGTCAAGACCTGGGACGAGGGCGGCCGGGGCCTGCTGCTGGTCGCCCAGCTCACCCAGCGCTGGGGCAGCAGACACACGGCCGACGGCAAGACCATCTGGTCGGAACTGGCCCTGGTGGACGAGATGTGACATGGGGTGGACCATGGCGAACGGGTCACGGCACGTGGGCATGTCGGTGGTGGGCGCGCTGGTCCTGTCGGGCGCGCTGCTCTCCTGCGGCACCGAGAGCAGAACGGCGGGCACCGCTCCGCAACCCTCCGCGTCGGCCGGACGGACCGCCGGAAACTCCCCGCGCAGCGCCGTCCCGAGCGACGCCGCCGGTTCCACGAACGACCGGTCCCCGGCGGCCGCCGGACACCCGGACCGCTCGGCGTCCCGGTGCCGCACCGCCGAGCTGAGCGCCGCCGTCGGCCGGATGGACCCGGGCGCGGGACAGCGCAACTTCCCCGTCGTGCTGACGAACGTCTCCTCCCACACCTGCACCCTGTACGGCTATCCGGGCGCCGCCTTCGTGGACGCGGCCGGCGAGCGGCTGGGCCGGGACCCGAAGCGCACCCCCGGTGACCCGGCGGCCGTCACCCTGGCGCCCGGCGCCAGTGCCTGGGCGGGGCTGCGCTACGCGAGCCCCGGCGTCAGCGGCGCCCGCGCGGCCACCCCGGCGGCGCTCCTCGTCACCCCACCGGACGAACGGGACCCCCTGAAGGTGCCGTGGCGGGCCGGTGCGGTCCCGGTGTCCGGCAACGCGTCCTCGGTGTTCCTCACGGTGCTGGAGCCGGGCACCGGACCCCAGGGGCCGCTCGACGGCCGGTGAGCGGATGCGGCTCGCCGCCGTCCGGGGGCGGAAAACCGATTGCCCGCCCCGGCCGGAAGGCCCAGGATCCCGTCATGCCTGCAAGCCCCCTCCCGATGCCGCTGTCCGCCCACGCCCCCGCGGCGGGCCGACAGCAGCAGCCCGGTCCGGGGGGAGGACCGACGCCGCCGCGCTCATGACGGCCGCCCTGCTCGCAGGGCTGCTCGCCGGTTACGGCATCGCCGTCCCCGTGGGCGCCGTCGGGACCTACCTGGTCTCCCTCACCGCCCGCACCACCCTGCGCACCGGAGTCTGCGCGGCCCTCGGCATCGCCACGGCCGACGGGCTGTACGCCCTCGCGGCCGCACTCGGCGGTTCGGCCCTCGCGTCGGCGCTGCGGCCGGCCCTGGGGCCGATGCGGTGGGTCTGTGTGCCGGTACTGCTCGCACTGGCGGCGTGGGGCGCGGCCGGCGCCGTACGCCGCTACCGCGGGCGGCGGCCCGTCGCCCGCACCGGAGCCGCTCCCCCGGGCGCCGCCCGCGCGTATCTGTCGCTGCTCGGGATCACCCTGCTGAACCCCACCACCGTGATCTACTTCGCGGCGCTCGTGCTCGGCTCCCGGAGCGGGGAGGCGGCCGGGCCCGGGGAACAGACCGTGTTCGTGACGGCGGCCTTCGCCGCGTCCGCGAGCTGGCAGGTGCTGCTCGCCGGCGGCGGCGCCCTGCTGGGCCGGACCCTGACCGGCCACCGGGGCCGACTGGTGACCGCGCTGGTGGCGTCCGGGGTGATGACGGCCCTCGCGGTCCACATGGCGGTGGCACCCCTGTGACGGCTCATGAGCCGCCCGGTACGGATGATTTCCGCGTGCGGTGGTGTTGTCCGTGTGATCGAGTCGGCCGCAGGAGACGACCACGAGGGGACGGATGCCATGCCTCTTCAAGGTGAGTACGAACCCAGCCCGGCGCGGATGTCGCGCGAACAGGTGGAGCTGTACGAGAGTTCCGGCGGCACGCAGGGAACGACCCTGATGGACACGGGCCTGCCCGTCATCCTGCTGACCAGCCGGGGCGCGAAGTCCGGCAAGCTGCGCAAGACCCCGCTGATGCGGGTCGAGCACGAGGGGCGGTACGCGGTGGTGGCCTCGCTGGGCGGAGCGCCCAAGCACCCGGTCTGGTACCACAACGTCAAGGCCGACCCGCGTGTCGAGCTTCAGGACGGTCCCGACAAGTGGGACATGACGGCCCGTGAGGTCACGGGGGCGGAGAAGGCCGAGTGGTGGAAGCGTGCCGTCGACGCCTATCCGCCGTACGCCGACTACCGGAAGAAGACGGACCGTGAGATTCCGGTCTTCGTGCTGGAGCCGGACGGGCAGCACGGCTGAGCCCCGGAGGATTTCCCGCGTTCCGGTGTGCATGAAGCGCCGGGGTCCGGGCACGCGTGGTTCAGGCCCCGCCGCGCTCCCCCGTCGCGGCGGGGCTTTCCCATGCCTCCCGCGCCTCCGGATCCCCCCGTTCGGTGACGTCGAGGAAGATCTGTTCCGCCTCGGGCACCTCACGGGCGATGGACCGCTTGATGCGTACGGCGACCTCCTCCACCCGCTCGCTGTCCATACCGGGCACCAGGTCGACGCGGGCGGCCACCAGGGCGGTGTCCAGGCCCGTCTTCATCGTGAAGAGCGCCTCCACGCTGTCGATCTCGGGCTGCTCCCACAGCAGCTCCCGGATCCGGCTGCTCGCCTCCGGGTCGGCGGCCTCGCCGACCAGCTGGTCGCGGGCGTCACGCCCGAGCCGGAAGGCGACGTAGACCAGCAGCATCCCGATGGCGAGCGAGGCGGACGCCTCCCACACCACCTGCCCGGTGATCATGTGCAGCGCCATGCCCACGATGGCCAGGGTGACGCCCACCACAGCGGTACCGTCCTCGGCGACCACCGTGCGCAGCGCCGGATCACGCAGTCCGCTGCCCAGACCGCCCTGTTCGCGCACCTGGTACAGGGCGCGCAGCAGGGAGCCGCCCTCGGCGAGCAGGGCGATGCCGAGCACGACCAGTCCGGCGACATAGCCGTCCAGGTCCTCCTCGCTCCCGTTCCTGAGCGCCTCGACGCCCTGGTAGAACGAGAAGCAGCCGCCCATCACGAAGATCCCGACGGCCGCGAGCAGCGACCAGAAGAACCGCTCCTTGCCGTAGCCGAACGGGTGACGGCGGTCGGCCGGGCGCCGGCTGCGCCGCAGCGCGGCCAGCAGGAACACTTCGTTCATGCTGTCGGCGACCGAGTGCGCCGCTTCCGACAGCAGGGCGGGGGAGGCCGCGGCCAGTCCGCCGACGGCCTTGGCGACGGCGATCACCAGATTGGCGGCGAGCGCCACCAGCACGGTGATCCGGGTTCTGCGATCCGATCGAGTACTCACCCTCGGCCGATTGCCCCGGTCGGCCCAGAGCACACCGTGCCGTCGGTGGAAAACGGGGAACGCGGTGAAGGGACATCCGAACGGCGACAAGGAGAGCACCATGGGCCGCGACGACGGGGGCGGCGGCAACAGTTCGTACGGCAGGAAGAAGTTCAAGAGGTCGAAGGCCCACTTCGCGGACCGGATCACCGCGGACGGCCGGGAGGGCCGGCCGGTGGAGGCGGGGCGCTACCGGCTCGTGGTGAGCCGGGCCTGTCCGTGGGCGAGCCGGGCCCTGGTGTCCCGGCGACTGCTGGGTCTCGAGGACGCGCTGTCCCTGGCCGTCACGGACCCCGTGCAGGACGACCGGAGCTGGCGCTTCACCCTGGACCCGGACGGCCGTGACCCGGTTCTGGGCATCCGGTACCTGAGCGAGGCGTACGACCGGCGCGAGACGGACCACCCGGGCGGGGTGAGTGTGCCCGCGGTCGTGGACGTGCCCAGCGGGGAGCTGGTCACCAACGACTACCAGCAGATCACCCTGGACCTCGCCACCGAGTGGACGGCCCTGCACCGCGAGGGGGCGCCCGACCTCTATCCGGAGGCGCTGCGCGAGGAGATCGACGCGGTCATGGACGACGTCTTCCGGGACGTCAACAACGGCGTGTACCGGGCGGGCTTCGCCACGGACCAGGAGGAGTACGAGGCCGCGTGCACGGCCCTGTTCCAGCGGCTGGAACTGCTGACCGAGCGGCTGGAGGGGCAGCGGTACCTGGTCGGTGACACCATCACCGAGGCGGACATCCGGCTGTTCACCACGCTGGTGCGGTTCGACGCGGTGTACCACGGCCACTTCAAGTGCAACCGGTGGAAACTGGCGGAGAACCGGGTGCTGTGGGCGTACGTCCGCGACCTGTACCAGACGCCCGGCTTCGGCGACACCGTGGACTTCGACCACATCAAGCGGCATTACTACCAGGTGCACACCGGTATCAACCCCTCCGGCATCGTGCCCCTCGGTCCCGACCTGTCCGGCTGGACGGCGCCCCACCACCGTGCGGAGCTGGGCGGCCGGCCGTTCGGGGACGGCACTCCGCCCGGTCCGGTGCGGGCCGGCGAGGAGGTGCCGGCGCCGGGCCGCCCCTGACCGCCCCCGGCCCGACGGTCCGTCCGCCGACGGTCCGTCCCACCGACGAGACGACGCAGCCGACCCAGGAGGTCCACGTGGCGAAGAAGAGCAAGAAGGCGAAGAAGAAGATGCCCCTGGCGTACAAGCCCATCGGTTTCGCGCTGGGCTGGACCAGCGGCACCGTGGCAGGGATGGCGTTCCAGAAGACCTGGAAGGTGATCCGGCACGAGGACAACGCGCCCGACGCGCTGGACCGGGACCGCCGTTGGGGGGAGATCCTGCTGGCCGCGGCGATCCAGGGCGCCATCTTCGCGGTGGTGCGCAGTGCCGTGGACCGGGCGGGTGCCAAGGCCATCGAACGTTCCACGGGCACCTGGCCGGTCCCCGACAAGGGCGGCCGCGACTGACGCGTCCGTACGGCCGGCCCGCCGTCCCCCGGGACGGCGGGTCAGCCCTGTTTGGGCGCCGTCGACGTACCCCGGCGGACGGTGAAGGAGTGGCCCGCCGGGTCGGCGTAGCCGCGTTCCTCGGTGGGTCCCGAGGCGTCGCCCGTATCCACCGGGCGCCCGCCGAGGCCCACGATCAGGCGTTCCACCGCGTCCGGGTCGTCCACCACGAACTCCAGGTGCGCCTGGAGGGAGTTCTCCGGGCGGGGCCAGCTCGGGGCGGTCGCGTTCACGTCGCGGCGCAGCGCCAGGCGGAAACCGTCGGCGGCCCGGATCTCCACCCGGTTGACGTGGGCGTCGACGTCCTCTGCCCCCAGCAACTCCTTGTAGAACTCGGCGAGTTTCTCGGGTTCGGCACAGTCGAGCACCACCACGCCGGCCGTCACCAGGGTCATGTCTCCTCCGCGGGAGTCCGGGGTGCGGGACGCTCCTGCCCCGCCCTGTACGTGACTCCTGTCCCCGCTCGCCGGATTCAACCGGGGCCCGCGGCGGGTGACTTCCGGGGGCATGCGGGCGTACCCGTCCCGGCCGGTCCGGGCGGGCCTCCTCCGCGCGCGGCAGCCGGACCCGGTACCGGAGCACGAGCCGTACGCGCACGGAGCAGGCGGCCGTCGCGGCGGCGCCGAGGACGGCCGTGGCGATCCGGCCCGAACTCATCGACGTGGCGGCGACCGTCCCGCCACCGAGACCGAGCGGCGTCAGCCGCCGGCCGTACCGGGCGACAGGAGCGCGCAACGGGACCGCACTCATGCGTACGCACCGCGAGGCAACCCGTCGCGATGTGGGTCAACTCGCGTTACCAGTAAGGAAATTGTCGGGCCGGCGGCTCCGCGGATCAAGTTCGACCGCTGCCAGAAGTGAGGATTCCGCCACGCTCCGACGAGGACCGTCGGGACCGACCGACCGGTTCGAAAGAACTCGGTCGCAAATCGAAGACATATGTCAATCGAACATGCTCAAATGCACTCGACCGAAGGTAACTTGCAGGGTGGGAACCGGTGCGGGGACCGGTTCCCACCCCCGTTGCACGGAGCAGGCTGGAGGCGATGGCGTCGTGCGGTACGAACCTGCACCGCTGACCCGGCATCTGCGCGTCCGCCACGAGCGGGGACACACGGTGCTGGAGCTCCGCGGTGAGATCGACATCGCCGCGGCCACGGAGATCGTCCCGCATCTGGACATGGCGACCGCCGAACCGGACGCCCGGATCGTGATCGATCTGACCCACGTCGAGTTCTTCGACCTCTCCGGGCTGCGCCTGCTGTACCGGGCCCGGCAGCGGACCGCGGGCGGCGCCGGCCGGCTGCACCTCGTGTGCGCCCACCCGCTGACCCTGCGCATGCTGCGGATCACCGGCACCTCCCGTCTGCTGCCGCCGTGGCCGACCCTGGACGCGGCCCTGGAACAGCCCGGGGCCGCTTCCGGCCCGGTCTGACCGCCGGGTCCGCGGCCTGGCGCCCACCGTGCGCCCCTCCGTGCTCCCGGTGCGGTCGCCCGTTCCCGACTTCCCTGTCTGCCGGGGGAACTGAGGGGCATTCGGTCAGGAGGAAGGAGGGCCGTCGCCATGACGACTCCCGTGAAGGGACCGATCGCGCGCGTACCCGGATGGGCGAAGGTGCTCGGCGCGGTGGTGCTGGTGCTCGTCGTGCTGTTCGCCGGGATCCGGCTGAGCGTGCTGCCGGGCCTGAAGGACCTGTTCGGCACGGAGACCGAGGACCGCTCCGGACCCGCGCTCCTGGAGTCCATCCAGGACATCAGCCGCTACGACGCCGCCTCGGGCAACTTCCAGGTGGTGGTGGACCTGGAGAAGGACACGAAGTTCCTGCCGGACGCCATCCGCGGCAGCCGCACGCTGTACGTGGGCGCGGGCGCCGTCGACGCCTATGTCGACCTCGGGAAGCTGGGCAAGGACGACGTACGGGTCGACGACGACCGTACGTCCGCCACGCTGCGGCTGCCCCACGCCCGCCTGGGCAAGCCGGCCCTGGACCCCGAGCGTTCCTACGCCGTGTCCAAGCAGCGCGGGCTGTTCGACCGGCTCGGCGACCTCTTCTCGGACAACCCGGGCAGCGAACAGGCCGTCCAGAAGCTCGCCGTGCGGCACATCGGCGACGCGGCGAAGGAGAGCGGGCTCACCACCCGGGCCGAGACCAACACCACGGAGATGCTCGAAGGGCTGCTGCGCTCCCTGGGGTTCAAGGAGGTACGGGTCAGTTACGGCGACTGACCGGCATGGCCGGGGGTAACCGGCGTATCACCAACGGAAGTTGACGACTGGAGGACCGAATGGCCCGCGCCGCCCCACGTCCGCGCTCCCTTCCCCACCGGCGTCCGAAACCGCCCGGACGCGGCACCGCGGAGGGCAGCCCGGAGCGTCCGCTCCCCCTGCTTCCCCGGCTGCTGGCGATGCTGTGCGCCTTCGTCTTCATGGTCGCCTTCGCCGCGGTCCTGGCCCGGCTCACCCTGTACCCCTCCCCCGCCTCGGAGGCGCTGACCCACACCAATCTGCATCCGGGCCGCTCGCTGAGGGCCTATCTGGACCAGCCCGCGCTGCGTGACGCCGTGCGTCAGATCGGCGGCAACATCCTGCTCGGCGTGCCCTTCGGTGTGCTCGCGCCGGTCGTCGCACCGCGCACCCGCGGGTTCCTGCGGGTGCTGGTGCTGACGGCCGTCGTGATGCTGCTGGTGGAGTTCGCGCAGGGTGCCCTGGTGACCGGACGCGCCTTCGACATCGACGACGTCATCCTGAACACCGGCGGTGCGCTGCTCGGTTACCTGCTCGTGGGCCGCCGCCTGAGCCGGGCCGTGCACGCACGCCGCCCGAAGGCCTGACCCCCGGGGAGCGTCACTCCGAGGGTCAGGGCCGCTCGTTCGCGCCTGGACCCCCGCGCGGGGTCCAGGTGAACTTGTCGCCGCCCACCCAGCGGACCACGTCCGGGTCGTCCAGGTCGTGGACCGTGATCCCGAACGCGGCGGCGGCGTGCAGCACGTCGGTGACGGCCTTCGCCTCGCCGACCACCTGTCCGTCGATCTCCACGATCCGGAACGGCGGGGTCCCGGGCTGTACCCCGAGCACCATGATCCGCGGATGCGACATGTACGGGCTCGCGCTTTCGGTCATGCATCGAGGGTAGAGCGCGAACGGCGCGAACGAGTCGACACGGCGTCCGGGTCCGCCTCCGTTCAGGGGTGCCGCCGGTCGTCGCCCGTCAGGTGCGACCCGGCCCGCGGGCCCGTCCGGAGCATTCCGCCGTCCGCTCCCGGTGACGCGTGCTCGGCGGGCTCCGACGCCGTCACCCGGGCGAGCGGCCCGGCCGAGGGGAGGGGCCGGCCGGACCGGCGGATTCCGGGGCGCGCCCGCGCACAGGAGTGCGGGGTCCGCCGGAGCGGGTGGTCACCACCTGGTCCGAGGACGGGCCCCGGCGTGGGCGCGGGAGCGGAAGGTGCCCTCCGGAGTGGCGGGCGGCTGAGGTGGTACCCGTACCGCTCGCGAGAGGACGAGAAGGGACCACATATGGAACGGGCCGCCGTGTTCGACGTCGACGGCACTCTGGCCGACACCAACCATCTGCACGTGACGACCTGGTGGGAGGCCTTCCGGCAGGCGGGCCACCGGGTGCCGATGCACGCCGTCCACCGGGCCGTGGGGCTGCCCTCCTCCGACCTGGTCGCCCACCTGCTGGGCGAGGACCGGGACACCGGCCGCGACGACGAGCTGAGCGCGGCGCACAAGGCGCTGTACGGGCAGTACTTCGACCGGCTGCCCGCGCTGCCGGACGCCGGCCGGCTGCTGAAGCGGCTGCACCGGGAGGGCTGGGCGGTGGTGCTCGCCACCTCGGCGGGCGGTGCCGAGCTGAGCGCGCTGCGCCGGGCGATCGACGCGGACGAGGCGATCGGCGCGACGGCGAGCGCCGACGACGTGGAGGAGGGCAAGCCCGCGCCGGAGCCCGTCGAGCACGCCCTGGAGCTGGCCGGGGTGCCCGCGGAGCGGGCGGTGTTCGTCGGTGACACGGTGTGGGACATGCGGGCGGGCAGCCGTGCCGGGGTGCGCTGCGTGGGCGTGCTGTGCGGTGGCATTCCGCGTGCCGACCTGGAGGAGGCCGGCGCGGACGCGGTCTACGACGACCCGGCGCATCTCCTGGCATCCCTGCCGGACAGCCCCCTGGCATGAGGCAGGACATGGCGCGGGTGCGGGAAGGGACCGGGCAGGGTGACGCCGTGGGGCGGACGGCTCCGGTGGCGCGGGTGCGGGAGGCCGTGCGGTGGGACGCGCGGTCCGTCGGCCGGGCGGCGCGGGCCGCGTGGCGGGGACCCGGCCGGGAGCGGGATCTGCTCGTCCAGTCGCTGAAGGCCGCCGCGGCGGCGCTGCTGGCCTGGCTGCTGGCGCAGGTGTGGCTCGGCGACCCGATGGCCCTGATGGCGCCCTGGGTGGCGCTGGTCCTGGTGCAGGCCACCGTCTACAGCTCGCTGGTGCAGGGGGCGCGGCAGTTCACGGCGATCTGCGTGGGGGCCCTGGTGGCATCGGGGGCGCAGGCGGTCACCGGCGACACCACGGGCGCCCTGGCGCTGTCCGTGCCGGTGCTGGTGCTGCTGTCGAACTGGCCGCGCTTCGGCGACCAGGGCATCTACGCCGCCACCACGGCCGTCTTCACGATCGCCACGGGAACGGTGAGCGCGGTCGCCGTCGGGCACCGGCTGGGGCAGGCGGCGCTCGGCGCGGTCATCGGTGTCGCCGTCAACGCGCTGATCCTGCCGCCGATCCATCTGCGGGACGTACGGGAGAACCTGGCGGCGCTCGCCCGCGAGGCGGGTGACGTGCTGCACGCCGTCGCCGGGGATCTGCGCGGGGGCGAGTGGGACGCGCAGACCGCCGCGGGCCGGCTCGACTCCGCGGCCCGGCTGCAGGGCCGTCTGGAGGCGCTGCGCTCGGCGCGCGAGTGGAGCAGGGAGAGCCTGCGGCTGACCTCGGGCGTCCTGCGCTTCCTGCACCGGGCGCCGACGGCGGCGCTGCCGCCGGAGGACGAGGACGAGCGGTTCAGCCGCGTCACCGGACATGTCACGGCGCTGACCCGCACGCTCGCGGTGGCCGCCGACGAGGACCGTACGCCCGCCGCACCGGACGCCGCGGTGCTGAGCTGCTACGCGGAGCTGCTGGAGCTGATCGGCGACGCCTGCCACGCGGAGGCCGAGCGGCTGCCGGCCGGCGGCACGCGCGTGGACACCCTCCTGGACGAGCGGACCGAGGCGGTGATGCGGGACCTGCACGAGAAACTCCAGGACGGGCTGCGCGAGCACGCCGGGCAGGGTGCCGCGCGGACCGCCGTCCTGGGCACGCTGGTGCTCCAGGCCGAGAATCTCTGGGCCGAGCTCGACACCGGCGCCCCGGGCCGGTGACACACGTCACGCCCACCGGCAGCCGGACGCGGAACACCCGGAGGCGGTCGGCCGTTGAACAGATCGTGGGTGCGGACGGGACAGTGTCCCCGGGCCTCACCATTCGCCCACAGGGACGATCGTCCGGCTGAAGCCCTGTGGAGCCTTTCGCCGAGAGGCGACCGCCGTCCGTGCCCACCACCGAGCCGCCCCGGCCGTGATTCCCCCGTCACGGTCGGGGCTTTCCATGCTCCCGGGCCTGCGCACCGGTGTCGGACCGGGCGGTCGACCCGGAGCAGGCGGCCCGCCTGTGGGAACTCTCGGCCCGCCTGACGGGCGTGAACGCCTCCGTCTGAGGGGTACTCGGCCGGTCCCGCGGGGCAGCCGGCCGAGAGGAGCGGGAAGGTGAGCAGCGCAACGGGCCTGAGGGTCGTCGTCACGGGCGCCACCGGCAATGTCGGGACCAGTGTGGTGCGGGTCCTCTCGCAGGAACCGGAGGTCGGCTCCGTACGGGGCCTGGCACGGCGGATCCCCGACCTGTCGCCGCCGAAGACCGAGTGGTCGGCGGTGGACCTGGCCTCGGACCGGTCCGATCTCGTCGGGGAGTTCACCGGCGCGGACGCGGTGATCCATCTGGCGTGGGCGTTCCAGCCGACACACGACCCGGCGACGACGTGGCGCACCAACGTGCTGGGCAGCATGCGGGTGTTCGACGCGGTGGCCGGGGCGGGGGTGCCGGCGCTGGTGCACGCCTCGTCGGTCGGGGCGTACTCGCCGGGCCCGAAGGACCACGCGGTGGACGAGTCGTGGCCGACGCACGGCTGGCCGGACGCCGCGTACTGCCGGGAGAAGGCGTACCTGGAGCGGGCCCTGGACACGTTCGAGCGTGATCATCCCGGGACACGGGTGGTACGGATGCGGCCCGCGTTCCTCTTCAAGCGGGAGTCGGGAAGCGAACAGCGCCGTATCTTCGGCGGCCGTTTCCTGCCGGGTCCGCTGGCGCGGCCCGATCTGCTGCCCGTCCTCCCGGACGTTCCGGGGCTGCGGGTGCAGGCGCTGCACACCGACGACGCGGCCCATGCCTACCGGCTGGCCGTGCTGTCCGCCGAGGCGCGGGGGGCCTTCAATCTCGCCGCGGAGCCGACGGTCGACGCGGAACTGCTCGGGGAGATGCTCGGGACGCGCCGGGTGCGGCTGCCGCGTACCGCCGCCCGCTCGGCGGTCGCCGCCGCCTGGGGGCTGCGTCTGCTGCCCGCCTCGCCGCATCTGTTCGACGCCGTGCTGAGGCTGCCGCTGATGGACTGCGCGCGTGCGCGCGTGGAGCTCGGCTGGCGGCCGGAGCACACGGCGACGCAGGTGGTGGAGGAGTTCCTGCTGGGCATGCAGGAGGGAGCCGGGGAGGACACGGAACCGATGCGGGGCCGCAAGGTCGGCTGAGCACCGGGTTTCACCGGTCCTCGCGGAGGTACCCGCGAAGGCTCGCGCACGAACGAAGGGAGAGCGCCGTGACCGACCACCGCCTCGAAGGACCCGGTGAGAACGGCGCCGGTGTTCCCCGCGACCTGCCGGACCAGCAGGCCGGCGCCGGCGAGGACCCCTGGGAGGTCGCACCGGGCGCCGCGGAGCGGGAGAGCGAGGACAAGACCGACGAGCCGACGGAGCCCGACGTCCCCGACACGGACGAGGCCGGCACGGGCCGGCAGGGCGCCCCGCACTCGGCGTCCGGCAACCCGCAGCAGCCGGTACCGGACGAACCCTCCGCGTGACCGGCCCGCACGAACGGACCGGGCCCGCGGTCCCCGCCCCCACCGGCTGTGCCCTCCGGCCGGCCCGGGCGGGCTCCCCCGCGCGAGTGCTCCCGGGTCCTGTCGTCGCATTCCCGCCGTCCGCCCGGAGGGCGGGCCCCGCGGTGTCGGGTGCGTGCTCCCGGCGTACCGGGTCCTGAGTCCTCGTACCGGACGTACCCGGGTCGGGGCCCGGTGCGGCGGGAGGGCGTGCACGGCGTCGCGGGGCAGGCGGGAACGTGACGACGGGGCCTAACGCGGGGTGCGTTCCTGGAGGGCCGTGTGCCAGGCGGGGGGCGGGGACTGCGGGTCCGGGTCGGGGCGGCGGCCGCCGCGGGCGAAGAAGCCGGCGAGCGGCAGGATCGCGGCGCCGACGGTGACCGCGTCGGGGCCCAGGCGGCCCAGTTCGATCGTGACCTTCCCGGCCGGGTGGCGCAGCGCGTACGACAGGGCGTGCTTGCGCACGGCAGGCAGGAAACGGGCGCCGAGCTGGAGGCCGGCCCAGCCGCCCATGAGGATGCGCTCGGGCTGGAAGAGGTTGATCAGGTCGGACAGGCCCGCGCCCAGGTACTCGGCGGTCTCCTCCAGCACGGCGAGCGCGACGGGGTCGGGGGCGCTGCCGTCGGCCGGGTAGGCGGCGGCGAGCATCGACGTCAGCGCCGTCTCCTCGTCCGTGCCCCCGGGCACCCGGCCGCCCTCCTCGCGCCACCGGGCGAGCAGCGACTCGGCGCCCGCGTACGCCTCCAGGCAGCCCAGCGCGCCGCAGCGGCACCGGCGGCCCCTGACCCGTACGGTCAGGTGCCCCCATTCGACCGCCCGGCCGTGTTCCACCTCGGGCGTGACCAGGCAGGCGCCGACGCCGGAGCCGAAGAGGACGACGAGGGCGTTGCGGGCGCCGCGTCCGGCGCCGAACCACATCTCGGCCTGGCCGAGGGTCCTGGCGCCGTTGTCGATGAAGTACGGCACCGTCCCGGGCAGCAGGGACCCGGCGCGGAGCAGGGACTCCAGCGGGATCGCGTCCCAGCCGATGGTCTGGCCGTGCACGACGGCGCCCCGGTCGGGGGTGTGCTCGACGATGCCGGGGACGCCGATGCCGACGCCGAGCAGCCGCTCGGGGGCGAGGCCGGCGCCGGCGAGCACCTCGGCGATGCCGGAACGGATGTGGTCGACGATGACCTCGACCTCGTAGCGCTGCTGCTCCAGCGGGAGTTCCACGCGGGCGAGCTCGGTGAGGGTCAGGTCGAACAGTTCGACGCGGACCCGGGTCTCGCCCACGTCGACGCCGATCATGTGGCCGCTGACCGGTGCCACCCGCAGCAGGGTGCGTGGACGGCCGCCGTCGGAGTCGACGCTGCCGGCCTCCTCCACGAGGCCGTCGGCGACCAGGTCCGCGACGACGTTGCTCACGGACCCGGAGCTGAGCCCGGTCGCGGGGCCGAGCTCGAAGCGGCTCAGCGGGCCGTCGAAGTACAGCCGTTGCAGCACAGCCGTGCGGTTGGCACGCCTGAGATCGCGCACCGTGCGCCCGTTCCGCCCTGCCATGTGGCTCCTTCCGAGACCCTGCCCGACCTGCAACATACCGCCGGGACATGACTTGGCGCGACTTTCCCCCACCCTTATTTCATGGCATGAACTAACAGAGGTCGCCGATCTCGTCCAGCGCGGCCTCCAGCTCCGGGGCGACGGTGTCCTGAACCCAGCGCTCACGCTCGTCCCCGACCGCCCGCGGAATCGTCTCGGTGAGCATGATCAGGTAGAGGTAGGCACGGTAGAGGGCGAGGCGGGCACGGGCGGCCGGGCCGCCTGCGACCCGGCCGCCGGCCTCCGCGTATCCGGCGAGAAACGCCTGGTCCGCCCTGATGTCGCCGAACAGGGCGAGGGAGACGAAATCGGCGAGCGGGTCACCCCAGAACATGCGTTCCCCGTCGATGAGCCCACCGATCCGGGCCTCCCCCGCCGCCGGGCGCTCCACCAGGATGTTGCCCGGCCACAGGTCGAAATGGACGAGAACCGGCACGGTGACCTCGTCGAGCGCCCCGGCGGCCGAACGGATCACGGCGGCCACCTCGCCCACGGGGCGCGGCAGCCGGGCGCCGTGGTCGCGGGCGTCGGCGAGCACGGCGTCGGTCATCACGGTGAACGCGGTCCGCCAGTCGGGGGCGAGCGGGCCGAGGGCGCCGGACGGGTAGCCGAACCCCGGCCCGGTCACCCGGTGCAGCCGGGCCACCTGACGGCCGAGCTCCGTACGCAGCTCCGCCCGCTCCCCGTCGGCCGGGTCCGCTTCCGTCCAGGACTCGCCCGGGCAGGCGATCATCAGCAGATACGGTACGGAGGTGTCGCCGCCGACGGACACGGCGCGCGGGGCGGGTACGCCGGCCTCGGCGGCTCCGGCGCAGAAGTCCGCCTCGGAGACGAGCAGGCGCCGCTCGTGCCGGAGGCCGGGGACGGCGGGCGCGGGCGGGATCTTGAGCACATAGCGGCTGCCGTCGGTGAGGAGGAGTTCCTCGACGGTGTTGTAGGTGCCCCCGCTCAGCGGACGCACCCCGGCGAGCGCGTCGGGCGGCAGCCCCGCGCCCGCGAGCACCCGGCGGGCCCGTTCCCAGGAGTCCCCCATCGTCCACACCCCTCCCCCTCGGCGACTGCGGTACAGCGTACGGAACGGACGCGGGCGCGGTCCCCGGGAAAATCGCTGGCTCCCCCCGACGCCGGATATCTAACCTGACCCAGAAACCTAGACCCCCTAGGTTTCGAAAGAGCACACCAGGAGAGGCCCACCATGAGAGCACTCACCGAGCAGGACATCCGCGGTTCGTTCATCAACTGCTCGAAGGGTGAGGCCAGGCGACTGGCCGTCCCGCGCGACCTGGGCGAACACCCCTGGGACGATCTCGACTTCCTGGGCTGGCGCGATCCCGGCGCGCCCGACCGCAGTTATCTCGTCATCGAGCGGGAGAACCGTCTCGTCGGGGTGGCCATGCGCTTCCAGCCGGCTCAGCGCGGCTTTCTGCACCGCAGCATGTGCTCCCTGTGCCTGACGACCCATCCGCGCGGCGGCGTCGCCCTGATGACCGCGCGCAAGGCGGGCCCGGCCGGCCGGGAGGGCAACTCGGTCGGCGCCTACATGTGCACCGACCTCGCCTGCTCCCTCTATCTGCGCGGCAGGAAGGTCCCGGAGAGCGGGACCCGCTTCGAGGAGAGCCTCACCCTGGAGGAGCAGATCTCCCGCACCCGGGGCAATCTGTTCGCCTTCCTCGACAAGCTGTAGGACGGCCGGCCTTTCCCCCGGGGGACTGCCGTCACCGGTGAACACGTTCGTTGCGTCCGGGGAAGGGGAACCGTCCCAGGATGCAAGTGGTACGTGAGATGACCGCGCCGGCCGTCGAGTTCGTCAGGCGGCACCGGGACCCGGTGACCGTGCAGATGGTGCGGTCGGCCGCCGCGGCGACGGTCGCCTACGTCGTCGCGCTGCGGCTGAGTCCGGAGGCCGCGCCGCTCACCGCGCCGCTGACCGCTCTGCTCGTCGTCCAGGTCACCCTGTACTCCACGCTCACCACCGGGATGCGCCGGGTGAACTCCGTGGTGACCGGCGTCGTCGTGGCCATCCTCTTCAGTCTGCTGGTGGGTCTGACCTGGTGGAGCCTGGGCCTGCTCATCCTGGCGTCGCTGATCATCGGCCATCTGGTGCGGGTGGACGAGTTCGTGCCCGAGGTGGCGATCAGCGCGATGCTGGTGCTCGGGGTGACCACGCACGGGGACACCGCCTGGGCCCGGATCGTGGAGACGCTGATCGGGGCGTTCGTCGGGATGGGGTTCAACCTCCTGCTCGCCCCACCGGTATGGGTGGAGGAGGCCGGCAAGTCGATCGAGGAGCTGGCGCGCCGGGTACGGCAGCTGATGCTGCGGATCGGCGAGGAGGCGGCGGGCCGTACGCCCCCGCACCGCGCGGCGGCCCGGCTGCACGAGGCCCGCCGCCTGGATCACGACATCAGCGAGGTCGACGCGGACCTCCGGCAGGCGGAGGACAGCCTGCGGCTCAATCCGCGGGTGCGCGAGGGCCTGCTGCACCGGGTGGTGCTGCGTACCGGCCTGGACACACTGGAGATCTGCACGGTGGTGCTGCGGGTGCTGGCCCGCACGCTGACCGACCTGGCCAAGGAGCGCGAGCCGGAGCGGCTGTTCGAGCCGGAGACGGGCGCCGCCTTCGAGGAACTGCTGTCCGAGATCGCGGACGCCGTGGTCAGCTTCTCGGTGCTGGTGACCACGAGCGTGAGTGCGAACGCCGAGTCGGCGGAGGAGCGGCTCACCTCCGAGCTGCGGCAGGCGGCCGCCACCCGCGACAAGCTGGCCCGGCTGCTCTTCGAGGAGGCCCGGCGCGACGCGCGCCAGTGGCAGTTGCTGGGCGCCGTGCTGACCGAGGTCAACCGCATCCTCGACGAGATGGACACCGAGCACCGAACGCGCCGGCTGTTCGAGGAGCTGGACCGGCACTCACAGGAGCAGCGCGAGCGGCTGCCGCGGCTCACCCGGATGCGGGAGCGGCTGCGCCGGAAGTCTCGTGGCGCATCCCACCGCTCCACGTGACGCACTCGGCCGGATACGCCCAGGTGGCCGAGTTCTCCGTGTCATCCGTCGCCGTCCGTGCGCTGCCGCTGCAGCGCGCGGAGGCAGGAGGCGGCGCTCGCCCGGGTGAGCAGCACGTGCATGCGCTCGGTGAGCTGGGAGACGTCGTCGGCGGGCGCGTGGAACGGCAGGCGTACGTCGCCGCCCGCGCGCAGGCGTTCGATGCGCAGGGTCAGTCCGTGCCGGTCGACGGCGAGCGGCTGGACGCGGACCGCGCCGTGCAGGCTGCCGCGGTCGACCAGCCGGGTCAGCCGTTCGACCGCGTCGGCGTGGCAGTCGGCGAGGTGGGTCAGCAGCCTGGCCTCGGCGGTGGCGAGCGGGTCGGGCTCGGCGGCGGCGAACTCGTCGACGTCGACGACCAGGGCTCCGGACGGCTGCCGCAGCACCACGCGCGTGGGCTGGAAGGCGAGGTGCCCGTCCCGCACGGCGAACCAGCCTGCCAGCCACAGCCGGGCGCGGATCCGGTCGCGTACGGGGACGGGTGCCACGTCGGCGAACTCCAGCACGGCGGACGGCTCGCCGCGGGGCGCGCAGATCGCGGCGGTGAGCAGGGCGCTGTCCTCGGGCACGTGCAGCAGCACCCGTCCGTCGTCGGTCACGCTGTGCGCGCCGACGAGCTCCTCCCGGGTGCCCTCAGCGGTCACCGCGCAGGACCATGCGGCGGCGAGCACCGAGCGGGCCCGTTCCGCCGCGCCGGGCGCGGCCGTCCAGCCGTGCGTGTCGTCACCCATCCTCGAACCTCCTCTTAGGTAAGCCTTGCCTAACCTACCGAAGATCGGGGTGCGCGCCAACCGGGTGGCGTGATCTTTACGAGACTCCTCAGGGCGTGAGAACGCCCAGCAGGGCGCGTGCGCACAGGTCGCGCACCTGTTCACGGTGCAGCTCCGAGCCGCGCAGCCACTCCAGACAGACCGCCGTGGTGAAGGCCAGCCAGCCGCGCACGGCGAGCCGGGTGTCCGGCCGCGCCTCGAAGACGGGGCCGAACTCGGGGTCCTCGGCGAGCGCCGCCAGGATCTGCCGTTCCTGTGCGGCCAGCGCCCGCCGGTAGACCCGGCGCACCGCCCGGTCCCCCGCCGCGTCGGCACGGTGGAAGGCGCGGTAGCCGTGCGCGTGGGCCGCGACGTACTCCAGATACGCGTCGAGGCCCGCCGTGAGCTGCTCGCGCACCGGGACGCCGGGGACCGCCGCCGTCATCCGCAGCATCCGCTCGCTCTCCCGCTCCACCACCGCCGCGAAGAAGTCCCGCTTGGCCGGGAAGTAGTGGTAGAGCAGCCCCCGCGAGACCCCGGCGATCTCGGCGACCTGCTCGATCCACACGTCGTCGTAGGGGCTCTCCGAGAACAGCCGCGCGCCGACCGACAGAAGCTGTTCCCGGCGCTCCGCGGTGCTGAGCCGACGGCGTGCGCGCCCGCCCTGGTTCACGGCCATCCCCGCACTTTACTTGACGCCCGTTCAGCGACCGGACCAGACTGAACCCGCCTTATTGAACTCGCGTACAACACGTCCACATGCGCCGGGCCGAAGGAGATCGCGTCGTGGCGGAGACGACGACACGGGCCGTACTGCCGAAGGGGTTCCGCAGCGCGGAGCACGGCTGGCCGGAACTGCACCGCATCCCCCACCCGCCGTACCGCCTGCCGCTGCTCGGCGACATCGTCGGCGCGAGCAGACGCACTCCCCTGCAGGATTCGCTGAAGTACGCCCGCCTGCTGGGGCCGGTCTTCCGGCGGAACGCGTTCGGCAAGGAGTTCGTGTTCACCTGGGGCGCCGGGCTGGTGGCCGAACTGGCCGACGAGTCGCGGTTCGCCAAGCATGTCGGGCTGGGTGTCGCCAATCTGCGGCCGGTCGCGGGCGACGGGCTGTTCACCGCGTACAACCACGAGCCCAACTGGCAGCTGGCGCACGACGTGCTGGCCCCCGGGTTCAGCCGGGAGGCCATGGCCGGTTACCACCCGATGATGCTGGCCGTGGCGGAGCGGCTGACGGAGCACTGGGACCGTGCGGCGGCCGGGGGCCGGCCGGTGGACGTGCCCGGGGACATGACCAAGCTGACGTTGGAGACGATCGCGCGGACCGGCTTCGGGCACGACTTCGGGTCCTTCGAGCGGTCCCGTCCGCACCCGTTCGTCACGGCGATGGTCGGGACGCTCACCCACGCCCAGCGGCTGAACAGCGTTCCCGCGCCGCTGACCCCGCTGCTGCTGCGCCGGGCGAGCCGCCGCAACGCGGCCGACATCGCGCGTCTCCACCGCATCGTCGACGAGGTGGTACGGGTCCGGCGGGCGGAGGGCGGCGGGGGCGGCGGGGATCTGCTGGACCGGATGCTGGAGACCGCGCATCCCCGGACCGGGGAGCGGTTGTCGGCGGAGAACGTCCGCCGACAGGTGATCACGTTCCTGGTCGCCGGTCATGAGACCACGTCGGGCGCGCTCTCCTTCGCCCTGCACCATCTCTCCCGGCATCCCGATGTCGCGGCCCGCGCCCGTGCCGAGGTGGACCGCGTCTGGGGCGACGCGGCGGCGCCCGGCTATGAGCAGGTGGCCAAGCTGCGTTACGTGCGCCGCGTACTGGACGAGTCGCTGCGGCTGTGGCCGACCGCGCCGGCCTTCGCCCGGGAGGCGACGCGGGACACGGTGCTGGGCGGGGAGCATCCGATGCGGCGTGGTGCGTGGACGCTGGTGCTGACGCCGATGCTGCACCGGGACCCCGAGGTGTGGGGCGCGGACGCGGAGCGGTTCGATCCGGAGCGGTTCGACCCGGGGGCGGTGCGGGGGCGGCCGGCGCACGTGTTCAAGCCGTTCGGGACGGGGGCGCGGGCTTGTATCGGGCGGCAGTTCGCGCTGCATGAGGCGGTGCTGGTGCTGGGGTTGCTGCTGCGCCGTTACGAACTGCGCCCCGACCCTGCCTACCGCCTGCGCGTGACCGAGCGGCTGACGCTGATGCCGGAGGGTCTGCGGCTGCATCCGGAACGCCGGGGCTGAGCACGGGGTTTCAGGTCTCAGGTGCGTTGGGGCGGGACGGGGGTGGGTCGCGCGGCCCGGCGCTTGCGGGGCGCCTCCCCCGGAGGGGGTACCCCCGGCCCACCCGTGCCGCCCTGGGGGTACCCCCAGGCCTTTAAGGCACTGGGGGAGGCAGACTGCCCGCGGGAAGCGGCTACGCGGGTGTCCGCGGGAGCGGTCAGTTCTTCGTTGCCTCCAGGCGGGCGAGGCGGTCCGGGTCGGCCAGGATGTACATGCCGGTGATCCGGTTGTCGGTGATGGTGACCGACATGACCGACCTGATGCGGCCGTTCTCCGTGCTGAGCAGGCCCAGGGAGTCGTTGACCAGAGCCATCCGGCCGGCCGCGGTGTAGCGGGCGAACGTCATCGCCGACTCGGCCACCGTCTTCGCGCCCCGGAGGATCTTGGACCCGGCCACGCCGCGGACCAGTGCGCCCGCGTCCGCCCGCAGCACCACGTCCGGGTGGAGGACGGCGACCAGCGCCTCGAAGTCACCGCCGCGCGCGGCGGCCATGAACGCTTCGAGCACCTGCTTCTGCCGGCCGAGGTCGGGCTCGGAGGAGGGGGTCGCGTCCCGTACCCGGCGGCGGGCCCGGCTGGCGAGCTGCCGGGTCGCGGCCGAGCTGCGCTCCACCACCGGGGCGATGTCGTCGAAGGGCACGGTGAACATGTCGTGCAGGACGAACGCCAGCCGCTCGTCGGGCTCCAGCGTCTCCAGCACCACCAGCATCGCCACGCCCACCGAGTCGGCGTGCAGCGCCTCCTGTTCCGGGTCCACCTGGGAGAGGGGTCCGATCACCGGGTCCGGGACGAACGTCTCGTCCATCGGCTGCTCGCGGCGCGCGGTGCGCGAACGCAGCAGGTCCAGGCAGATCCGGCCGGTCACGGTGGTCAGCCAGCCGCCGAGATTGCCGATGTCGCCGGTGTCGGTGCGGCCCAGCCGCAGCCAGGCCTCCTGGACGGCGTCCTCCGCCTCGGTCAGCGAGCCGAGCATGCGGTAGGCGACCGCCTTGAGATGCCCGCGGTGCTCCTCGAAGCGCTCCGCCAGCAGTTCCCTGCCGTCGTCCACGGGGCTCACCGGGGGAACAGCTCGAAGGCGACCGCGGGCCGGTTCCCGAACCGCTTCCCCGTCTCCGCGGCGAAACCGGTCAGCAGACCGCGCGCGTACGCCTCCGGGTCCTCGTCGGTCAACGCCTCGATGTAGGTCCGGTGTTCGAGCAGCGACGCGACCGCACGCTCCAGCCCGTCGGTCGCGTCCACGGCGTGCGTGGGGGCGTTCGAACCGGCGACCGCCACCCAGCGGACCCCGTTCCAGGGTTCGAGGCCCCGCTCGATCAGCTCCGGGAAGATCCACCGGTTGCCTGCGTCACCGGCCGCGTCGAGCGTGGCCCGCCCGACGGCCACGTGGTCCGGGGTGTTCCAGTAGGTGCCGCCCCAGGTGTCCCGGTGGTTCAGGGTGATCACCAGCTCGGGCCGGTACCGGCGGACGGCGGCGGCGATGTCCCGGCGCAGCGCGGGACCGTACTCGACGACCCCGTCCGCGTGGTCGAGGAAGCCGACCTCCGACACACCGACCACGGCCGCGCTCGCCCGCTGCTCCCGCTCCCTGAGCGGGCCGCACTTCGCCGGCTCCAGGGTGTCGATGCCCGCCTCGCCGCGGGTCGCCAGGACGTAGGAGACCTCACGGCCCGCGTCGGTCCAGGACGCGATCGCCGCCGCACAGCCGTACTCGAGGTCGTCCGGGTGGGCCACCACGGCCAGGGCGCGCTGCCAATCGTCGGGCATGGGCGGGAGTTGACTGGTCGTCGGCTCGGTCATGCCCGCAGACTAACCCGCCGCACCGACAACGCACCGGGCTCCCGCTCACACCTCGTCGCGCGCCAGGGCGAGCAGCCGGTCCAGGACGCGGGGGCCGCCGGCCCGGACCCCGTCGTGCTCGAACTCGTCGGTGACCCAGGTGCGCAGACCGCGGACGGCACGGGCGGTCCGAAGGGAGTGGGCGGTGTCGACGTACATGTCGTCGTGGTAGACGGCCGCCGCGACCGGGACCTCGTTGACGGCGAGACGCGCCGGGTCGTACAGCGGCGTCCAGTCGGTGCGCGCGGCGAGCAGTTCGGCGGTCTCGCGCAGCGGGCGCAGCGCGGGGTCGCAGTCGAACATCCAGGGGTGGACGGTCTCACCGGTGAACAGCAGCGGCCCGTCGCCGGCGAGCGTCTTGGCCGCGTCGAACTGCGGGAACTCCGCCCGCACGCGCTCGGCGGACCAGGCGGTGGGCCGGGCGTCCTGACCGTAGATCGCCTCGTGGACGAGCGCGTACAGCGGGTGTCCGGCGTACGACAGCAGGCCCTGCGCCTGCTCCTGGAAGGCGTCGGAGAGTTCGGGGCCGCCCGGGGTGCGGACGAAGGCGTCCTCGAGGAGGTGGTGCAGCCGGTGGCTGCCGTCGCCGCCGCCGAGCATGATGCCGAGGGACTGGAACGCCTCGACGGTGAACCGGTAGCCGTTGGGGAGGACGACCTCGTGGGTCAGGAGGTGGTCGGCGATGCGGCGGGCGCGTTCGACGTCCTGCGGGTAGCGGGCGTAGTGCGCGGCGACCTTGCGTTCGACACGCGGGTAGGCGGCCCGGTAGACGTCGTCGGCGTGGGCGTCGAGGGAGGGCAGTCCGCCGGTGACGAGGGCGGTCTCCAGGCCCTCGGGGGCGGTGGAGAGGTAGGCGACGGTGCAGAAACCGCCGAAGCTCTGGCCGAGGACGGTCCAGGGCGCGCCGCCGGTCACCTCGGGGCGGATGGCCTCGCAGTCCCGCACGATCGAGTCGGCGCGGAAGCGGGTGAGGTGGTCGGCCTGTTCGGCGGGGCCGCCGCGCAGCGGGAGCGTCTGCCGGTTGGCGGGGGTGGAGTGCCCGGTGCCGCGCTGGTCGAGGAGGAGTACGCGGTAGTCCTCGAGGGCGCGGCCGAGCCAGGCGGGCTTCCCGACGAAACGGTTCGCCCCGAAGCCGGGGCCGCCCTGGAGGTAGAGCAGCCAGGGCAGGTCCTGGCCGGCCTTGTCACTGGCGACGACCTCACGCGCGTACAGCTCGATCGTCTCACCCGAGGGGGTGTCGTGATCGAGGGGCACGGTGAACCGGCGGTCGGTGAGGACCACTCCGGGCTGGCGGTAGCTGACGGACAACAGGGCTCCAGGGACGAACGGATTGTCGGACCGTGACCCAGTTCAACACATGTTCGTCCGGCCAACGAGCCCGGGATCATGTAATTCTTACTGAACGTCCGTCAGCGGGCCGTCAGGCTGGAGCGCCGGACCACCAGTTCCGGGCGGAGGACGACCCGGCGGTGCTCGTGCGGCTTGGCGGCGCTCTCGCTCTCGGTCTCCTCCAGCAGCAGCTCGGCCGCCAGGGCGCCCATGGTGGCCGCGGGCTGCCGCACCGAGGTCAGCGGTACGGCCGCCGCCGCGGCGAACTCGATGTCGTCGTAGCCGACGATCGCGAGGTCGTCGGGGACGCCGACGCCTGCCGCGTACATCGCCTGGAGCACACCGAGGGCGAGCAGGTCGTTGGCGCAGAACACGGCGGTGGGCCGGTCGGCGAGTCCGAGGAGGCGGGCGCCCGCGTCGCGTCCGGCGGCGACGTCGAGCCGCTCGGTGGGCAGTTCGCGCAGGCGGTCGGGGCCCAGTCCGGCCTCGGCGAGGGCGTTCAGGGCGCCGGTGCGGCGGTCCCGGACCTGGTTCAGTCCGGGCGGGCCGCTGACGTACGCGAGGGAGCGGTGCCCGGCGTCGACGAGGTGCCGCACGGCCAGTGCGCCGCCCGCCACGTCGTCCACGGAGACCGAGCACTCGGTGGTGCCCTCGGCGACCCGGTCGACCAGCACGAAGGGGATGCCGTGCCGGCGGAACGCCTCGATGTTGCGGCCGGTGGCGTCCGCCGGGGTGAGCAGCACGCCCCGCACCCGCTGTTCGGCGAAGAGGGAGAGGTACTCGGCCTCCTCACCCGGGTCCTGGGCACTGTTGCAGACCATCACACCGAGCCCGGCCTCGCGCGCGGCGCGTTCGGCGCCGCGGGTGAGGTCGACGAAGAACGGGTTGCCCATGTCGAGGACGAGCAGACCCATGATGCGGCTGCGGCCGGCGCGCAGCTGACGGGCGGACTCGCTGCGCACGTAGCCGAGCCGGTCTATGGCGGACAGCACCCGGGCCCGGGTCTCGGCGGCGACCGTGTCCGGGCGGTTGATCACGTTGGAGACCGTGCCGACGGATACTCCGGCGACGCGGGCGACGTCCTTGATACCCACCGACTGGGCCATCGGGCAGGGACCTCCAGAAAGACGGGGGCGGCGCGGCGGGCCATCACACTACCGGCAGCGCCGCCCCTGAGCGGTCACGGTCAGGCAGGCAGCCCGAAGTCGACTACGTGCAGGGGCGAGGGTGTCGTCCCGGTGGACTTCTCCTGGTACATGACCGACAGCACCCCGTCCTGGGCGACGCGGGTCTCGTCGATCACCACCTCGCCGAAGGCGTTCAGGCCGGCGCCGTCGTACAGCAGCTTCCAGTCGGTGTGCCCCAAGGCCGCGGAGGCGGCGGCGATACGGCCGTGGGGGAACACGGCGTAGGCGTTGTCGTACCGGTCCAGGACCAGTTTGGTGCGCTGGCTGGAGTTCAGCGGGACGGGGATCTCGGTCTTCCGCCAGCCGCCGGCGGCGGTCCGGCGGACGTGGAAGGCGCGGCCGTTCGCCGTGCGGTCGGCGACGTAGTCCGTGGTGCACCGGCCGAAGCGGCCGGGGACGTAGGAGATGATCGCGTGCGGCCGGCCGGCGGAGTCGGTGAACTGGCTCTCCTGGTTCATCAGGGAGTGGTCCGGGTTCAGCGGGTCGACCACCAGTCCGGCGTCGGTGACGGAGACCGGGTCCGAGGCCCCGGTTCTGCCGACGACGGCGCCCGCGTCGTTGCGCCAGGTACGGCCGCGGTCGTCGGAGTAGGCGTAGCCGGTGTCGTGGTTGGTGATGCCGCCGCCGTCGCACATCACGGCGTTGTTCTGCTCGCGCCAGGTGAAGAAGGTGTGCAGGCGGCCCTGCCGGTCGTAGTCGATGCCGTGCAGGTACATGTTGCGGGCGGTGGAGGAGCCGTGCTCGCTGGTGTACGTGCCGGTGGAGCCGGTCCACTCCCCCAGCGCGGTCCACCTGCTGCCGTCGTACTCGGCGAGGGCGTTGCGGCCGTTGCCGGAGACGCCGGCCCGGTAGCTGAGCTGGAGCCGGCCCTCGGGGGTGGCGACGAACTGCGGGTAGGTGAACTGCGAGGTGAGGGCGAGGCCGTCGAGCGTGGACTGCGGGGCGCCGAAGCGGTTCGCGGTCCAGCTCGGTCCCGTCGGATCGTCCAGCAGCCCGGCGACCGACTTGACGTAGGTGAAGCCGTCGCTGTGGGAGTCCATGTTGAGGTGCAGGCGGCCGTCGGTCCTCGACACGCCCATGGAGATGACGTTGTGGGAGTCGTCGTACCGGAGCGTGTGGCCGACCCGCACGGTCTCCCAGGTGCTCGCGCCGAGGGCGCGGCGGGCGACGACGGCGCCCCGGTCGGCGGTGTACCAGGCCGCGTACTGCCGGCCCTTGTAGGTGAGCAGGCCGTTCTTCTGGAACGCGTTGTTGTTGACCAGGCCGTCGTAGGACACGAAGAAGACGGCCCGGCTGTCGAGCGTGGTGCTGCCGGTGCGGGTGACCGACGGCCCGGGGGCGGCGGCCCGGGCCGTGCCGGAGGCGAGGGCGGGGGCCGCCGCGGTGC
Organism: Streptomyces sp. NPDC020731; assembly: GCF_044334705.1. NCBI lineage: Bacteria > Bacillati > Actinomycetota > Actinomycetes > Kitasatosporales > Streptomycetaceae > Streptomyces > Streptomyces sp. NPDC020731. The sequence goes on from NZ_JBIRTN010000025.1 coordinate 63,239, forward strand.
CGAGGAGTGCGCCGGCCAGGAGAGTGCGTCGTCTCATCTCGGGCTCCGTCGTCAGGCGAGGTGGAAGACCTCGGTCAGCGGTTTCATCGCCTCGTCCGGCCGGGAGCCGTCGAGGGACTCGAAGAAGGGGGACATCTCGGCCTGCCAGCGGGTGTTGACCTCCGTGGCCTCCATGCCGGCCCTGGCCGCCTCGAAGTCCTCGGTCTCCAGGTAGCCGACGAGGAGGCCGTCGTCGCGCAGGAAGAGGGAGTAGTTGTGCCAGCCGGTGGCCGAGAGCGCCTCGCACATCTCGGGCCACACGGCGGCATGGCGTTCGCGGTACTCGGCGATCCGGTCCTGTCGGACCTTGAGCAGGAAACAGACGCGTTGCATGAAGTACCGCTCCTTTGGGGGTCGGGATCAGAAGTCGAACTGGTCGATGTTCCCGGCGTTGAAGACGGTGGGCTTGCCGAGGTTGATCACGCCGTCCTTGCCGATGGTGTACTCGCCCATCGCACCGGCCTTGAAGGTCTCGCCCTCCTTGCCGGTGATCTGGCCGGAGGACAGGGCGACGGCGGTGCGGGCGGCGAGCTCACCGAGCTTGGCCGGGTCCCAGAGCTCGAACGCCTCGACGGTGCCGTTCTTGACGTACTTGCGCATGTCGTTGGGGGTGCCGAGGCCGGTCAGCTTGACCTTGCCCTTGTACTTGGAGCCGGACAGGTACTGGGCGGCGGCCTTGATGCCGACGGTGGTCGGGGAGATGATCCCCTTCAGGTCCGGGTGCTCCTGGAGGAGGCCCTGGGTCTGCTGGAAGGACTGCTGGGCGTCGTCGTTGCCGTAGGCGACCTTGACCAGCTTCATGTCCTTGTACTTGGGGTCCTTGAGCTCTTCCTTCATGAACTCGATCCAGGCGTTCTGGTTCGTCGCGGTCTGTGCGGCGGACAGGATCGCGATCTCGCCCTTGTAGCCGATCTGCTCGGCGAGCAGCTGTACCTCGGTGCGGCCCAGGTCCTCGCCGCTGGCCTGCGAGATGAAGGCGTTGCGGCAGTCGGCGGTGGTGTCCGAGTCGTAGGTGACGACCTTGATGCCGTTCTTCATCGCCTGCTTGAGCGCGGTGCACAGGGCGCCGGGGTCCTGCGCGGAGACGGCCATGGCGTCGACCTGCTGCTGGGTCAGGGTGTTGACGTAGGAGACCTGCCCGGCGGTGTCGGTGGCGCTGGAGGGGCCGACCTCCTTGTAGGCGGAGCCCAGTTCCTTGACGGCCTTCTCGCCGCCCTTGTCGGCGGTGGTGAAGTAGGGGTTGTTGACCTGCTTGGGCAGGAAGCCGACGGTCAGGCCCTTCTTGGTGGCCGCGTTCGGGTCGGCCTTGCCGGCCGAGGCGGCCGCGCCGCCGCCCTCGTTCTTGACGTCCTCCTTGGTGGTGCCGCCGCAGGCGGTGGCGGCCAGGGCGAGCGAGGTGACGGCGGCGAGGGCCGCACAGGTACGACGGAGGGTTGCCTTGCGCATGGTGGGTTCCTTAGGAGCGAGAAGTTTTTCAGGGAGTCGGAGCGGGCGCCTTGGACACCGGTGGTGAGTCGGCGGCTCGGCGTCCGGCCCTCGCCACGGCGATCTGCCGTGCCACGCGCGGTCCGAGTACGGACAGCACCAGCAGCACACCGGTGACGACGATCTGGGACTGCGCGGACACGTCCTGCAGGCTCATCACGTTCTGCAGTGCGCCGAGCAGGAACACACCGGCGATCGCGCCGCCGAGCGTCCCCTTGCCGCCGTCGAAGTCGATGCCGCCGAGCAGCACGGCCGCCACGACGGAGAGTTCGAGGCCGGTGGCGTTGTCGTAGCGGGCGCTGGCGTAGTGCAGCGCCCAGAAGATGCCGGTGAGGGAGGCCATCAGACCGGTCAGGGTGAACAGGATCAGCTTCTGCCGCTTGACGCGGACGCCGGCGAAGCGGGCCGCCTCCTCGCTCGCGCCGGTCGCGAAGAGCGACCGGCCGAACGGGGTGGCGTGCAGGGCGACGACGGCGATGGCGAGCAGCACCAGGAAGGGCAGGAGGGCGTACGGGACGAACGTGTCGCCGATGCGTCCGGCGGCGAAGTCCAGGTACTGGGTGGGGAAGTCGGTCACCGCGTCGGAGCCGAGCACGATCTGTGCGATGCCCCGGTAGGCGGCCAGCGTACCGATGGTGACGGCGAGGGACGGCAGCCCGAGGCGGGTCACCAGCAGGCCGTTGACCAGGCCGCAGACGACACCGATCACCAGGCAGATCGGGATGATCGTCTCGATGGTCATGCCCTGGTTCCACAGGGCGCCCATCACCGCGCCGGACAGGCCGGCCGTGGAGGCCACGGACAGGTCGATCTCGCCGGAGACCACGAGCAGGGTCATGGGCAGGGCGATCAGCGCGATCGGCAGGGTGTTGCCGATGAGGAACGACAGGTTGAGCGCGTTGCCGAAGCCGTCGACGGTGGTGAAGGACAGCAGCAGGACCACGACGAGCAGGGCACCGACGACCGTGTCCCAGCGGACGGCTCGCGTCAGGGACTCAGGCATGGCGGGCGTTCCTCTTCTTCAGGGCGGAGGCCACGCGCAGCGCGACGATCCGGTCGACCGCGATGGCGAGGATGAGCAGGATGCCGTTGATGGCGAGCACCCACACGGAGCTGACGCCGAGGGCGGGCAGCACGCTGTTGATGGAGGTCAGCAGCAGCGCGCCGAGAGCCGCGCCGTAGACGCTGCCGGAGCCGCCGGTGAAGACCACGCCGCCGACCACGACCGCGCTGACGACGGTGAGTTCGTAGCCGTTCCCGGTGCCGGAGTCGACGTTGCCGAACCGGGCCAGGTACAGGGCGCCCGCGAGGCCGGCGAGGGCGCCGCAGAAGGTGTACGCGGCGAGGATCCGCTTGCGTACGGGGATGCCGGCGAGCCGGGCGGCCTCGGGGTTGGAGCCGAGCGCGTACAGCTCGCGTCCGCTGCCGAAGTGCTTGAGGTAGTACGCCGTCGCCACGAGCACCGCGAGCGCGATGAGCGCCAGGTAGGGCACCGCCGAGATGCCGCCGGAGCCGAAGTCGACGAATCCGCCGGGGAGATCGGCCGCGGTGATCTGGCGGGAGCCGACCCAGATGGAGTCGATGCCGCGGATGATGTAGAGCGTGCCGAGGGTGACCACGAGGGCGGGCACCTGGCCGAGGCTGACGAGCAGGCCGTTGAGCAGTCCGAAGCCGATGCCGAGCAGGACGGCGAGGGCGATGGCGACGACCGGGTTCCCGCCGTCCTGGAGGTAGACGCCGGCGGCGAAGGCGCTGATGCCGAGGGTGGAGCCGACGGACAGGTCGACGTTGCGGGTGATGACGACCAGGGACTGGCCGGTGGCGACCAGGACCAGGATGGTCGCGTTCAGCAGCAGGTCCTTGATGCCCTGTTCGGACAGGAACTCGCTGTTGCCGGCCTGGGTGACGGCGATCATCACCAGGAAGACGGCCAGGATGGCCAGTTCGCGCATCTTGAACACGCGGTCCACCAGCCGGGTGGCGCCTGCCTTGGGCACCTCGGCGACGGGGGCTTCTTCGGGAGCGGTGACCGTCATGCGGCGGCCCTCCCGGTGGCTGCGGCCATCACGGTTTCCTCGGTGGCGTCGGTGCGGGGGATCTCGGCGGTGAGCCGGCCCTCGTGCATCACCAGCACGCGGTCGGCCATGCCGAGGATCTCGGGCAGGTCGGAGGAGATCATCAGGACGGCGACGCCGTCGGCGGCGAGCTGGGACAGCAGCCGGTGCACCTCGGCCTTGGTGCCGACGTCGATGCCGCGCGTGGGCTCGTCGACGATCAGCACCTTGGGCCCGGTGGCGAGCCACTTGGCGAGGACGACCTTCTGCTGGTTGCCGCCGGACAGGGTGTTCACCGTGTCGGCGATCCGGGCGTACTTGACCTGGAGCTTGACGGCCCAGTCGAGGGAGCGGCTGCGTTCGGCGCCGCGGTCCATCAGGCCGGCCCTCACGGTCGTACGGAGTCCGGTGAGGCCGATGTTGCGCTCGATGGACATGTCCATCACCAGGCCCTGCGCGCGCCGGTCCTCGGGGACCAGGGCGAGGCCCGCGGCCATGGCCGTGGACGGGGCGCCGTTGGTGAGCTTCCGCCCGTCGATCTCGACCTCGCCGGCGTCCCAGCGGTCGACGCCGAACACGGCGCGGGCCACCTCGGTCCGCCCGGCGCCGACGAGTCCGGCCAGGCCGACGATCTCACCGCGCCGTACGTCGAAGGAGACGTCGGTGAAGACGCCCTCGCGGGTCAGCCGGCGCACGCTCAGGGCGATCTCGCCCGGCGTCACGTCCTGCTTGGGGTAGAGCTCTTCGAGGTCGCGGCCGACCATGCGGCGGACCAGGTCGTCCTCGGTCATGCCGTCCAGCGGCTCGCTGGAGATCCAGGCGCCGTCGCGGAGCGTGGTGACCCGTCGGCAGATCTCGAAGATCTCCTCCAGGCGGTGGGAGATGAACAGCACCGCGGCGCCCTGCTCGCGCAGGGTGCGCACGACGCCGAAGAGCCGGGCGACCTCGCTGCCGGTGAGGGCGGCGGTGGGCTCGTCCATGATCAGGACGCGGGCGTCGAAGGAGAGCGCCTTGGCGATCTCGACGATCTGCTGGTCGGCGATGGACAGACCGCGGGCCGGGCGGTCCGGGTCGAGTTCGACACCGAGCCGCTTCATCAGGGCGGCGGTCGCGTCGTGGGTGGCCCGGTGGTCGATCCGGCCGAGCGCCCGCCGGGGCTGCCGGCCCATGAAGATGTTCTCGGCGATCGACAGGTCGGGGAAGAGCGTGGGCTCCTGGTAGATCACGGCGATGCCGGCGTCGCGGGCGTCACCGGGGCCGTGGAAGACGACCGGCGCGCCGTCGAGCAGTACCTGGCCGGTGTCCGGCCGGTGCACTCCGGCGAGCGTCTTGATGAGGGTCGACTTGCCGGCTCCGTTCTCGCCGGCGAGGGCGTGCACCTCCCCGGGGAACAGCTCCAGGGAGACGTCCCGCAGTGCACGGACCGCGCCGAAGGACTTGGAAATGTCCTTCAGTGCGAGAACCGGGGCCGGACCCGTGTCGGACGGGTGGGTCATGAGGGCTCCTCGACAACGTCGGTGGGAGGCCCTCGCGACGTCGTGAAAGGTTTCAACTGGGTTGCCGGGACGTTAGGCGCGCGACGCATGTCACGTCAATGGGTCCCGGTCGAAAAACTTTCGACAGCTTCAGGTCTCGGCCTGGTTACGGAGGACGGTCTTCGCCGCAGGGGTTGACACCCCTGCGGGAGACCCATAGCTTCCCGTTCTGAATCGTTTCATTCAGTGGTCGTTACGACCCGATGTCACAGGAGCCCTGACGTGACCGAGCTCGCCGCGGTGAAAGCCGCTCTCAAGACACAGGCCGTGGAGACGCCGTCCTGGGCGTACGGGAACTCGGGGACCCGGTTCAAGGTGTTCGCACAACAGGGCGTGCCCCGCACCCCGCAGGAGAAGCTGGACGACGCGGCCCAGGTGCACGCGTTCACGGGTGTCGCGCCGACCGTGGCGCTGCACATCCCGTGGGACAAGGTCGAGGACTACGCGGCGCTGGCCAAGCACGCCGAGGACCGCGGGGTGAGGCTCGGCGCGATCAACTCCAACACCTTCCAGGACGACGCCTACAAGCTCGGGAGCATCTGCGCCCCGGACGCGGTGGTGCGCAGGAAGGCCGTCGACCATCTGCTGGAGTGCGTCGACATCATGGACGCGACCGGCTCCAAGGACCTGAAGCTGTGGTTCGCCGACGGCACGAACTACCCCGGGCAGGACGACATCCGGACGCGGCAGGACCGGCTCGCCGAGGGGCTCGCCGAGGTGTACGAGCGGCTCGGGGACGACCAGCGGATGCTGCTGGAGTACAAGTTCTTCGAGCCGGCCTTCTACACGACGGACGTGCCGGACTGGGGCACCGCCTACGCGCACTGCCTGAAGCTGGGCGAGAAGGCGCAGGTGGTCGTCGACACCGGCCACCACGCTCCGGGGACCAACATCGAGTTCATCGTGGCGACGCTGCTGCGGGAGGGGAAGCTCGGCGCGTTCGACTTCAACTCCCGGTTCTACGCCGACGACGACCTGATGGTCGGCGCCGCCGACCCGTTCCAGCTGTTCCGGATCATGTACGAGGTGATCCGTGGGGGTGGGTTCACTCCCGAGGTGGCGTTCATGCTCGACCAGTGCCACAACATCGAGGCGAAGATCCCGGCGATCATCCGTTCCGTCATGAACGTTCAGGAAGCGACGGCGAAGGCGCTGCTGGTGGACCGGGCGGCACTGGGTGAGGCCCAGGCCTCGGGGGACGTGCTCGAGGCGAACGCCGTGCTGATGGACGCGTACAACACGGACGTGCGTCCGCTGCTGCGTGAGGTGCGGGAGGAGATGGGGCTGGACCCCGAGCCCATGGCCGCGTACCGGCGGTCCGGGTGGGCCGAGAAGATCGTCGCCGAGCGGGTCGGCGGGGAGCAGGCCGGGTGGGGGGCGTAAGCGCCCGCCGGGTTCCGTTCGTCGCGTACTGCCGGCCGTCCGTGGCTGGTCGCGCCCGTGCGGCGGTAGCCGCAAAGGCAACACAGCCCGTGCCCCTGTGGGGCGTTGCACTCCCCCTCTCCGACAAGGACTGAATGCTCATGGCAACCCATCCCGAAGCCGCCGCTCTGCTCGCTCGCTCGCACCGGCTCGGCGCCGATCCCCGCAACACCAACTACGCCGGCGGCAACACCTCCGCCAAGGGGACCGAGACCGATCCCGTCACCGGGGGTGACGTCGAGCTGATGTGGGTCAAGGGGTCCGGTGGGGATCTCGGGACGCTGACCGAGGCGGGGCTGGCCGCGCTGCGGCTGGACCGGCTGCGGGCGCTCACCGACGTCTACCCGGGCGTCGAGCGCGAGGACGAGATGGTCGCCGCGTTCGACTACTGCCTGCACGGCAGGGGCGGTGCGGCCCCCTCGATCGACACCGCGATGCACGGCCTCGTCGACGCCCCGCACGTCGACCACCTCCACCCCGACTCCGGGATCGCGCTCGCCTGCGCGGCCGACGGGGAGAAGCTGACCGCCGAGTGCTTCGGCGACACCGTGGTGTGGGTGCCCTGGCGGCGGCCCGGTTTCCAGCTCGGGCTCGACATCGCCGCCGTGAAAGAGGCCAACCCTCAGGCCATCGGCTGTGTGCTCGGCGGACACGGCATCACCGCGTGGGGCGACACCTCCGAGGAGTGCGAGCGGAACTCGCTGCACATCATCCGCACCGCCGAGGAGTTCCTCGCCGAGCGCGGCCGGCCGGAGCCGTTCGGCCCGGTGATCGAGGGGTACGCGGCGCTGTCCGAGGAGGAGCGGCGGGAGCGGGCCGCCGCCCTGGCGCCGTACGTCCGTGCCGTCGCCTCGCAGGACCGGCCGCAGGTCGGGCACTTCGACGACTCCGACGCCGTACTGGACTTCCTGGCCCGTGCCGAGCACCCGCGGCTGGCCGCGCTGGGCACCTCCTGCCCGGACCACTTCCTGCGCACCAAGGTCCGCCCGCTCGTCCTCGACCTGCCGGCGTCCGCCCCGCCGGCCGAGGCGGTCGCCCGGCTGAAGGAGCTGCACGCGGCCTACCGCGAGGAGTACGCCGCCTACTACGCGCGGCACGCGGAGGCCGGCTCCCCCGCGATGCGCGGGGCCGACCCGGCGATCGTGCTGGTGCCGGGGGTGGGCATGTTCAGCTTCGGCAAGGACAAGCAGACCGCGCGCGTGGCCGGCGAGTTCTACATCAACGCGATCAACGTGATGCGCGGGGCCGAGGCGGTCTCCACGTACGCGCCGATCGAGGAGTCGGAGAAGTTCCGCATCGAGTACTGGGCGCTGGAGGAGGCCAAGCTCCAGCGGATGCCGAAGCCCAAGCCGCTCGCCACCCGGGTGGCGCTGGTGACGGGTGCGGGCAGCGGGATCGGCAGGGCGATCGCCCAGCGGCTGGTCGCCGAGGGCGCGTGTGTCGTCGTGGCCGACCTCAACGGCGAGAACGCCGCGGCCGTCGCCGAGGAGCTGGGCGGGTCCGACAAGGCCGTCGCCGTGACCGTCGACGTCACCTCCGAGGAGCAGATCGCCGGTGCCTTCAAGGCCGCCGTGCTCGCCTTCGGCGGGGTCGACCTGGTGGTGAACAACGCCGGTATCTCGATCTCCAAGCCGCTCCTTGAGACCTCCGCGAAGGACTGGGACCTCCAGCACGACATCATGGCCCGCGGTTCCTTCCTCGTCTCGCGCGAGGCGGCCCGGGTGATGACCGCGCAGGAGCTGGGAGGCGACATCGTCTACATCGCCTCCAAGAACGCCGTCTTCGCGGGCCCGAACAACATCGCCTACTCGGCCACCAAGGCCGACCAGGCCCACCAGGTGCGCCTCCTCGCGGCCGAGCTGGGCGAGCACGGCATCCGGGTCAACGGCGTCAACCCGGACGGTGTGGTGCGCGGCTCCGGGATCTTCGCCGGCGGCTGGGGCGCCCAGCGCGCGGCGACCTACGGCATCGAGGAGGAGAAGCTCGGCGAGTTCTACGCCCAGCGGACCATCCTCAAGCGCGAGGTGCTGCCCGAGCACGTGGCGAACGCCGTGTTCGCGCTGACCGGCGGCGACCTCACCCACACCACCGGACTGCACGTCCCGGTCGACGCCGGCGTCGCCGCCGCGTTCCTGCGATGAGCGTCGTGAAGTCCTACGCCGCGGTCGACCTCGGCGCGTCCAGCGGACGCGTCATGGTCGGCCGCGTCGGCCCCGACAGCCTGGAGCTGACCGAGGTCAACCGTTTCCCCAACCGGCCGGTGCGCGTACCCGAGGGGCTGCGCTGGGACATCCTCTCCCTGTACGCCGGTGTGCTGGACGGGCTGAAGGCGGCCGGCGCGGTGGATTCCGTCGGCATCGACAGCTGGGCCGTGGACTACGGCCTGCTGGACGCGGACGGGGCGCTGCTCGGCAACCCGGTGCACTACCGTGACAGCCGCACCGACCGGATCGCGGAGAAGGTGTGGGCGACCGTGCCCGCCGAGGAGCTGTACGCGGCGACCGGTCTGCAGTACGCGCCGTTCAACACGCTGTACCAGTTGACGGCGGCCCGCGACTCGGCCCAACTGGCGCAGGCCCGACGGCTGTTGCTCATTCCGGATCTGCTGACGTACTGGCTGACCGGTGAGCAGGGCACGGAGCTGACCAACGCCTCGACCACCCAGCTGATCGACCCGCGCACCCGTGACTGGGCGTACGGGGTCGCGGAGCGTCTCGGCATCGACCTCTCGCTGTTCGCGCCGCTGCGGCGGCCCGGGGACGCGGCCGGGGTGCTGCGGCCCGAGGTGCTGGAGGAGACCGGGCTGGCCGGGCCGGTCCCGGTGACGGCGGTCGGCTCGCACGACACCGCGTCCGCGGTGGCCGCCGTACCGGCGGACGGCGAGCGGTTCGCGTACATCTGCACCGGCACCTGGTCGCTGGCCGGCCTGGAGCTGGACGCGCCGGTGCTCACCGAGGAGAGCCGGGCCGCCAACTTCACCAATGAGCTGGGACTGGACGGCACGGTCCGCTATCTGCGCAACATCATGGGCCTGTGGCTGCTCCAGGAGTGTCTGCGGGCCTGGGGGCAGCCGGATCTGGGCGCGCTGCTCCTCGACGCGGACAAGGTGCCGGCGCTGCGGTCGGTGGTGGACGCCGGGGACGCGGCGTTCCTCGCGCCCGGACGGATGCCGGAGCGGATCGCCGAGGCCTGCCGGGACTCGGGACAGCCCGTACCGACCACGCCCGCCGAGATCACACGGTGCATCCTCGACTCGCTCGCCCTGGCCCACCGCAAGGCCGTCACCGACGCGCAGCGGCTCTCCGGGCGGTCGGTCGACGTGGTGCACATCGTGGGCGGCGGCACCCGCAACGCCCTGCTGTGCCAGCTGACCGCCGACGCCTGCGGGCTGCCGGTGGTGTCCGGGCCGACGGAAGCGGCGGCGCTGGGCAATGTGCTGGTGCAGGCCCGTGCCCACGGCCTGGTCGGCGACCTGGCCGGGATGCGGCGGCTGCTCACCCGCACCCAGCTGCTGACACGGTACGAACCGCGCGGCGGTACGCAGCGGTGGCAGGCGGCGCAGGCCCGGCTCGCCCGGGGCTGACGAGGTCTCCCCCGGGCCCCCGCTCCCCCACTACCCTGCATTCACCCGATGATCGATTTCACTAGGAGCCGCGATGCGTGTCGCACTGTTCCTGACCTGTGTCAACGACACGCTGTATCCGGACACCGGGCGCGCCGTGGTGAAACTCCTGACCAGGCTGGGCGTCGACGTCGACTTCCCGATGGCGCAGACCTGCTGCGGTCAGGCGCACTACAACACGGGCTACCGGCACGAGGCCGAACCGCTCGCCCGGCATTTCTCCGATGTCTTCGGGGACTACGAGGCGATCGTGACGCCGTCCGGGTCGTGCGGGGCGATGGTGCGGGAGCTGTATCCGCGGATGGGTGAGCGGGCCCGGGCGGAGGGCCGCGGGGATACCCTCGCGGCGACGCTGGCGCCGGTGGTGCCGAAGACGTACGAGCTCACGGAGTTCCTGGTGGACGTGCTGGGGGTGACGGACGTCGGGGCGTACTACCCGCACAAGGTGACCTACCACCCGACCTGTCACGGGCTGCGCGGCCTTGGCCTGGGCGAGCGGCCGCTGCGGTTGCTGCGGGCGGTGAAGGGGCTGGAGCTGGCCGAGCTGCCGGGGGCCGAGGAGTGCTGCGGTTTCGGCGGCACCTTCGCGCTGAAGAACTCCGACGTCTCGGCGGCGATGGGCACCGACAAGGTGCGCAACGCCGAGTCGACGGGCGCCGAGGTGCTGTGCGCGGCGGACAACTCCTGCCTGATGCACATCGGCGGAACGATGACCAGGCTGCGGACCGGCATGCGGCCGGTGCACATCGCGGAGATCCTGGCGAGCACGGAGGAGGAGCCGGCCGTATGAGCGGGACTTTCGTCGGGATGCCGGCGTTTCCGGTGGCCGCGCGGGACGCCGTACGCGACACCACCCTGCGCGGCAATCTGCGGCACGCCACGCACACCATCCGGGCCAAGCGCGCCGCCGCGGTCGCCGAGGTGTCCGACTGGGCCCAGCTGCGGGAGGCCGGCAAACGGATCAAGGACCACACGCTCCGTCACCTCGACCGCTACCTCGAGCAGTTGGAGGAGTCGGTGACGGCGGCCGGCGGCACCGTGCACTGGGCCGCCGACGCCGACGAGGCCAACCGGATCGTGGCACAACTGGTCAAGGAGACCGGTGAGTCGGAGGTCGTCAAGGTCAAGTCGATGGCCACGCAGGAGATCGGCCTCAACGAGGCCCTGGAGGCGGAGGGCATCGCCGCCTACGAGACCGATCTGGCCGAGCTGATCGTGCAGTTGGGCAAGGACCGGCCCTCGCACATCCTGGTGCCGGCGATCCACCGCAACCGCGGGGAGATCCGGGAGATCTTCGCCCGCGAGATGAGCGAGTGGGGCCGCCCCGCCCCCGAGGGGCTGACGGATACGCCCGCCGAACTCGCCGAGGCGGCCCGGCAGCACCTGCGGGAGAAGTTCCTGCGCGCCAGGGTAGGCGTCTCCGGCGCCAACTTCATGGTCGCCGAGACCGGCACGCTGGTGGTGGTGGAGTCCGAGGGCAACGGGCGGATGTGCCTGACCCTGCCCGAGACGCTGATCTCGGTCGTCGGCATCGAGAAGATCGTGCCGACCTGGCGGGACCTGGAGGTGTTCCTGCAGACCCTGCCGCGCTCCTCGACCGCCGAGCGGATGAACCCGTACACCTCGACGTGGACCGGCACCACGGACGAGGACGGCCCTCGGAACTTCCACCTGGTCCTGCTGGACAACGGCCGCACCGACACCCTCGCCGACGAGGTGGGCCGGCAGGCGCTGCGCTGCATCCGCTGCTCGGCCTGCCTGAACGTGTGCCCGGTGTACGAGCGGGCCGGCGGCCACGCGTACGGCTCGGTCTATCCGGGCCCGATCGGCGCCATCCTCAGCCCCCAGCTGCGGGGCACCGGGAGCGAGATCGACGCCTCCCTGCCGTACGCCTCGTCGCTGTGCGGGGCCTGCTACGAGGTGTGCCCGGTCGCCATCGACATCCCCGAGGTGCTGGTGCACCTGCGGGAACGGGTGGCCCAGGGCGGGGAGGTGACCCGGGACGGCAACAAGGTGGTGCTCAAGCCGGCCAAGGGGCACGCCGCCGAGCGCGCCGCGATGCGCGCCGCCCGCTGGGCGTTCACCTACCCCGGTGCCCTGCGCACCGGCCAGCGCCTCGCCTCGCGCACCCGTCGCCTCCATCCGCGCACCCTGCCGGGCCCCGGCCGGGCGTGGAGCGGGACCCGGGACCTGCCGCCGGTGCCGGCGGAACCGTTCCGGGACTGGTGGCAGCGTACGCAGAGCGGGAAGGGAGCGACGAAGTGAGCAGCAGGGAACGGATCCTGGGCCGGGTGCGGCGGGCCCTCGCCGACGTGCCGAAGGACGACACCCCGTACGAGCGGGCCCTCGCCCGTGACTATCTGCGCGAGCACGGTGAACGCACCGTCGGGCAGACGGTGGACCTCCTCGCGGAGAACCTGGCCGACTACCGGGCCGTCGTGCACCGTACGGACGCGGCCGGACTGGCCGGAATGATCGCCGAACTGCTCGCGGCACGCGGCGCGTCGTCGGTGCTGATCCCGCCCGGCCTCGACGAGGACTGGCTCGCCGGGGCGGAGGTGACGCGGGTCGCGGACCGGGCGGAGAACACCCCGCACGAGCTGGACCGGGTCGACAGCGTGGTCACCGCCTGCGCGGTCGCCATCGCCGAGACGGGCACGATCGTGCTGGACGGCTCCCCCGACCAGGGCCGGCGCCGCATCACCCTCGTCCCCGACCACCACATCTGTGTGGTCCGCGTCCCGGACCAGGTCGTCTCCTCCGTCCCCCAGGCCCTCGAACGCCTCGACCCGGCCCGCCCGCTCACCTGGATCTCCGGTCCCTCGGCGACCAGCGACATCGAACTCGACCGGGTGGAGGGCGTGCACGGACCGCGCACGCTGGAGGTCGTGCTGGTCGGGTGACCCCCTCCGGGGGTGGTCCTGGATACACCCCCCGATACGGGTTCTGCGCCCAATGTGGCGCGGCCGTCTCCTCCGTAGCGTCTTCGGCATGGCACAGGACGTGCCGGACGGAGGAGATGACGATGTTTCGCAACGGGGCACGACGCGACCACGACACGGGACCCGCCCCCGAGGCACTGCGCCTGGTGAAGGTCACCAAGTCCTACGGGACGGCGGACAGCGCCGTGACCGCCCTCGACGGGGTGACGCTCGACCTGGCGCGAGGGACGTTCACCGCGGTGATGGGGCCGTCGGGGTCGGGCAAGTCGACACTGTTGCAGTGCGCGGCGGGTCTGGACCGGCCGGACAGCGGGATCGTGCGGGTCGACGGGACGGAACTGACGGGCGGCGGCGAGGCGGAGCTGACGAAGTTCCGGCGCGGGCGGATCGGGTTCGTCTTCCAGCAGTACAACCTGCTGGAGACGCTGACCGTCGCGCAGAACACGGTACTGCCGCTGAAGCTGGCCGGCAGGCGTGTGGACCGCAGGCGGGCCCGGGAGATCCTCACCGCCGTCGGTCTGGGCGACCGGCTCGGGCACCGGCCCGACCAGTTGTCCGGTGGTCAGCGGCAGCGGGTGGCGATCGCCCGTGCGCTGGTCACCGAACCTCGGGTGATCTTCGCGGACGAGCCGACCGGCGCCCTGGACATGCGCAGCGCCCGGGAGGTGCTGGGGCTGCTGCAGCAGGCGGTGCGGGTGCACGGGCGGACCGTGGTGATGGTGACGCACGACCCGGTCGCCGCCTCCTACGCCGACAGCGTGCTGTTCCTCGCGGACGGCCGTCTCGCCGGCCGGATGGAGGCGCCGACGGCGGACGCGGTGGCCGAGCGGCTGGCGCACCTGGGCGACGGCATGACGGCGGGGGTGTGAGCCGTGCTCGTACTGGCCCTGCGGTCGATCCGGCAACGCCCCGGACGGTTCCTCGCGACGCTGCTGTCCGCCTTCCTCGGCGCGGCGATCATCATGACGTTCAACTCGATGCACGACACGGCCGGGCAGTCGGGCGTGGATCCGGTGAGTTCCGGGACGCTGGGCACGGCGGCCGGTGTGGTCGGCGGATACGGCACGCTGCTGGTGTTCTTCGCGGTGGCCTCGACCCTGACGGTCAACGTGCGGCAGCGCACGAGTGAGCTGGAGCTGCTGCGCTGCTCGGGGGCGACCCCGGCGCAGATCAAGCGGATGGTCGTGGGGGAGGCGGTGGCCGTGGCCCTGGTGGGCGCGGCGCTGGCGATCGGTCCCGCGATGCTCGGCGGGCAGGCGCTGCTGGACATGTTCCAGGACGGCGGCCAGGTCGCACGGTCGGTCGAGTACTCCTTCGGCCCGATCGCGCTGATGTCCGGCGTGTACATCACGCTGCTCGCGGCGGCGGGCGCCGCGTTCCTCGCCGTGCGGCGGGCGACGCGGCGCGGCGGGGAGCGTGCCGGGGCACGGCGGTTCCTGGCATACGGCACCCTGGCCGCCGGGGCCGCCGGGGCCGGTTCCACCTTCGTCTTCTCCGCGACGGACGAGGCGCTGATGGCGCCGGCCGCGTACGGCGCCATCCTGCTGTCGATCGGTCTCGCGCTGCTGTCGCCGGGGCTGCTGAACGGAATGCTCCACCGGCTGTCGCCGAGCGGTGCGAGTGGCTGGCTGGCCGTGCGCAACCTGCGCGAGCGGTCCGCTCACCTCGCCGGGACCCTGGTGTCGCTCATCCTGTTCACCGCGGTGTCCACGGCGACGCTCACCATGCAGGCGGTGGAGAGCGACGCCGTCGCGGCCTCGGGTCTGGTGAAGTCGGTCGACGCGAAGAACCTGGAGACGCTCAACCTCACGGTCGTCGGCATCATCGCGGTCTTCGTCTGCGTCATGCTGGTCAACTCGCTGTACGCCGCGACGACCTACCGCTCCCGTGAGTTCGGGCAGCAGCGCCTGGCGGGGGCGACTCCGGGGCAGGTGCTCGGCGTGGTGGGTGCCGAGGGTGTGATTCTCACGTTCACGGGTGTGCTCCTCGGCACGCTGGCCGCGCTGGCCGGGGTCGTACCGTTCACGGTCGTGCGCACCGACGGGGTGCTGCCGGACCAGTTCCTCGGCACATGGCTCGCCATGGTGTCGGTGACGGCCGCGACGACGCTCGGGACGAGCCTGGCCACAGCCCGGCGCGTGCTGCGTACGCCGGCGGTCCGGGCGGTCGCCGTGACCGCGTGACAGAGCGGTGAGCGAGCGCTTGGGCGGGATCCGGGCACCCCTTGGGTGTCCGGACCGCGTCGTTCCCGCGTTCAGCCGAAGGCCGGCACAGCGGCGCGGAGACGCGTACGCGGTCAGCCCGCCCCCGCCCGGCACCAGCGCCGTTTCGGACCGGATCGGGCGTGTACCGACGCAGATCGCCAATCCGCCAACATCCCGCCATGTCCGACACCGCCGCGCAGCACTAGGGAACCGATGCCCGATCCACTGAGCCGAGACCCTCTTGCCGCCGTGACCGCCGCGGGCGAGACCCTCTCCGTCCCCGACGATCACAAGAAGGCGCTGCTGGAAGAGCTCGGGCCCGGGGAAGCCGTGCGGGCCGTCTACCACGACGGCTGGGGCTACGCCGTGTTGACGGGCAGGGGCCTCATCCTGCTCGGCAGCCTGATGTCGGCCAAGGCCACCCGCGTCCCCGGGCCGCTGCGCATCCTGCGCCGCGCGTCAGGGATTCTGGACTCCGTCGAGATCCTCGTCGACGGCAAGCCGCACAAGCTGCGCGGCTCGAAGATCGATCCGAAGGGCGCTCTCCTCGAAGCGGCGGGGGAACTCCTTCCTCCCGGCTCCCCCTTGCGGCCGGGGCGGGGGAAGCGGGTGTCCACGTGGGTGCGGCGGCATCCGGTGCTGGTGCCGGTGCTCGCGGTCCCGGTGGTCGTGGGCGGGCTGCTTTCCGGCTCCGGTGGACAGGAGACCGTCGTAACGGACGGCAAGAACCTCGCCGAGGTCGTCGTCACCGACTTCCAGGGGTTCACGCTCACCACAGCGGCGGCGCGGGCTCGTGACGACGGCTGGCGGACGGTGTCGGCGATGGACGCCACCTCCGACTCCCGGCCGGTCAGGACCGACGACGCCGACTGGCGGGTCTGCTTCCAGACTCCCGCCCGCGACGAGACGGTGCGCCCGTCCGCCGGGGCGCTGACGCTGTACGCGGTGCCCGAGCGGGAGGGGTGCCCGACGCAGCTGCGCGGTCCCCGGCGGGTCGTGATGCCGGACCTCGTCGGTGTGCTGTTCGACGACGCCGCCTGGACTCTCGGCGAACTCGGCCTCGACCCCGTGTTCCCCTTCCATACGCACTCCGGCAAGCGCTTGGACGAGGGGGAGCAGGATCTGGGCGACTGGGCGGTGTGCCGACAGGACCCGGAAGCCGGTACGGAGGTCGCGGCCTCGGAGCCGGTCCACCTGTGGCTGATCGGTTCCGGTGAGCCGTGCGCCGAGCCCAGCCCGACACCCAAGCCGAAGCCGAAGCCCAAGCCGGCTCCGAAGCCGGACCCCCAGCCGTCGTACGACAGCACCTCGGGAAGCGGCTCCACAGGCGGCAGACACGGGAAGCACCGGCGGGAGCTCGTCGAGCGGCGGCTCCGGCAGCGTGGGCTCCAGCAGCAGCGGCGGTTCCTCCGGCGGTTCGGACTCGGGCGGGGACGGTCAGGCCGGCATCGGGTTCGGGCAGTTCTGCTCACCCGTGGGCGCCACCGCGACGACCGCCGACGGCCGTCCCGCGAAGTGCTCCACGGGCAAGGACGGCCGGGCGCGTTGGGGGTACAACTCCGGGTGACCGGCAACCGGGCAGGCTAGTCGGCCTTGGCGTACTCCTGGGCCATGCCGCCCGCGAAGTCGTGCACCACGACCTGGTCGTCGCCGACGACCCACGCGTCGTGGCCCGGTGCGCAGACGAAGACGTCTCCGGGGCCGACCTCCTGCTCCGCGCCGTCGTCCATGCGGATGTGCATACGGCCCTGGACGACATAGCCGTTGTGGTGGATCCGGCAGCTCTCCGTCCCCGCGATGGGACCGACGGACTCCGACCAGCGCCACCCGGGCTCGAATGTGGCCACGGCGAAGTCCAGCCCTGTCATATGGACGGCTTCCAGGTGCCCCTTGGGGAAGTCGCGCCTCTCGTCCGGCTTGTCCAGCGTCTTGATCTCGAGCATGACCCTGTTCCCTTCCGACCGTCGCCCTGCACGGCCGGGTCCGGTCTCCGTCTGCCTCGAACGGCACCGGCGGGGGCCGGGCCCCACCACTCCATCGTCCGCCTGTCCACTCGGGAACGCCATTCGGGTGATGCCGGTGCGTCAGTCGCCCGGACCGCAGAGCCGGGCGAAGCGGCCGGCGTCGATGTTGCCGCCGGACAGGATCAGGCCGACGCGGGGCGGGAGCGGGCCCGCGCGGCCGGTCAGCAGGGCGGCGAGCGGGGTGGCGCCGCTCGGCTCGAGGACGATCCTCAGGCGTTCGAAGGCGAACCGCATCGCGTCCCTGATCTCGTCGTCGCCGACCAGCACGATCCCGTCCAGGAGCCGCCGGTTGAGGGAGAACGTCAGCTCGCCCGGGGTGTGCAGCGCCTGGCCGTCGGCGATGGTACGCGGGACCGGGATGCTGACGCGCCGACCCGCCTCCAGGGATCTCCTGGTGTCGTCGCCGGTCTCCGGCTCGACGCCGATCACCCGGGTCGCGGGGTGCAGGCCCTTGACGGCGGTGGCGCTTCCGGCGATCAGTCCCCCACCGCCGACCGGTGCGAGCAGCACGTCCAACTCCCCCACTTCTTGTACGAGTTCGAGGGCTGCCGTGCCCTGTCCCGCGATGACGTGCGGGTGCTCGTAGGGCGGGACGAGGGTCAGGCCGCGCTCGGCGGCGAGGGCCTCGGCGAGGGCGACCCGGTCGCCGGTGTACCGGTCGTAGGTGACGATCTCGGCGCCGTATCCCTCGGTGGCCGCCCGCTTCGACGGCGGGGCGTCCTCGGGCATGACGATGACGGCGGTGGTGCCCAGTTCCCGGGCGGCCAGGGCGACGGCCTGGGCGTGGTTCCCGGAGGAGTAGGCGGCGATGCCCCGGGCCAGCCGGTCGGGGGTGAGCCGGGAGGCCGCGTTGTAGGCGCCGCGGAACTTGAAGGCGCCCACGCGCTGGAAGTTCTCGCACTTGAGGTGGACCTCGGCACCGGCGAGCGCGTCCAGGGTGCGGGAGCGCAGGACGGGCGTGCGGTGGGCGACCCCCTCGAGGCGCTCGGCGGCGGCGCGGACGTCGTCGAGAGTGACCGGCGGGGTGGTGGTCGTCATGTGGTGCCTCCGGCGGGGGTCGGTTCGGTCGTCGTCCTGGACCGGGAGAGGTAGCTGTAGGCGGAGGCGCGGGAGATGCCGAGCCGGCCGGCGACCTGCTCGACCGCGCGCCGCACGGCGAAGACGCCGCGGGCGTCCAGGTCCCGGAACAGCCGCAGTCGTTCCTCGCGGTCGAGCCGGTCCCAGTCCCGGTGCTGCCGCGACCGGTGGGCGTCGACGATCGCCTCGACCACGGAGTCGATGTCGTCGCCGAAGGTGGTCGTCGGCGGTTCGGCGGAACCGGTGCCGAGACCGGCGAGGGCGCCGAGCAGGGTGTGCGCCCGGCCGACGGCGGTGACGTCGACGTTGACGCACAGGGCGCCGAACACCGCTCCCGCGGAGTCCCGGAGCACCATCGTGGAGGACTTCACGGTGGTGCCGTTCCCGGTCCGGGTGACGTAGTTGAGCTCGTCGGCGGCCTCGTCGCCCCGGGCCAGGACCCGCATGCCGATCTCGCTCATCGCCCCGCCCACCGTCCGCCCGGTCACGGAGCCCGCCACGGCGACCACCGATCCCTCCGGGCGGCGGTAGTCGTGCAGCACCACCTCGCAGACCGGTCCGAACGTCGCGGCGATCCCGTCGACAAGCGGCGCCAGCGCGGCGAGAATCGCGTCCCGCTCGGCGTTCCGGCCCTGTGCGGCCGTCATGAGCACACCTTCCTGCCGTTCCACCACCTTTCCTGGATCATACGTCCAGCCTCTGGACTGTCAGTCCAGAGGCGGTCTCCGTGCGGCTGTGCTCGTCCCCTCCGCCTCGGCGACGAGGGCGGCGAGGGTCGTCCGCGCGCGGGCGACGCGGGAGCGGACCGTGCCGACCGGGCAGTCGCCGAGGGCCGCCGCCTCCGTGTACGGCAGCCCGAGCAGCTGGGTGAGGACGAACGCCTCGCGCCGCTCGTCCGGCAGCCGGTCCAGCAGATCGAGCAGCACGATCCCGTCGTCGAATCCGGGCAGCCCGCGCGGCTGCGCCCGTTCCACGGTCAGCTGCCAGTCGCAGACATCGGCCGTCCGGGGCCGTACGGCCGTGTACCGGTGGCTGTCGGCCACCGCGCGGCGGGCGATGGCCAGCAGCCAGGTGCGGGCCGAGGAACGTCCCTCGAACCGGTGCAGGCTGCCGAGTGCCCGCAGGAACGTGTCCTGGGCCAGATCGTCCACCGCCTGCGGGTCGGCGCACAGATGGGCGATGTACCGGATGACGTCACGGTGCACGGCGCGGACGAAGCGGTCGACGGCGTCGGAGTCACCGCCGCGCGCGGCCAGCGCCCAGGCGGTCGCCGCGTCGTCGGTGGGTCTCCCGGCAGAGGCGGGCAGGGTGGAAGTGATCACCTGATGTCCTTCGCGGAGGAACCGGGAACCGCGGGCGTGCGCGGCCCGGTCGGCGGGGATACGGCCGCGGGCGGTACGCGGAGCAGGGCTGTACCGGCACACGGCCGGAGCCCGGGGCGCGCAGGGGCGGCCCGGGGTGTCACCGGCTGCCGTCAGACGGCAGCGGCCCCGGCGGGCGGACCGCGTGAGGTGATCGCGTGGACGAGAAGGAGGAGACGCGGCGCGCGGTCCGAGCGGCGGCACCGGCGGACGCGGAGGGACGGACGGTGCGGCGGCACCGGCGCGAGGAACAGCAGCCGCGTCGGGGCGGCCAGCCATCCGCCGACGGCCCGCAGCACCCGGAACACCGCCCGCTCGCCGTACCCGAGCCACAGACCGCACAGCAGCGCGGCCAGCAGGTGGGCGGCGAGCATGCCGGCCGAGGAGTGGCCGGAGGGTGCCATGTGCCCCTCCATGCCCGCACCCGTCCCTGTCCCCGTGGGCATGGAGTGCGTGCCGTGCGGCATCGCGCCCATGTCCATGGAGTCGGTGCCGGAGGGGCCCACCACGGAGAAGGCCGAGTGCAGAACCGTCTGGGCGGCGACGGCGACGGCGGTGATCAGCGGCAGTCCGCGCTCACGCCCCGCGAGTCCCCAGCCCAGGGCGCCGGTCACGGCCCAGCCGGCCGCCAGTGTCCGGAGGGGTACATGGTCGCCGGACATCATGACGTGCCCCAGGGCGGCGAGCACCACACAGACGGCCGCGAACACCGCGGCCCGCCCCGTGCGAGCACCCCACCCAGCAGTCATGGCCCCTCATCGTCGCATCCGGGCCCCTACAGGTCACCCGTGGATACGGCTCCTCCCACGCCCGCAACTCATTCCCCGCGATGTGATCCCGAACACCTTTTTCCGGCACAGGAGTTGGCGCGAGGCACGTCTTGTCCCCCGAGCGAGCTACAGCCAAGTGTCCCCTGTGCGGTGACGATTACCGGCCACCGGATCCGTAGCGTCCGTTGTGACACGCGGCGCCGGGCCGCGGATCCGACGAAGGAGTTCCCGATGAGAGTGGTATGGCAGATCCTGGCTGTGGTGGCGATCTCCGCCATAGGCGGACAGAGCGTGAACGCGGTGCGGGACAACCCGTGGCTCACGCTCGTCCTCGGGATGCTGACCACCGTGCTCGCGGTGCTGGTCTACCGGTGGGTGGTGGGGCGGACCGAGCGCCGGCCGGTCACGGAGCTGGACCCGAAGGGTGCCGCGCCGGCGCTCGGCCGGGGGACGCTGATCGGCGTCGTGATGTTCGGAATGGTCGTCACGAACCTCGCCACCTCCGGGAACTACGAGGTGCACGGCCTGGGTTCACCGAGCGGCACGGTCGGACTGTTCGGCTTCATGGCCGCCGCCGCCGTCACGGAGGAACTGCTGTTCCGCGGGGTGCTGTTCCGGATCGTCGAGGAGTACCTGGGCACCTGGATCGCGCTGGTGCTGACCGCGCTGCTGTTCGGTCTGGCACACCTGCCCAACCCGGACGCCACGGCGTGGGGCGCCTTCGCCATCGCGATCGAGGCCGGCGGCATGCTCGCCGCCGCGTACGTCGCCACCCGCAACCTGTGGGTGCCGATCGGCGTGCACTTCGGCTGGAACTTCGCCGCGGGCGGCATCTTCAGCACCGTGGTCTCGGGCAACGACACCGAGCAGGGGCTGCTGGACTCCACCACGTCGGGCAACAAGTGGATCACCGGTGGTGACTTCGGCCCGGAGGGAAGCGTGTACTCGGTGCTGTTCGGTGTGCTGCTGACGATCGGGTTCCTCTGGCTGGCCCACCGGCGCGGCAATCTGGTGCCCCGCCGCCGTCGCGCGGAGCGGGTCGACGCCACCGCTAGACTGCCCCGGTGATCGCTCCTCACCGGCTCCGGGAATCGTGGCACCGGCTGGACGTCACCGTCAGAGACCTTCTGCTCGGGCTGCTCGTCCTCTCCCTGTCGCTGTGGCCGGACTTCCAGAACCACGGAACGCTCCTCGGTGGCGTGCCGGAGCGTCCCTTCGACCCGCTCGCCTTCGGGGCGGTGGCCCTCCAGGCCCTTCCGCTCGCCGCGCGCCGGCGGTGGCCGGCCGTCTGTCTCGCCCTGGTGGCGGCCGGGTTCGCCCTCGACCAGCTCCGCGGCTACCACTCCCCCGCGGGCATCGCGCTGCCCATCGCGCTGCTGAGCGCCGGGGCGTATCTGGAACGGTACCGGCGCACCACCGCGGCCCTGTGCACCGTCGCCTACGTGGCGCTGACGGTCGCGTTCCACCAGGTCGGTCCCGGCGAGCCGGCGAGCGAGTTCGTGACGTTCTACCTGGCGGTGGCCCTCGCGTGGGGCATCGGGGCGTGGCTGCGCTCCACCCGGGTCGCGGAGGCCGAGCGCCGGCACCGCGTCGCCGAGGACTCCCGCACCGCCGAACGCGCCCGGATCGCCCGCGAGTTGCACGACGTGGTGACCCATCATGTGACGGCCATGGTCGTGCAGGCCGAGGCGGCCCGCTATCTGACCGCCGCACCCGACCGACTGGACCAGACACTGACCGCCGTCACCGACACCGGCCGCCGGGCCATCACCGACCTGCGGCACCTGCTCGACCTGCTCAACCCCGACCACGGCCCCGGGGCCAGGACACCGCCGGTCGGCCGGCTCCTCACGCTGGTGGAGCAGACCCGCCGGGCCGGACAGCCGGTGAAGTTCACCGAGGAGGGCACGCCGGCGCCGTCGACCGGCAGCGCCGACCTCGTCGCCTACCGGGTCGTGCAGGAGGCCCTGACGAACGCCCTCAAGTACGCCCACGGCGGCGCCACCCGGGTCGCGGTGCGGCACAGCGAACGGCAGATCACCGTGGAGGTCGGCACGGACGGTTCCGGTAGCCCGGTGTCCTCCTCCCCCGGCGGGAGCGGCCGGGGCCTGGCAGGCCTGCGGGAGCGGGTCGACGTCCTGGGCGGCGACTTCAGCGCGGGACCGGAGACGGGCGGCGGCTTCGTCGTACGGGCCCGCATACCGACGGGGAACACGGCATGACCGCACCGCTCCGGGTCCTGGTCTGCGACGACCAGATGCTGATCCGCACCGGCCTGGTGACCATCATCGACGCCCAGCCCGACATGGAGGTGGCGGGCGAGTGCGGTGACGGGCGGTCCGCCGTCGACCTCGCCGGCCGGCTCCGTCCGGACGTCGTGGTGATGGACGTACGCATGCCGGTGCTCGACGGTATCGAGGCCACCCGCCTGCTGGCCGGTGCGGGGGTGCCGCATCCGGTGAAGGTGCTCGTGGTGACGACGTTCAACCTGGACGAGTACGTCTACGAGGCGCTGCGCGCGGGGGCGAGCGGGTTCCTGCTGAAGGACGCGCCGCCGTTCCAGCTGCTCCACGGGATCCGGACCGTGGCCATGGGCGCGGCGCTGCTGGACCCGGAGGTGACCCGCCAGCTCGTGGGCCGGTACGCCGCCCGGATCCGCCCCGCCGAGGGCGGGGCGTCGCGGGACCTTCCTCTGACCCCCCGCGAACTGGAGGTCCTCCGCCTCATCGCGAACGGCCTGTCCAACAGCGAGATCGCCGCGGCCCTCGTCATCAGCCAGGAGACCGTGAAGACCTTCGTCTCCCGCATCCTCGCCAAACTCGGTCTGCGCGACCGCGTCCAGGCGGTGGTCTACGCCTACCGGCAGGGCCTGGCGACCTGACCGCCGGTACGTGGAATACGGAACCGTCCGGGTCCGTTGTCGGCCTCGAAGGAGGCCAGAAGTGGACACCATGTACTACGGCCACGGGACGCCGGCCGAGCGCTGGGAGCGTGCCGGGATGTTCTTCGACGCCAAGGACTACGCCGCCGCCGCGCGCGTTCTCGGCGGGCTGGTCGAGGAGGTGCCGGAGCAGACCGGGCCGCGGCTGCTGCTGGCGCGCGCCTACTACCACTCGGCGCAACTGCGGCGTGCTGAGGCGGAGTTGAGGGTCGTCGTGGAGCGTGACCCGGTGGAGCACTACGCCCGGCTGATGCTGGGGCGCACCCTCCAGAGGCAGGGGCGGGACGACGAGGCCCGGCCGCATCTGCGGATCGCCGCCGCGCTGGGCGGCTCCTTCGACGAGGAGTGAGGGCGGTCCGGTGCCCGGTTCCCCGCGACGGGGAGCCGGGCACCGTGCGTCATCGCGCCGCCGTGTCGCTTCCGTACGTCCGCCGGCCCCTGCGGTGGGCCGTCTCCCCGAGCACGATGTCGACGGCGAGGAACGCCGCCAGGGGGATGCCGAGCAGCGGGACGAAGTAGCCCAGGACGGTGATCGCCGCCAGCAGGGGGACGAGTACGTACGGCGGTACCTGCTGCCAGGCCCCGCGCGGGATCGGCCGGCCGAAGGCGGAGCCGCGGCCCCGCTGCCACCACATGCGGTAGCCCCACAGGATCAGCAGGATCAGGGTGAGGGCCAGGGCCATCAGCGCGATCTGGTTCACCAGGCCGAACAGGTTGCCGGTGTGCAGGTCGATGCCCCAGCCGGTGAGTTTCGCGAGGACGGGATAGTCGTCGAACCGCAGGACGTCGGTGACCTCGCCGGAGGCGGGGTCGACGGCGGCCGAGTCCTGTTTCCCGGGCCAGCCGTGCTGGATCTGCCGCACGACGTACGCGGACTTCTCGTCGGCGGGCGGCACGATCTCCACCGGGTCGCCCAGGCCCTCGGCCCGTGCCGCCGCGAGGACCTTGTCCAGGCCGACGCCGTGCGCCGCGTCGCCCGCCGTACCGCCGGCCGTGTCGTGGCCCGTGTGTTCGCCGGCCGCCGCGGCCGACACCGAGGGGGTTTCCTGGCCGAGGGAGGTGCGCAGCTCGCCGATGTTCGCGCCGGCGTAGGTGGACCAGGTCAGGCCGGTCGCCGAGAGGAAGAGGAAGCCGGCCGCGACCCACACGCCCACGCCGCCGTGCAGGGCCAGCGTGCGGCGCCGCCCGCCGGTGCCGCGCAGCTTGCGCAGGGCGCGGCGTCGGGAGAACCAGAGCACCAGTCCCCCGCCCGCGATCACCCACAGCCAGCTGGCGGCGAACTCGCTGTAGAGGCGGCCGGTTTCACCGAGGTGCAGATCGCGGTGGAACTCGTCGATCCAGGTGCGCAGGGGCAGCGCGCCCGAGGAGCCGTACTGTTCCAGTTCGCCGCGCACCTTCGCGGTGTACGGGTCGACGAAGACGGCCAGGGTGTGTCGGGGGTCCACACCCGGTATGCCGGACAGCATCACCCTCGTGGTGGCGTCCGCCTCGGGTGAGGGGCGTACGGCGGAGATCGTGCCCTCGGGGTGGGCCTCGCGGGCGGCGGCCACCTGCTCGGAGACGGGCAGCTTGCGGTCGCCGACGGGGACGGTCAGCTCATGGTCGTAGACGATCTTCTCGGCCTGGAACGAGGCGGCGTACAGCAGGCCGGTGAGGGCGGCGACGAGGAGGAACGGCGCGACCAGGACTCCCGCGTAGAAGTGCAGGCGCAGGACGAGGGGGCGCAGGCCGGCCCAGGTGCTCTTCGCGGGCGCGGGGGCGGGCGGTTTCGATGCCTCGTCCGTGGCGGTCGAGGGAGCGGTGGTCATCGGTGGGGTTCTCCCGGGGACGTCTTGGCGGGCGGGATGGTGGTGCAGTAGTCGGGGCGGCGGGGCGTCCGGTTCCCGGAAGACGTGTGTGACCTGCGCCACACACGAAAGGCGTGCGATCCTGGCGGAATGGGAACTCCGGACGATCGCGCGCCCTTGACCGAGCGGGTCGAGCAACTGCTCGCCATGGAAGGGCCGTTGACCATCGTCGCGGCCGGTGACCCGGTGCTGCGCGGTGGTACCGAGCCGTACGACGGGCAGTTGGGGCCTGCTCTGCTGGCCCGGTTCGTGGCGGCGCTGCGGGTCACCATGCGCGCGGCACCGGGTGTCGGGCTGGCCGCGCCGCAGGTCGGGGTGGGGCTGCGGATCGCGGTGATCGAGGACCCGGCGCCGGTGCCGGAGGAGGTGCGCCTCGCGCGCGGGCGGGTGCCGCAGCCGTTCCGGGTGCTGGTCAATCCGGCGTACGAGCCGGTCGGCACCCGGCGGGTCGGGTTCTTCGAGGGGTGCCTGAGCGTGCCGGGGTACCAGGCGGTGGTGGCGCGGCCCGCCGAGGTGCGGCTGAGGGGGCAGGACGAGCACGGGCGGGCGCTGGACGAGGTGTTCACCGGATGGCCCGCGCGGATCGTGCAGCACGAGACGGACCACCTCGACGGCACGCTGTACCTCGACCGGGCCGAGCCGCGCTCGCTGTCGTCCAACGAGGCCGTGGCGGAGCGCTGGTCGCAGCCGACGCCTGACGGGGCGGCGCGGCACCTGGGCTTCGAGCTGCCGTGACCGCGTCCCGGTCCTTCGTCCGGCGGCTGCCGCACCGAGGCGCTCGGCGCCGGCCGGCCGATCCGGGCGGCGGGGCGCCCCGGCCCCCGGCCGGCACCCCCGGCGTGCCCGGCCGCGCCGACGGCAACCCCGGCCCGGCCGGCGGCCCGACGCGGGGGCGCCGAGTCCGACGCGACGGGATCGGATGCCTCGGCCGCCGTCTCCCGCCGGACCGGGCGTCGCGGGACCATGGCCTGCCCGGGCCGCCGGCCGTCGTCCCCGCGGCCGGCTCGCCCTCGCCGCAGCTTCCCTCCCTCTCGTCCCCGGGGCCGCGCCCCGGACCCCCTTCGGCCCCGAACGGGCCTTGTCCTCGAACGCCGGCCGGGACCGCTGCGGCTCAGGCGTCCCGGTAGGCCTCCAGGAGGCGGAGCCAGACCTCGCTGATCGTCGGGTAGGACGGGACCGCGTGCCACAGGCGGGCGATCGGGACCCGGGCGGCGACGGCGATGGTCGCGGAGTGGATGAGTTCGCCGACGCCGGGGCCGACCAGGGTGAGGCCGCGCAGGGTCTCGTCCTCGAGGTCGACGATCATGCGGGCGCGGCCCTTGTAGCCGTCGGCGTACAGGCCGGCGCCCGCGACCGAGGACAGGTCGACGTCGACGGCGCGGACACGGTGGCCCGCCCGTTCCGCCTCGGCCAGGGAGAGGCCGACGGAAGCCGCCTCCGGGTCGGTGAAGACGACCTGGGGGACGGCGGCGTGGTCGGCGGTGGCGGCGTGCGCGCCCCAGTCCTCCGCGCGTACGGGCTCCCCGGCGGCCCGGGTGACGATGGCGGCGCCCGCGATCCGGGCCTGGTACTTGCCCTGGTGGGTGAGGAGGGCCCGGTGGTTGACGTCGCCGACGGCGTACAGCCAGTCGTGGCCGGTGACGCGGAGGCTGTCGTCCACGGTGAACCAGGAGCCGGGCTCCAGACCGATCGTCTCCAGGCCGATGTCGTCGGTGCGCGGGGCGCGTCCGGTGGCGAAGAGGATCTCGTCGGCCTCGATCCGGTCACCGTCGTCGGTGACGACCAGGACGGTGCCGTTCTCCCTGGTCACCGATTTCACGGAGGTGCCGGTGCGGATCTGTGCGCCGGCTTCGGTGAGCGCCTCGGCGACCAGCTCGCCGGCGAACGGCTCCATGCGGTTCAGCAGGCTCTCGCCGCGGACCAGGACGGTGACCCGTGAGCCGAGGGCCTGCCAGGCGCAGGCCATCTCGGTGGCGACGACCCCGCCGCCGACCACGATCAGCCGGCCGGGCACGGACTGCGCGCCGGTGGCCTCGCGGCTGGTCCAGGGCCGGACCCCGGCGAGTCCGGGCAGGTCGGGCAGCCGGGCGCGGCTGCCGGTGCAGACGGCGACGGCGTGCCGGGCGGTGAGGACCCGCCTGCCGCCGTCGGCGCCGGTGACGGTGACGGTGCGCGGGCCGGTGAGCCGTCCCTGGCCGCGGTACAGGTCGGCTCCGGTGCCCTCCAGCCACCGGACCTGGCCGTCGTCCTTCCAGTCGGAGGTGAAGGAGTTCCGGCGGGCGAGTACGGCGTCGGCGTCCAGGGGCCCCTGGACCGACCCGCTCAGGCCCGGGAGGCGGAGGGCGTCGGCCCGGGCGATGACCGGACGCAGCAGGGCCTTGCTGGGCATGCACGCCCAGTAGGAGCACTCGCCGCCGACCAGTTCGCTCTCCACGACCGCGGTGGTGAGCCCGGCGGCGCGGGTGCGGTCGGCGACGTTCTCGCCCACGGGCCCGGCGCCGAGCACCACGACGTCGTAGGCGGGTGATTCCGGTTGCGTCGATTGCGTTTCCGTCATGGCGTCAGTCTGGTGGGTGGTGTGCGCTGTGGCCACATGGGTAAGGGCGCGGAATACGTGACCGGCCGGCCGTGTTGTGCCGACGACCCGGCCCGACGCCAGGAAGAGGGAACGCGCGATGAGCAGCACCGTGGAGCTCACCAAGGAGAACTTCGACCGGACGGTCACGGACAACGAGTTCGTACTGATCGACTTCTGGGCGGCCTGGTGCGGTCCGTGCCGTCAGTTCGCGCCGGTGTACGAGAGGGCGGCGGAGGAGAACCCGGACCTGGTGTTCGGCAAGGTGGACACCGAGGCGCAGCCGGAGCTGGCCGCGGCCTTCGGCATCCAGTCGATTCCGACGCTGATGATCGTGCGTGACCAGGTCGCCGTGTTCGCCCAGCCGGGTGCGCTGCCCGAGGCCGCGCTGACGGATGTCATCGGGCAGGCCCGCAAGCTGGACATGGACGACGTCCGCAAGCAGATCGCCGAGCAGGCGCAGCAGGGCGAGGCGCCCACCGCCTGAAACGGGCAGGGCGACAGTCAGAACGGGTACTGGGCGACGTCCGGGCGCACCGTCGTCCAGCGCAGGTCGGTGAAGGCCTCGAGGTTGGCGTCGCCGCCGAAGCGGGCCCCGGTGCCGGATGCGGCGACCCCGCCGAAGGGGGCGACGGCCTCGTCGTTCACGGTCTGGTCGTTGATGTGCACGATGCCCGTGGGGACGCGTTCCGCGAGGTCCAGGCCACGGGCCGGGTCCCGGGTGACGACGCCGAGGGCGAGTCCGTAGGGGCCGGCGCCGGCCAGGGCGACGGCCTCGTCGCGGGTCGCGAAGGACCGTACGGGGGCGACCGGGCCGAAGACCTCCTCCGTGTAGGCGGGGGTGAGGTCGCCGGCGTCGGCGAGGACCGTGGGCCGGTAGAAGAGCCGGTCGTGGGTGCCGCCGGCGGCGAGTTTCGCACCGCCCGCCGTGCTGGCCTCGACCAGGCCGTGCACCTTGGCGAGCTGGGTACGGTCGATGAGCGGGCCCAGCTGGACCTGCTCGCGGTGCGGGTCGCCGACGGCGAGGGAGTTCGCCCTGGCGGCCAGCCGGTCGACGTACTCGTCGTACAGCGAGGCGTGGACCAGGTGCCGTCCGGCCGTCATGCAGATCTGGCCCTGATGGAAGAAGGATCCCCAGGCAGCCGTGGAGATCACCGCGTCGAGGTCGGCGTCCTCCAGCACGATCAGGGCGGAGTTGCCGCCCAGTTCCAGGTGGGCACGCTTCAGGTGGCGGCCCGCGGCCTCCCCCACGGCACGGCCGGCGGCGGTGGAGCCGGTGAAGGAGATGACGGGGACGTGCGGGTCGGCGACGAGGGCCTGGCCGGCCTCCGGCCCCCCGGGCAGGACGTGCAGCAGCCCGTCGGGCAGTCCCGCCTCGGCGAAGACCGCGGCGAGGGCGAGTCCGCCGCAGACCGCGGTGCGCGGGTCCGGCTTGAGGACGACCGCGTTGCCGAGCGCCAGGGCCGGGGCGACGGAGCGGATGGCCAGGATCAGCGGCGCGTTGAACGGGGAGATCACTCCCACCACGCCCGCCGGCACCCGCCGCGTGTACGACAGACGGGGCTCCTCGGTGGGCAGCACCTGTCCGGCCGGGCGGGAGGCGAGGGCGGCGGCCTCGTAGCACTCCTGGGCGGCGACATGGAGCTCGAAGTCCGCCTTGCCGGGGATGCTGCCGGCCTCGCGGATCAGCCATTCCCGCAGCCGGGCGTGTGCGGCGAACAGGTCGCCGGCCTTGCGGAGCGCTCCGGCACGGACGAGGTGCGGGGCCCTCGCCCATGCGTCCCGGGCGCCGCGGGCGTCCTCGGCGGCGGCCGCGACGTCCTCGGCGGTGGCGAGGGTGACCGTGCCGAGGGAGTCACCGGTGGCGGGCTCGGTGACGGTGTACTCGGGTCCCGCGAGCCGACGGGACTGCCTGGTGAGGTCGGACAACGTCATGACGGCCCTCCGATCGGTCGCCGCTGCGCCGCGGGCCGGCGCGGTCGTGGCTGTCCTGTCGCGCACCCGGGTGGTTGAGCACGCAACGTCCTGGCCCGCGGTCCGGCCCGGCGGTCCGAACGGCCGGGCCGCCGGGGACCGTCCGCCGTCCTCCACCTTGTCAGCTGGACTCGCGTCGCACCACCGAGGCCCCGAGCACCTTGTGGGCCTCGGGCGCCGCGGCCGGGTCGCGCACCGCGCGGTCGACCAGTTCGGCCAGCTCGCGGCCGGCCGGCAGTTCGAGGTGGACGGTGCTCAGCCGGGGCCGCAGCAGCCGGCCCAGCATCAGGTTGTCGGCGCCGACCACGGCGGTCTCCTCGGGGATGCGGACGCCCTCGTCCTGCAGCGCGCGCATCAGCAGCATCGCGTACTCGTCGTTGTACGTGAACACCCCGTCGAGGCCGAGCTCGCGCCAGCGGGCGGCCAGCCGGGCGGCGGCGCCCTCGTCGTGCGCCAGCGGCAGCTCGGTGACCATGGCGTCGGTGCCGCGCAGGGCGGCGCGCACCCCGGCCAGGCGGGGCGCGGAGAACGCCTCCAGGCCGGGCTCTCTCGGGACGACCACGCCGATCCGGCGGCTGCCCCGGTCGAAGAGGTGGGCGCCGGCGCTGTGCCCGACGACATCGTGGTCCATGAGCAGGGCGTGCGCGCCCTCGACGGGCTCGGGGCCGAGGGTGACGACGGCCCGCGCCCCGGAGCGCTTGAGCACCTCCACACCGCGCGGGCCGAGTCCGGAGCCGGGGACCAGGACCGCCACGGGCCTCAGCTCGGCCCAGGCGCGGGCGGCCTCGTCGTCGTGCAGGCCGACGGTGCCGTACTGCACGACCGTGTAGTCGAGGCGGGCGAGGGAGCCCTGGAGATCGTTGATGAACTGGCTGTAGAGCGGCCCGACGGGGAAGGCGGGCGCGGGCATCAGGACCGTACGGCTGTGTCCGGCGCGCAGGCTGCGGGCCGCAGCGTGCGGCACGTATCCGAGTTCCTTCGCGGCCTCGCGGACCCGGCGGCGGGTGGGTTCGCTGATCCGGACGGCACCGGCGTTGTTCAGGACGTAGGAGACGGTCGCGCGCGAGACGCCGGCCAGGCGGGCCACATCGGCGCTCGTGGGTACGGAGCGCGTCGGTGCGGGGGACGCGGGCGCGGGCGTGTTCGTTATCTGCACCATGACGTACGGCATCCTTGCAGAAGCCGTAACCGGGCGATCGGCCGGGTGAGTTGATACACCGTCAGCCGGCGGGTGCCGGGCCCGTCACCCGGTCGACCAGGTCCAGCCAGGCGGACTCCAGCCGCTCCGGCGGCATGCCGCACTGCCGTATCAGATGGTGGATCAGGGCGGGGTCGAGCTGGGCCATCAGCGTGTGGGCGAGGACTTCGCAGTCCGCGTCCGGGGCCGCCTCGCGCAGCAGCAGGGTCACGTGGTGGCGCAGGACGCGGCGGGGCGGACTGGTGAAGCGGCGGCCCGCTCCCGGTTCGGCCGCCAGCTGCAGTTCCAGCTCCTCGGCGGAGCGTCGGAGCATCGCGAGACCGAAGGCGCGCAGCCGCTCGGCCGGGGGTGCGCCCGGCCCCAGCGGCGGGGGCCCGGTGAGGAAGGCGGCCTGGAACTTCTTCTCGGAGTGGTCGAGCAGGGCGGTGAGCAGACCGGTGCGGTCGCCGAAACGGCGGAAGACCGTCCCCTTGCCCACGCGGGCCGCCGCCGCGACCCCCTCCATGGTGATGCCGTCGGCCCCGCGCTCGGCCACGAGCAGCGCGGCCGCCTCCAGCAGGCGGGCCCGGTTGCGTGCGGCGTCGGCGCGCAGGCAGGGCTCGTCGGGGCCGGTGCCGAGTTGCAGCAACTCCTGCGGCTGTGCGGGGTCCTGGGGTTTCGGGACGGGCGGCGGCGCGGCGGACATGAAGCCAGCGTAAAGCATCGGGAAGAAACTGGACCGCGGTCCGGTTAAAGTGCTACAACGAAGAAACGGACCCCGGTCCGGATTGTTTCGGCGATATTTCAGCATCCCCCTGGAGTTCCCTCATGTCTGTTCGCATCCTCGCCCTCGTCGGCAGCCTTCGCGCCGGTTCGCACAACCGTCAGCTCGCCGAGGCCGCGGTCAAGCTCGCTCCCGCGGGCGCCGAGGTGGCGCTCTACGAAGGGCTCGCGGAGATCCCCTTCTACAACGAGGACATCGACGTCGAGGGCGACGTGCCGGCCGCCGCCGCCAAGCTGCGCGAGGCCGCCGCGGGCGCCGACGCGCTGCTGCTCTTCACGCCCGAGTACAACGGCACGATGCCGGCCGTCCTGAAGAACGCCATCGACTGGCTGTCCCGCCCCTACGGCGCCGGTGCCATCGGCGGCAAGCCGGTCGTCGTGATCGGTACCGCCTTCGGCCAGTACGGCGGTGTGTGGGCGCACGACGAGGCCCGCAAGTCCGTGGGCATCGCGGGCGGCAAGGTGATCGAGGACATCAAGCTCTCCATCCCCGGCTCGGTGACCCGCTTCGCCGAGACCCACCCGGCGGACGACAACGAGGTCGCCGACCAGCTGACCGAGGTCATCACCCGCCTCCACGGCCTCGCCGGCGAGCCGGCCGCCGCCTGACCCGTCCCGCGAGGGGCCGGAGCCGCATCGGCTCCGGCCCCTCGCCGCGCGATCGACGCGACCGCGCGCCTTGGAACGCGTCCGTCGCCGACGTGGCTGTCACTCCCGGCCGACGGACCCGGGAGGGCCGTGGGCCGGGAGGGCCGGTCCGCCAGGGGACCGGCCCCCTCGGCGTGGCCTCAGGCGGCTGCCGGCGTGTTCCGGTCCCCGTGGTGGATCGGGGTGCCCGAGCCCGTCAGGGGGGTGCCCGTGCCGCCCCGGCGGGTGGCGACGATCTCCGCCGCGATGGACAGGGCCGTTTCCTCCGGGGTGCGTGCGCCGAGGTCGAGGCCGATCGGGGAGCGGAGGCGGGCCAGCTCCCGCTCCCCCACGCCCGCCTCGCGCAGGCGGCGCTCGCGGTCGGTGTGGGTGCGCCGGGAACCCATCGCCCCGACGAACGCCACCGGCAGGCCCAGCGCCACCTGCAGCAGCGGTACGTCGAACTTCGCGTCGTGGGTGAGGACGCACAGCACCGTGCGCGCGTCCGTCCCGGTGCTCCGCAGATAGCGGTGCGGCCAGTCGACCACGATCTCGTCGGCCTCCGGGAAGCGGGCCTCGGTCGCGAACACGGGCCGCGCGTCGCACACCGTGACGTGGTAGCCGAGGAACTTGCCCGCCCGCACCAGCGCCGCCGCGAAGTCGATCGCCCCGAAGACGATCATGCGGGGCGGCGGCACCGAGGTCTCCACGAACAGGGCCGGACCGCCGGGGCAGTGCGCCCCTTCCCCGGACTCCGTCCGGGGGGACCCCCGTCCCGCTCCGCTCGCCGCGACGGCGACCGTGCCGGTGCGGCCGGCGTCCAGCAGGGTCCCGGCCGCTCCGGCCGCCGCCCGGTCCAGCTCCACGGCCCCGCCCAGGCCCCCCTCGTACGACCCGTCCGGGTGGACGAACAGGGCCCCGCCGAGAAGTTCCGCCGGGCCCTCGACGACCCGGGCCAGTGCCCCCGGCTCGCCCCGCAGGAGGGCCGCCAGCGCTGCCCGCAGCACCTCCCGCGCCGGGGCCCGCACGCCGACCGGGGTCACCATGATGTCGATGATCCCGCCGCAGGTCAGGCCCACCGCGAAGGCGTCCTCGTCGCTGTACCCGAACCGCTCGACGCGGGTCTCGCCGTCCGTGAGCGCCTGGGCGCACAGTTCGTAGACCGCACCCTCCACGCACCCGCCGGACACCGAGCCGATCGCCGTGCCCTCGCTGTCGACGGCAAGGGCGGCGCCGGGGTCGCGCGGCGCGCTGCCGCCCACGGCCACCACCGTGGCCACGGCGAACTCCCGGCCCTCGGCCAGCCAGCGGTGCAGCTCGCCGGCGATGTCAAACACCCGGTCCTCCCGCCTCCAGTACCCGGTCCGGACGGATGGGCAGGCTCCGGTGGCGTACGCCGGTCGCGTGCCAGACCGCGTTGGCGACGGCCGCCGCCGCGCCCACGATGCCGACCTCGCCGATGCCCTTGATGCCGACGGGGTCGTCGGGGTCCGGGTCGTCGACCCAGTCCGCCTCGACCGTCGGCACGTCGGCGTGGGTGGCGACGTGGTAGCCGGCCAGATCGGCGCCGTAGAGGCCGCCGGAGGCCCGGTCCCGGACCGCCTCCTCGTGCAGGGCCATCGAGATGCCCCAGGTCATGCCGCCCACGAGCTGACCGCGCGCGGTGAGCGGGTTGACGATCCGGCCCGCGGCGAAGATGCCGAGCATCCGCCGCACCCTCACCTCGCCGGTGGTGACGTCCACGGCCACCTCGGCGAACTGCGCCCCGAAGGAATGCCGCTCCTTCTGGGCGAGGGCGCCGAGGGCGGCGGTGGTGTCGGACCGTACGGTGATGCCCTCCGGCGGCACGACGCCTCCCGGAACGAGCCGGTCCCGCAGTTCCTCGGCGGCGGCCGTGACCGCCCAGGCCCAGGAGCGGGTGCCCATGGAGCCTCCGGCGATCCCCGCCGGGCCGAAGTCGCTGTCGCCGATGCGCACCCGGACCCGGTCCGTCGCCACCCCGAGCGCGTCGGCGGCCACCAGGGTGAGCGCCGTACGCGCCCCGGTGCCGATGTCGGCCGCGGCGATCCGCACGGTGTAGGTGCCGTCCGCCTCCGCGGTCACCGCGGCCGTCGACGGAAGGGCGCCCGAGGGGAACGAGGCCGCGGCCGTGCCCGTGCCGAGCAGCCAGCGCCCTTCGCGTCGCGTGCCGGGGCGCGGGTCACGGCCGGCCCAGCCGAAACGGCGGGCGCCCTCGCGGAAGCAGGCGGCGAGGTTGCGGCCGGCGAACGGCAGTCCGGAGACCGGGCCGCGCTCGGGCTCGTTGCGCAGTCTCAGCTCGATCGGGTCGATCCCGCACCGCTCGGCCAGTTCGTCGAGCGCCGCCTCCAGCGCGAACGACCCGGGCGCCTCGCCCGGCCCGCGCATCCACGTCGGGGACGGTACGTCCAGCCGTACGACCTCGTTCGAGGTCCGGTGGGCGTCGGCGTCGTACATCACGCGCGCCACACCGGCGCTCGGCTCGACGAACTCCCAGACCGTCGACGTCTGGCTCAGTGAGCGGTGATCGAGGGCGCGCAGCCGGCCGTCGGAGTCGGCGCCGAGCCGGACCCGCTGGGCGGTGGGGCTGCGGTAGCCGGTGAGCGAGAACATCTGACGACGCGTCAGTACGACGCGGACCGGCCGTTGCAGGGCGGTGGCGGCCATCACGGCGGACACCTGGTGGGCCCGTACGCCCTTGCTGCCGAAGCCGCCGCCGATGTGCTCGGAGCGCACCCGCACCGCGGAGGCGTCCAGCGAGAACATCCGCGAGATCTCGTCCGCGACCCAGGTGGTGCCCTGATTGGAGTCGACGATCTCGAGCCGGCCGCCGTCCCACCGGGCGGTCGCCGCGTGCGGCTCCATCATGCCGTGGTGCTCTTCGGGTGTGGTGTACTCCACGTCCACCACGTGGGCGGAGGCGGCGAGTTCGGCCTCCAGGTCGCCCTTCTCCGTCACCGCGGGCATGTGCCCGTCCACCGGGTAGGCGTCCGGGCGGTCGGCGGAGAGCTCGATGTCGTGCGGCTCCTGCCCGTAGGTGACGACGAGTGACTCGGCGGCCTCCCGGGCCTGCTCCGACGTCTCGGCGACGACGAGCGCGACGGGCCAACCGGCGTGCGGGACCCGGTCGTTCTGGAAGACCGCGGCCGTCGGGTCCGGCGGAACGCCCAGCATTCCGATGTAGTCGATGTCGAGGCGCGGGGCGTTCCCGTGGTGCAGGACGGTGAGCACGCCCGGCATCCCGAGCACGGGCTCGGTGTCGACGGGCAGGATCCGGCCACGGGCGACCGTGGACAGCACCAGCCAGCCGTGGGCGAGGCCGGCGAAGGGGATCTCGCCGGCGTACCGGGCGGCGCCGGTGACCTTGTCGCGGCCCTCGACGCGGGTGTGCGCGGTGCCGACGGCGCCCGTCATCGTCGTGACACCGGTCGCGGAGGTGGTCATCGGGCGGTCTCCTCGGCGAGTTCGGACAGCACGGCCACCACGAGGTTGCGCATGAGTGTCACCTTGTATCCATTGGCGGGCAGCGGCCTGGCGGCCGCGAGTTCGGCGTCCGCCGCCGCCGCGAAGTACTCCGCGGTGGCCGGGGCGCCGTTCAGTACGCGTTCGGCGGCGCGGGCCCGCCAGGGCCGGGACGCCACGGCCCCGAGGGCGAGGCGGGCCTCGCGTACGACTCCCCCTCTGACGTCGAGGGCGGCGGCGACCGAGCCGATCGCGAAGGCGTACGAGGCGCGTTCGCGGACCTTGCGGTAGCGCGAGCGGGCGGCGACCGGCGCGGGCGGCAGGGTGACATGGGTGATGAGCGCGCCGGGCGGCAGGGCGGTTTCCCGGTGCGGGGTGTCGCCCACCGGGAGATAGAAGTCGGCCAGCGGCAACTCCCCCGGCCCGCTTGCGGTTTCGTAGGAGACGACCGCGTCGAAGGCGGTCAGCGCCACACCCATGTCGGAGGGGTGGACGGCCACGCAGTGGTCGGAGGCGCCCAGGATGGCGTGGTTGTGGTGCTCGCCCTCGACGGCGGGGCAACCACTGCCGGGCGCACGCTTGTTGCAGGGCTTGCTCACATCGGTGAAGTAGCCGCAGCGGGTGCGCTGGAGCAGATTGCCGCCGACGGTGGCCATGTTGCGCAACTGCCCGGAGGCACCGGCGAGTACGGCCTGGGTGAGGGCGGGGTAGTCACGGCGGATCCCGGGGTGCGCGGCGAGGTCGCTGTTGGTGACGGTGGCGCCGATGCGCAGTCCGCCGTCCCCGGCCGGCTCGATCCGGTCCAGCGGGAGGGTGCGGACGTCGACGAGCCGGGCCGGGCGCTCGACGCCGTTCTTCATCAGGTCGACGAGGTTGGTGCCGCCGCCGAGGTAGCGGGCGTCGGGGTCCGCGTCGAGCAGCGCCACCGCGCCCAGGACGTCGTCGGCGCGCCGGTAGTCGAACTCCCTCATGCCGCGGCCTCCTCGATCTGGTTCCGGTTCTCCGCGGCCGCGCGGGCGACCGCCTCGACGATCTGCACGTACGCGCTGCAGCGGCACAGGTTGCCGCTCATGCGTTCCCTGATCTCCTCGGGGGTCAGGGGCGGCGGTCCCGCTTCGGGACGCACGTCCCCGGTGACGGCGCTGGGCCAGCCCGCCGCGTGCTCCTCGATGACGGCGACGGCCGAACAGATCTGGCCGGGGGTGCAGTAACCGCACTGGAAGCCGTCCAGGTCCAGGAAGGCCTGCTGCACCGGGTGCAGCCGGTCCCCGTCGGCCAGGCCCTCCACGGTGGTGATCTCGCGTCCGTCGGACGCGACGGCCAGTTGCAGGCAGGACACGGTGCGGCGGCCGTCGACCAGGACCGTGCAGGCGCCGCACTGTCCCTGGTCGCAGCCCTTCTTGGTGCCGGTCAGATCGAGGCGCTCGCGCAGGGCGTCGAGCAGGGTGGTGCGGTGGTCGACGGACAGCGTGTGCTTCTCGCCGTTGATGTTCAGGGTGACGCTGCTGGACGTCGAGGGTGCCATGAGCGGCCTTCTTTCACGGATCTGGAAGGCGGACGAGTCGATGACGTGGGTGGGCTGTACGGAACGGGGGGCGTTCGGGACCATGGGGAGGAGGGGGAAGGGCCGGGAACGCACCGGTCGTCGAGGGCATGCCACCGGGCGTCCCGCACCGTCCGCGTCCGCCGATACGATGGACCCGAAGCGGACAGCTGTCCGTTACCTCGAGAACGTAGTGGACAGCTGTCCGGTTAGCAAGGACGGGTTTCGGTCACAGCCCGGGAGGAGGACGAGTGGGGCACAAGAAGGACTCATCCCCGTGCGCGCGGACACCGCGGAGCACGGCGGCGCCCCTGCGCTCGGACGCGCAGCGCAACCGCGAGCGCATCCTGGAGGTGGCCCTCGTCGAACTCACGCGCTCGGCGGACACCCCGCTGAGCGTGATCGCCAAGAAGGCGGGCGTCGGGCAGGGCACGTTCTACCGGAACTTTCCCAGCCGTGAGGCGCTCGTCATGGAGATCTACCGGTACGAGATGCGGCAGGTGGCGGACAGCGCGGCGCAGTTGCTGAGCACCCGGGAGCCCGACTGCGCGCTGCGCGAGTGGATGGACGGGCTCGCCCGCTTCGCCATGGCCAAGGCCGGGCTGGCCGACGCCATCCGGCAGGCCACCAGCGGACCGGGGAGCCCGGCGAAGCCGGGACACAGCCCGGTGACCGAGGCGGCGGAACTGCTGCTGCGCCGCTGCGAGGAGGCCGGATCCATCCGTCCGGGGGTGACCGCGGACGACCTCGTCCTCGCCATCGGCGGCCTCTGGCAGCTCGACCCCGCCGAGGAGTGGCAGCCACGCGCCACCCGGCTGCTGGACCTGGTCATGGACGGCCTGCGGGCGGGGGCACCGGGGCGGTAGCGCACCGGCACGACGCGCGAGCCGGACTGCCGGAACCACCAGCTCGAACGGGGCGTCCGGCAGCGGCTGCCGGTCGGACCGCGCGTCGCTCGGCGGCGGGCAGCACGGTGTGGCCCCGCTGCGGCTGCGGTTCGCTCCGGGTCCGTGCCGTCGACGACCGCGGCGCCCGCGTCGTCACCCGCGACAGGTCCGCGGACGCTCCGCGGAGCCGGGCCGGCCGGTGAACGGCCGGGGCCGCCGTTGACAGCCGCCCCACTCGGGCCTTACTAATCGAGGCCGGAGCAGGCAGGAGGCGTGGACGTGCGGAAACCCCCCTTGTCCGGGGTCACGGTGGTCAGTGTGGAGCAGGCGGTGGCCGCGCCCTACGCGACCCGGCAGCTGGCCGATCTCGGTGCCCGTGTGATCAAGGTGGAGCGGCCGGGCGAGGGCGACTTCGCCCGCCGGTACGACACGACCGTGCACGGCCACTCCAGCTACTTCGTGTGGATCAACCGCTCCAAGGAATCCCTCACGCTGGACCTGAAGGACCCACGGGGCCGCGCGATCCTGCACGGACTGCTCCGGGACGCCGACGTGTTCGTGCAGAACCTCGCGCCGGGCGCCGCCGACCGCCTCGGCCTCGGGACCGACGAGCTGACCCGCCGCCACCCCCGGCTGATCCCCTGCACGATCTCCGGGTACGGCACGAGTGGCCCCTGGGCCGACCGCAAGGCGTACGACCTGCTGATGCAGTGCCAGACCGGCCTGGTGTCGCTGACCGGAACACCACGGGAGACCGCCCGTACCGGGATCTCCGTCGCCGACATCGCCGCCGGGATGTACGCGTACAGCGGTGTGCTCACCGCCCTCTACACCCGCGCGACCACCGGCGCCGCGCACCCGGTGGAGGTGTCCCTGTTCGAGGCGCTCGCCGAGTGGATGGGCCAGCCCGCCTACTACACCCGCCACGGCGGTGCCCAGCCCCCGCGCCTGGGCACCCAGCACGCCACCATCGCCCCGTACGGCACCTACCGGGCCGCCGACGGACGCGAGGTGCTGTTCTCCGTCCAGAACGAGCGCGAGTGGGCGGCCCTGTGCGCGGAGTTCCTCGGCCGGCCGGAGCTGACCGACGATCCGCGCTTCGCGACCGGCTCCGACCGGGTGGCCCACCGCGAGGAACTGAACGCGATCATCGACGAGCGCTTCGCCCGCGCGGACGCCGGGGAGCTGCTCGAGGACCTGGAGGCGATCGGCATCGCCTGCGCCGGGGTCAACGACGTCGCCGCGTTCCTCGACCACCCGGTGCTCGCCGCCCGCGACCGCTGGCGCGAGGTGGCGGTGCCGGGCGGAACCGTGGAGGCGCTGCTGCCGCCCGCCGACCTCGC
Organism: Streptomyces sp. NPDC020731; assembly: GCF_044334705.1. Lineage (NCBI taxonomy): Bacteria > Bacillati > Actinomycetota > Actinomycetes > Kitasatosporales > Streptomycetaceae > Streptomyces > Streptomyces sp. NPDC020731. The sequence continues at coordinate 102,951 of NZ_JBIRTN010000025.1, forward strand.
GGGTCTGCCGGCCCGCATGGACCCGGTACCCGCCGTGGGCGAGCACACGGAGGCGATCCTCACGGAACTGGGCCGTTCCCCCGAGGAGATCGCGGCACTGCGCGCGGACGGGGTCGTCTGAGCCTCGGCCGGGGCCTGCCCGGTGACCGAGTCGGAGAAGACCGGCGGCGCCCCGCGGCCGAACGGAGCGCGGTCGGGCGCGCACGGCCGGCGACCGACGACAACGCCGCAGATGTGCGTGCCGGACCCCGCGACCCCGGCAAGATCCAGACGACATCTCCTAAGGCTGCCGCTGGTGCAGCGCGTCCAGGACGTCCCCGTCGGTCAGCTGGTCGAACTCCTCGTACCACTGGCCCACGGCCATGAACGCGGCCGGCTCGTACAGGCACACCACCTCGTCGGCCTCGGAGCACATCAGCGCGACGCCCTCCGCCGAGCCGACCGGAACGGCCAGCACGAGGTGTCCGGGATCCTGCGCCCGCAGGGCGCGCAGCGCGGCGCGGGCGGTGGAGCCGGTCGCCAGCCCGTCGTCGACGACGATCACGGTCCGTCCGCGCAGTCCGGGAGCCGGGCGGCCCTGGCGGTAGCGCTGTTCGCGGCGGCGCAGCTCGGCGCGTTCGCGCTCGACGACGGGCGCGAGGTCGGCCTCGGTGAGGCCCAGCCGCAGCAGGACGTCCTCGTCGAAGAGCGGAACCCCGTCACCGGCCATCGCGCCGACGCCGAACTCCTCGTGGAAGGGGGCGCCGATCTTCCGTACGACGAGGACGTCGAGCGGGGCGTCCAGTGCCCGGGCGACCTCGACGGCCACGGCGGCACCCCCGCGGGGCAGGGCCAGCACGACAGGCTCGGTCAGGGCTCCCTCGTCCTGCCTCTCCCGCAGCCGTGCGGCCAGTTCACGGCCGGCCTGCCGGCGATCACGGAACCGCATGGCGGATGCCCTCCCTCCGCACCGGAGACGGCACCTGAAGCACCTGGTCCGCATCCGTGTACCCCGCTCACCGGCATGCGAAGCGCCCGGTAACCGGCATGGGTGCGCGGTCGTCGGGCAGGCGAGCCCCATGGTCGGTGACACGAGCGACTACGGGCAGGCGCGGCGGCCGGACGAGAGCGGGCACCGGGCGGTGGCGCAGGAGGACGAGTTCCGGATCGAGGCGTGGGCGGCGAGCCGGGAGAACTGTCTGGCGGAGGCGGTGGCGGCGGTGGTGGAGTGCTTCGCCGACGTCTCCGGGGTGCGGCCGACGGGCGTGGACCGCATCCGGCTGGCCGGGGCCAGCGACGACGATCTGCTGGCGACGCTGCTGGACGAGATCCTGTACCGGTTGGAGGAGTACGGCCGGGTACCGGTCGACATGGAGGCGGACGGAACCGACGACGGTCTCGACATACGCCTGGCGGTGGCCGCCCTGACGGACGTACGGGTCACCGGACGGATGCCGACGGCCGTGGACCGGGAGGAACTGCGGATCCACCCGGGCCCGTACGGCTGGACGTGCGCGCTCAGTGCGTGGGGGCCGCCGCGCTGATGTCCGCCAGGGCGGAGTGCGGATCCTCCGTCGCGGCGAGGTCCCCGAGGCTCACCATCCCCACCGGACAGCCGCCGCGTTCCACCACCGGGAGCCGTCGGACGGCATGCCGCCGCATCAGCTCCACGGCGTGGTCGGTGGTGTCCTCGGGGTCGAGTGTCACCAGGGGCGGGCGCGTGCACAGGGAACCGACCGTCGTGGCCTCCGGGTCGTGCCCCTCGGCGACGCCCCTCAGCACGATGTCGCGGTCGGTGAGCACACCGAACAGATCACAGTCGTACGCGACGAGGACATCGCCGATGTCCTGCTCGCGCATCAGGCGCGCCGCCCGCGCCACCGTCGTCATGGGCTCGACGGACGCGGTGTCCGCGGACATCACGTCCCGTATCCGCATGGTCATGGGCACCTCCCGGTACGTGGCCGGCCTGGACTCCCCGTGTCCGCCGCGTAGCCCGCTGCGCGGTGTGTAAACCGACCGGACGAGGGCGGGCGTGGAGCACGCCCGCCCTCGTCCCGGCTACACGGCTCCGGGAACCTCTTCGGTGACACCGTTCAGCGGTGAGGCCGGGTCGGTGCCGTACGGGCGGGTGATGGCCTCGAGGCCGTGGCCCGCCGGGTCCGGGAAGTACACGCCGCGGCCGCCGTCGTTGCGGTTGACACGGCGGGGGTGCTTGCCGTGCGGATCGGCCTGGACGGGGACCCCGGCGTCCACGAGCCGGGTGAGGATCGCGTCGAACTCGTCCTCGGAGACGAGGAACGCGTAGTGCTGCGCCGGGATGTCGATGTCGACGGTCGCGAAGTCCAGGGTGACTCCGTTGGCGGTCGTCACCGGCAGGAACATTCCGGCCGGTTCCCCGACCTCCAGGCCCAGGATGTGGGCGAGGAAATGGGCGGACTTCTCCCGGTCACGGGTGAGAACGATGGTGTGGTTGAACTCGACTGACACGGTGTCAATGCCTCCACGGGCATCCGCGGCGCCTCCATGCCTCACCCGGACGGTGACCGACACGCGATGCCGCGCGGAAAAGCCTAGGCGGCGGGACCCACGGCTGTCGAGCGGATGCCGGGGCTCACGGCCTGTCCAAAGGCGCCTCCCGGGACGGGGCTCCGTCCCCGCCCTCCGCCTCGACGGCCTCGTCCACGCGTCCGGCCACCCAGGTCAGAAACTCCCGCACCGCCGCCCCGGGCAGCGTGAGCGCGGACTCACGGGGGCGTTCGAAGCTGCGCAGCGCGTCCGTGACCAGTGGCCGGAAGTCCGTCTCCGAGGCGGCGACGATCTCGGCCGCCCCGCGCTTGGCGGACCACCGGCCGGTGCGGCAGTACACCACGGAACGACAGCCGTTGAGCACCCGGTTGTCGGCCACGTGCCCCTCGCCCTCGGCGTGTTCCCGTACGGAGGCGCGGAGTGCGGTGAGCACGTCGGGCCGCCCCGGTGCGGCGATCACGTCCCGTACCGGCCTGCCGAACAGCGGGAGGCCGGCCTGGTGGGCGAGGGAACGGTCGAGGACGTACCAGAACGCGGGCGCCTCCTCGGGGTCGAGGCTGACCCGCTCGGGCAGGGACGGTCCGGTGTTGAGGTCCATGAGGTACCCCGCCCCGCCGGACGGCCGGCCGGCGAAGTCGGCCGGGTACACCACCAGTTCCAGCCCGGCCGCGGGGCAGGTCAGGGCGGGGTGCGCCAGCGCCCCGGCCAGTTCGGGCAGGGCCCGCCGGGGAAGCGAGCGGTCCACCACGACGGTCACGTCGACGTCGCTGCGTCCGTGCCGGTAGTCGCCGAGTGCGAGGGACCCGACGGCGAGGACGCTCACCAGACGGGGGCCGCAGACGGCGCGTGTGCGGTGGACCAGCTCGTCGAGGTAGGTGCGGACCTCGCGGGGCGGGGCGGGGGTACGGCTCATGGGGCCAGTGTCGGCCCATGGATGCGGGTCGCGGTGCGTCAGTTCCACAATTCGTCGCTGTCGCACACCTGTGCGCCCATGTTGCGTTCCATCATCCGCAGGGCGGCGTCCGCGAGGTCGGCGTGGATGTGGGCGACGGCGTCCCGCGGGACGGTCACGTCGAAGTGGCGGATGTGCGCGTCGAGCGACGAGTAGAGGACGCACTGCTCCGCGACCTGGCCGCACAGCACGAGCCGGCCGATGCCCCGCTGGTTGAGCAGATAGCCCAGCGGGGTCTCGAAGAAGATCGAGTGCCGTGCCTTGACGACGAAGAGCGAGGAGTCGTCCGGCAGCAGCGGTTCCACGAGGTGCGCGTGCGGTCCCGACAGGGCCTTGTCGAGCAGCTCACCGTGGTGGGAGCGCCACTCGCCGAAGTTGTCGTTGACGTAGATCACCGGCACGTCCCGGCGCCGGGCCCGCTTCAGCAGGGCGGAGACGACCGGTACGACCGACTCGACGGACGGGATCAGACGGTCGGCGTCCGCATGGTCGTAGGTGTTGATCATGTCGATGAGGATCAGTGCGGCCTTGCCCATGCCCCCCGGGTTCCACCTGCAAAGGGGGGTCAGACATGTTTGCTCGCGCGTATGTCCGTGACGGCCTGGGGGCGGAGGCGCGCGACAGCTGCCGGGGCCGGACAGCCATCAGGGCCGTCCGGCCCTAGCCCCGCAGGGGTCCGCCGCCGACGATGGAGGGGTGATTCACAGCGATGGCTTCCGGTCGCTCGACCGCCAGGAGTGCCTGCGCCTGCTGGCCAAGGTGCCGGTCGGTCGCGTCGTCTACACCCGGCAGGCGCTGCCCGCCGTCCTCCCCGTCAACTTCGTCCTGGACACGGACGCCTCCGTGGTGCTGTGCACCTCCGCCGCGTCCGGTCTGGTGCGGGCGATCGACGGCGTCGTGGTCGCCTTCGAGGCCGACGACTTCGATGCCGGGAGCCGGTCCGGCTGGAGCGTGGTGGTCACGGGCCGCGCGGCCGTGGTGACCGACCCGGCCGAGCACGAACGCCTGCTGCGGACCGGGCCCCACTCGTGGATGCCGATGCACGACGGGGTGTTCGTCCGGATCGAGGCCGAGATGGTCACGGGCCGCGAGCTCACGGGGTCGGCCGGGCCCGGCTGAACCGGTGGCCACGTATGCGGCTCGGCCCCGGCGCACGGCGAGCCGCTGCCGGTGTCCCCGGCCGCGCGGCCGGAGGCGGAGCCGCGCCGGCGCGAGAGGTGGCCGACGGCCTCGGCCGTGGACTCCCCGGTCGTGTGAGAGGCGCCTTCCGGGGTGCCGTACGGTACGCCTGTGACCGCCTTCAGCACTGAGAACGCCCCGGGCCGCCACGGCCCTTCCGCCACCGTCGAGGCCGCGCCCCGTGCGGTGGGCCGGGTGCGCACCGAGTACTCGCCCGCGTACGACGGCGACCCCGACCCCGGGGAGATCGTCTGGACCTGGGTGCCCTACGAGGAGAACGACGGCCGGGGCAAGGACCGTCCGGTGCTGGTCGTCGCCCGTGAGGCGGGCGGGACGTTCCTCGCCGTGCAGTTGTCCAGCAAGGGGCACGACGGCCACCGGGAGTGGGTGCCGATCGGCAGCGGGCCGTGGGACCGGTCGGGCCGTGATTCGTGGGTCGGCGTCGACCGGGTGCTGCGGCTGCACGAGGAGGGCATGCGCCGGGAGGCGTGCGCGCTGGACCGGATGCGGTTCAACCTCGTGCGTCAGCGGCTGCGGGAGCGGTACGGCTGGAGTTGATCCCCGCCGGCTCGGGCAGCAGGTCCGCGAAGGTCCGCTCGAACGCGGCACGGACCGCGCTGTCGCGGGTGCGGTCCAGGATGCCGAACACCACGTGTGCGAAGGCGCCCTCGAAGCGCCCGCCCGGCTCCAGGTGCGTCCGGAACGCAGCCGCCACCTGGGCGGGGTCGTTGCGGAACACCCCGCAGCCCCAGGCGCCCAGCACGAGCCGCCGGTAGCCGTGGGCGGCCGCGGTCTCCAGCACCCGCCCGGCCCGTACCACCAGGGCGTGCGGCACCTCGTCCGCCCGCTCCGGCGCCGTTCGCAGGATCACTCCCGCGTTGGGCGCGGGCGAGGTGAGGAAACCGGCCGTGAACGGCTCGTCCAGGAGGCGTCCGCGGTCGTCGCGGAAGACCGGCACGGCGGGTGAGTGGATCACGCGGTCCGTGTAGAACGGGTCGCGGTGGGCGCGGTGGTGGTCGTAGAAGCCGGCGGCCCGCAGCAGGCAGGTGTACAGCGCGGAGGCGCGGCACAGGGCCTCCTCCTGGGCCTGGGCCCCGTTGAGATATCCGCCGCCCGGATTGCGGGCGGAGGCGAAGTTCAGTACGGCCGCTCCGTCCCCGAGCCGCCGTGCGGCCTCGATGCTGCTCTCGCCGGTGACCTCGAACCGGGTGCCGACCGGCCGGAACTCCGGGACCGGGACCGGTTCCGGCCCGTGCATCCGCGTTCCGCGGGCCGCGGCCTCGATCGCCGCCGCGACGGACACCCGGTGGCCGCCGGGTGCGCGGTAGGCGCCCACCGCCACGATCTGTTCGGTCTCGCGGGCGATCCCGCGCAGGCGCGCGCTCACGGCGCCACCCCCGTAGCCGCCGTGGCCACGCGCCGCGCGGTCTCGCTCGTCGTGCTCATGCAGGCATCCTGAGCGATGCTGATGATGCGGCGCAACGGAGTTTCCGCTTCCCCGGAAGGCCCGGGAAACGGGTGGAAAACCCCCCGGGAACAGGCCTGACGAAAGGATGACCGAACCGGAACGCCCCGCCAGGCGCCCTTGTGCCCGCCGACGCGAAGGTTTTGGGTGGTCGGGTCGACGCCGGCCGGGAGCGGCGAAGCTCCGGGCCGGTGACATGGTGGAATCACGAGAGGATCCCGACATGTCCGATTCTGCGGGCGGCTGCGCCGAGCCGCGTACCGCCGTCACCGAAGCCGAGGTGGAAGCCCTGGTACGGGGCATCTGCTTCAAGACCGGACCGCCGCGCCTCCTCGGTGTCGAGGTGGAATGGCTCGTCCACGAGCTGCGGGACCCGCGGCTCGCCGTGTCACCCGAACGACTCGAAGCGGCCTACGCCGCTCTGCGGACCGTGCCTCTGAGGTCGGCGCTCACCATCGAGCCCGGCGGCCAGCTGGAGCTGAGCTCGCCACCCGCCGCCTCCCTGATGGAGTGCGTCGGTACCGTCTCCGCCGACCTCGACGCCGTCCGCGCGGTGCTGCGCGAGGACGGTCTGGTCCTCGTCGGCCTCGGCCACGACCCCTGGCACGCCCCCCGCCGGTTCCTGCGCGAACCGCGTTACGACGCCATGGAGGCCTGTCTCGACCGCACCGGCCCCGCCGGCCGGGCCATGATGTGCACCTCCGCCTCCGTGCAGGTGTGCGTGGACGCAGGGTACGAGGAACCGGGCCCGCTCGGCCATGTACGGCGTTGGTGGCTGGCGCACCAGCTGGGCGCGGTCCTGGTCGCCGTGTTCGCCAACTCCCCCGTCGCCGGTGACCGGCCGACCGGCTGGCTGTCCACCCGGCAGCTGCGCTGGGCGCAGATCGGCACCGGCCGGGCGGGGGCCCCCGTGCTGGACGCCGACCCGCGCGGCACCTGGGCCCGGCACGTCCTGGACTCGCCCGTGATGTGCGTACGGCGCGACGGCGGGCCGTGGGACGTGCCCCGGGGGCTCACCTTCCGGGAGTGGGCCAGGTCCGGCACGCCCAGGCCGCCGACCCGGGAGGACCTCGACTACCACCTCACGACCCTGTTCCCGCCGGTGAGGCCGCGCGGTCATCTGGAACTGCGCATGATCGACGCACAACCCGGTGACGACGGCTGGATCGTGCCGCTGGCCGTGGTCGCGGCGCTGTTCGACGACCCGGAGGCCACCGAGACCGCCTACCGGGCGGTGAAGCCGCTGGCCGAGCGGGCCCACGGCATGCCCGCGCCGCACAATCCGCTCTGGCGGGACGCGGCCCGCGGCGGACTGGCCGACCCGGAGCTGCGCGAGGTGGCCGCCACCTGTTTCGCGGCGGCGCTGCGCGCCCTGCCCCGGCTCGGCGCCACCACCGAGGTGGTCGACGCGGTCGGGGCGTACCGGGACCGCTATGTCGCCCGGGGCCGCTGCCCGGCCGACGACTCGCTCGACGAACTGCGTGCGGCGGCCCGCGGCGCGCACCCCCGCCCCACGCACCCGCACGGGAAGGACACCCCCTCATGACCGACCCCGCCCTCGACGCCGAAGCCCTGCGCGAGCGCGCGGTCGCCTCGCTGATCACCGCACGGGACCGCACCACGCTGCTCACCAGCTGCGTCGACGGGCCCGACCTGACCGCCCAGCACTCGCCGCTGATGTCGCCGCTGGTGTGGGACCTCGCCCACATCGGCAACCAGGAGGAGCAGTGGCTGCTGCGGGCCGTCGCCGGCCATGAGGCGATACGGCCCGAGATCGACACCCTGTACGACGCCTTCGAGCACCCGCGCGCCGAACGCCCGAAGCTGCCGCTGCTGCCGCCGGAGGAGGCCCGCCGGTACGCGGCCGACGTGCGCGGCCGGGCGCTGGACGTGCTGGAGGCCGCCGCGTTCCACGGGACGCGGCTGACCGAGGCGGGCTTCGCCTTCGGGATGATCGCGCAGCACGAACAGCAGCACGACGAGACCATGCTGATCACCCATCAGCTGCGGAGAGGGCCGCAGGCGCTGACCGCCCCGGATCCGGAGCCGGTGCCGCTGTTCACGGGCCCGTCCGAAGTCCTCGTCCCGGGCGGCCCGTTCACCATGGGCACCTCGGACGAGCCGTGGGCGCTGGACAACGAACGGCCCGCGCACCGGCGCGAGGTGGCACCCTTTTGGATCGACACCACTCCGGTGACGAACGCCGCCCACCAGGCGTTCATCGAGGACGGCGGCTACGACGAGCCCCGCTGGTGGACCGCCGAGGGCTGGGCCCACGTCCGCCGCAACTCCCTCACCGCGCCGCTGTTCTGGCGCCGGGACGGCGGGCAGTGGCTGCGGCGCCGGTTCGGTGTCACCGAGGTGGTGCCGCCCGACGAGCCGGTGCTGCACGTGTGCTGGTACGAGGCCGACGCCTACGCCCGCTGGGCCGGGCGCCGGCTGCCCACCGAGACGGAGTGGGAGAAGGCGGCACGGTACGACCCGGCCAGCGACCGTTCGATGCGCTACCCGTGGGGCGACGCCGAGCCCGCTCCCGAGCACGCCAACCTCGGTCAGCGGCATCTGCGTCCGGCGCCCGCCGGAAGTTATCCGGCCGGTGAGTCGCCGCTCGGGGTGCGGCAGTTGATCGGCGACGTGTGGGAGTGGACGGCGAGCGACTTCCTGCCGTACCCGGGGTTCACGGCGTTCCCGTACAAGGAGTACTCGGAGGTGTTCTTCGGGCCGGAGCACAAGGTGCTGCGCGGCGGTTCGTTCGCCGTGGACCCGGTGGCCTGCCGGGGCACGTTCCGCAACTGGGACCTGCCGGTCCGGCGGCAGATCTTCTCCGGGTTCCGCACGGCCCGCTCGGAGGACGTCTGATGTGTCGCCATGTGGCCTATGTGGGGCCCGAGGAGCCGCTGGGCGAGCTGCTCGTGAAGCCGCCGCACGGTCTGTACCGGCAGTCCTGGGCGCCCCGGCGGCAGCGGTACGGCACGGTCAACGCCGACGGCTTCGGTGTGGGCTGGTACGCCGAGGGTGATCCGGTGCCGGCCCGCTACCGGCGGGCCGGACCGGTATGGGCGGACCTGTCGTTCGCGGATCTCGCCCGTGTCGTACGGACCCGGGCGCTGCTCGCGGCCGTACGGGACGCGACCCTGTCGGGTGCCGACGCGGAGGCCGCGGCGGCGCCGTTCGCCGCCGGGGCCTGGCTGTTCAGCCACAACGGGGCGGTGCCGGGCTGGCCGGGCTCGCTCGCGCCGCTGGTGCCGGCCCTGTCCGCCGAGGACGTGCTGTCGCTGGAGGCCCGTAACGACTCCGCGTTCGTGTGGGCCCTGGTGCTCGCCCGGCTGCGGGCCGGTGACGAGGAGGGGCAGGCGCTGGCCGACACGGTCCTGGAGGTCGCCGCGGCGGCCCCCGGGGCCCGGCTCAACCTGCTGCTCACAAGCGGCGACACCGTCACCGCGACCGCCTGGGGCGACACGCTGTGGTACCTCACCCGGGCCGGCGGCGGCACCGTCGTGGCCTCCGAGCCCTACGACGACGACCCGCACTGGCGCGAGGTCCCCGACCGCACCCTGCTCGCGGCGAGCCGTACGGATGTCCTGCTGACCCCGCTCAAGGAGCCCGGCGACGCCCTGACGTCCGCCGACGCGCCCGTACCTTCGAGGGAGCCCCTTCCGTGAGTCCGTTCCGTCTCACCCGCACCCTGCCCGAGGACGCCACCGACGCCGCCCTGCGCGCCGACGTTCGCGAGGGCCTGACCGGCAGTCCGAAGACGCTGCCGCCGAAGTGGTTCTACGACGCGCGCGGCAGCGAACTCTTCGAGGAGATCACCGCGCTGCCCGAGTACTACCCGACCCGCGCCGAACGCGAGATCCTGCGCGCCCGCGCCGGAGGGATCGCCGCGGTGTCCGGTGCCCGCACCCTGGTCGAACTGGGCTCCGGTTCCTCGGAGAAGACGCGGCATCTGATCGACGCCCTGACCGGGCTGCACACCTACGTCCCCGTCGACGTCAGCGAGAGCGCCCTCACCCTGGCCGGGCAGGCGCTGGCCGCCGAGCGGCCGGGACTGGACGTGCACGCGCTGATCGCCGACTTCACCGCCCGGCTGACCCTGCCCGACACACCGGGACCGCGGCTGGTGGCGTTCCTCGGCGGCACCATCGGCAATCTGCTGCCTGCCGAGCGTGCCGCGTTCCTCGCCTCCGTCCGCGCCCTGCTCGCCCCGGGTGACGCCCTGCTGCTGGGCACGGACCTGGTGAAGGACGAGCAGGTGCTGGTCCGGGCGTACGACGACGCGGCCGGTGTGACGGCCGCGTTCAACAAGAACGTCCTGACCGTCGTCAACCGGGAGCTGGGCGCCGATTTCGATCCGGACGCCTTCGACCATGCGGCGCTGTGGGACGCCGGGCACGAGTGGATCGAGATGCGTCTGCGCTCCCGTACCGCGCAGACGGTGAAGATCCCCGCCCTGGGACTCGCCGTGGACTTCGCGGCGGGCGAGGAGCTGCGCACCGAGGTGTCGGCGAAGTTCCGCCAGGACGGAGTGCGCGAAGAACTGGCGGCCGCCGGGCTGGAGTTGGCCCGGTGGTGGACGGACGAGGAAGGGCGGTTCGCGCTGTCACTGAGCGTCGCGCGCTGACGGGAGCGCCGCGTCGCCCCAGGTCCTGTCGTCGGATTCCCGCCGTCCGCCCGGAGGGCGGGCCCTGCGGCGTCACGTGCGTGCTCCCGGCGTGCGCCGGGCCCTGATCCTCGTACCGGACGTACCCGGGCCGGGGCCCGGTGCGGCGAGAGGGCGTGCACGGCGTCGTGGGGCAGGCGGGAATGTGACGACATGGCCCAGAAGGCTGATGAAGATCTTGGGTTCTGGCCGCTGAAGTCAGTAACTGGCCCACGGTGCCGCTTGACACGACGCGCAGTCGCCGCCAGCAGATGAGTGCGGGATTCTAATCCTGGCTTCAGGTTGATCGGGAACAATGAGCGGCAAAAGCGTCGACTGGAAGGGGGCGGGCCGGCGTGCGGATCATGATCGCGGATGATGAAGTGGCCATCCGTGAGTCGCTGGAGCGGGTGCTCCAGGTCGAGGGTTACGACACCAGCACCGTCGCCAACGGTCTCGCCGTGCTCGACGGGGTCGGTGGGGTCGGTGGGGTCGGTGGGGTCGGTGGGGTCGGTGGGGTCGGTGGGGTCGGTGGTGACACGCTGGATCTGCTGATCCTCGACGTGATGATGCCCCGCCTCGGCGGGTTGGAGACCTGCCGGCGGTTGCGGGCCGCGGGTCGGGATCTGCCGGTGCTGATGCTGACCGCCCGTGACCAGGTCTCCGACCGGGTCACGGGGCTGGACGCGGGCGCCGACGACTACCTGCCCAAGCCTTTCGCCACCGAGGAGCTGCTGGCCCGGGTGCGGGCCCTGCTGCGCCGGCGCACGCCGACCGACGGGGAGTCGCAGATCCTGTCGTTCGCCGACGTCCGGCTCGATCCCGACAGGTTCGAGGCGTGGCGGGGCGGGCGGCCGCTGCGCCTGACCCGGACCGAGTTCTCCCTCCTGCAGGTCCTCATGCGCAACGCGACCCGGGTCTTGACCCGCGACGCGCTGTTCGAGGCGATCTGGGGCTTCGACATGAGCGCCACCGCCAACAACCTCCAGGTATACGTGAGCTACCTGCGCCGCAAGATGGAGGCCGAGGGTGAGCCGCGATTGATCTACACGCTGCGCGGCCTGGGATACACGTTGCGGGAGACTCCTCCGTGAGCAGGCCCGCCGGCCGGGAACCGCGCCGGCTGACCCGATGGTGGCGCCGGCGGTCCCTGCGGACCAGGCTGACGGTGATCGCGGCGACGGCCATCGCGGTCAGCGTTTTCGTGGCCTTCCAGGTGGCCAGCGAGCTACTGGACCGGGAGCTGCGGGACACCGCCGAGAATCAGCTACGCGCCGACTCCCGCGTCCTGGCGACGACCGCGGAGCGCGCCGGTCTGGCGCGGGTCCAGCTACCGCCGTATCCCGGATCCGGTCGGCTGGTGCGGGTCATCCTGCCCGACGGCTCGACCCGGACGCCGGCCGGCCAACCCGCGCTGCCCCCCGTCAGCGAGCACGCCGGGCGCGTGGCGCAGGGCGCGTCGGCCGACCTGATGGAGTCGAACGACAGCGAAGAGGGCTACCTCATCTACACGCTGCGGGCGGGCGACGGCGCGGTTCAGGTGGCCCACGTCGCCGACGACAGCCCGATCAACCGGTTCGGGTTGGGCATGCTGCTGATCGGGCTGCTCTGCGTGGTCGGCGGCGCCCTTGTCGGGCGGACCGTGGCGCGGACCGGGCTGGCACCGATCGACCGGCTGACCGCCGCCGCGGTACGTGTCGCACACACCCGGGATCTCGACGCCGACATCCCGGATGAGGGCGGTGGGGAGATCCGGCGGCTGATCCGGTCGATCAACGACATGCTCGCCGCGCTCCGGGACTCCCGGCGGGCCCAGCGGCTGCTCGCCGAGGACGCCGCCCACGAGCTCAAGACCCCGCTGACCAGCCTGCGCCTCAACGTCGAACTGCTGATCCGGCTGGATCGGCGCGGCACCCTGGACAGCGCACTGCCGGCGGAGAGCCGGACCCGGCTGCTCAACGATCTCGGCGCCCAGGTGGCCGAGTTGAGCACCCTTGCCGCCGAGCTGACCGACCTGGCGCGCGGTGACGTCAGCGACGAGAACACCGAGCTGCTCGACCTCGCCGACGTGGTGGTGGCCGCAGCGGCCCGGGCGCGTTCCCGCGTGCCCGACATCGAGGTCGCGCTCGACGTGACCTCCATGTGGGTGAGCGGGCGTCCCGCTGCCCTCCAGCGGGCGGTGCTCAACCTCATCGACAACGCCGGCAAGTGGTCCCCCGCGGACCAGCCGGTCCAGGTCCGGCTCCGTGCCGAGGGCGCGTCGGCGGTGCTCGAGGTCGACGACGCCGGGCCGGGCATCGACGCCGCCGACGTACCGCGGGTGTTCGACCGGTTCTACCGTGCCGACAGCGCCCGGGCGTTGCCGGGATCCGGTCTGGGGCTGTCGATCGTGCAGCGGGTCGTCGACGCCCACGGCGGCCGGGCCACCGTCGCCCGCTCCGCACGCGGTGGCGCGCTGCTTCGGGTCGACCTTCCGGCCGCTGCCCCGCCCGCCCCGATCGCGCGGCTCACCGCCGGGGAGGACACCGCGGTGCGCTGACCCGCCCCGGCGGCGCGGCGCGGGACAAGGGACGGCGGCCCTCGGGCATGGCCCCGCGCGGCTCACCGTCGGGGCAGGACGCCGCGGTGCGCCGACCCCACAGCCCCGGCGCGTGGCGCAGGACCAAAGGGCGGCGACCGTCGGGCCGATGAAAAGATCCGGGACGGGCCTGGGTCCCCGTCCCGGATCTCGTCCGTGCCGCCGCGCTCACTGTTGCAGCGCGGGCTCCTTCTCGTCGGCGAGCGGCTGTTGACCGTCCGGCAGCTCCGCCACTGGACGGGACAGCCGGCTCGGCCACCAGATCCGCCGGCCGATCAGCAGGGTGAGGGCGGGCACCAGGACCGACCGCACCAGCAGGGCGTCGAGCAGCACGCCGAAGGCGACCAGGAACCCGACCTCGATCAGCATCACCAGTGGAAGTGTGGCGAGGACCGCGAACGTGGCCGCCAGGACCAGGCCTGCCGAGGTGATGACGCCACCGGTAGCGGAGAGGGCTTTGAGCATGCCCTCTCCGGTGCCGAGGCGCACGGTCTCCTCCCGGGCCCGGCTGGCCAGGAAGATGTTGTAGTCGACGCCGAGCGCCACCAGGAACAGGAATGCCAGCAGCGGCACCGAAGAGTCGATACCCTTGAACCCGAGGATCGTGTCGAAGACGAACACGCTGCCGCCGAAGGCCGCGGCGAATGAGACGATCACGGTGGCCATCAGGACCAGCGGGGCCAGGATCGCGCGCAGCAGCAGCCCGAGGACGATCAGGACGACGGCGAGCACCAGCGGGATCACCAGCTTCTCGTCGCGCTTGGTGGTCACCTCGGTGTCGAGGTTCTCCGCACTCGGCCCGCCGACGATCGCCTCCGCCCCGCTCACCGCGTGCACGGCGGTGCGCACCCGCTTGATCGTGTCGTACTCCGCGACGGTGTCCGGCGCGTCCTTCGGGAACACGGAGATGTTGGCCCAGCCACCGCTGGTCTGCTCCGGGACGGCCTGGGCCACACCGCGAGTGTCCTTGACGATGTCGAGCACCCGCTCCTGGTGCGTCGGCCGCGTGAAGATCGTCATGGGCTGGCCCCCGAGCTCCGGGAAGTGCTGGCGGAGAACGGTGAAGCCGGTGACCGACTCCGGCGCGGACAGGAACTGGTCCTGCTCCCGCAGGTTGCCGGTGTTGCCCGCCAGCCCGAGGGCGAGCACGCCGAGGACTCCGAGCGAGCCGAGCGTCGCCACCCACCGGCGGCGGCTGATGGCGGTGCCGAGCCGTCCCCACAGCCCCGGCTTCTCCTCCACGGCCGTGCTGAACCGCGGGACGGCCGGCCAGAAGATCCTCCTGCCGAGCACCACGAGCACCGCCGGGAACAGCGTCAGCATGGCCACCAGCGCGCACAGGATGCCGGCCGCGCCGATCGGGCCCAGCCCGCTGGTGCTGTTCAGGTCGGCGACGAGCAGGCAGAGCAGGCCGGCGACCACGGTGGCCGCGGACGCGACGATGGCCGGCGCCGCGCTGCGCAGCGCGTGGACCATCGCGACCCGGACGTTCTCGTGGTGGTGCAGTGCCTCCCGATATCGAGCGATGAGCAACAGCGCGTAGTCCGTGCCGACGCCGAATACCAGGATCGTCAGCAGCGCCGAGTTCTGGTCGTTGACCACGATGCCGAAGCCCTTGACGAGCAGGTAGACGGTCCCCATCGAGGTCAGTGCGGCCGCGCCGACGGCCACCAGCGGGATG
Source organism: Streptomyces sp. NPDC020731 (assembly GCF_044334705.1). Taxonomy (NCBI): domain Bacteria; kingdom Bacillati; phylum Actinomycetota; class Actinomycetes; order Kitasatosporales; family Streptomycetaceae; genus Streptomyces; species Streptomyces sp. NPDC020731. The sequence continues at coordinate 117,953 of NZ_JBIRTN010000025.1, forward strand.
ATCCACAACACCGGGCTGCGGTAGGTGAGGATGAGCAGGAGCGTGACGACGACGATGGTGGTGAGGAGGACCTGCACGTCGATGCCGTCGAAGACGGCATCCATGTCGCCGTCGATCGCGCCCGGGCCGGTCACGTCGAGTTCCAGACCGGAGGGGCGGTCCTTCGCCGCGTCACGCAACGGGCCGACGATGTCCTCCGGCGCGCCGTAGGTCGTGCTCACCTCGAGGGTGAACATCATCGCCTTGCGGTCGGCGGAGGGGATCGTCGGTGAGCCCTCGTCGTCCTCGCCGGCCGCCGCCGTCGCCTTCGGCGGGTACCGCTTGGCAAGGGTGCTGTAGTGGCGCTCGACCGTCGCGCGGTCGGCGTCGGTCATGCCGCCGGCGCGGTGGTACACGAAGACGAACTCGCTGTCGTCACCGTCGGGGAGACTGTCCTCCAGTACCGCGACCTTGGTGGACTCGGCGCTGGCCGGCAGGGTGTCTACGGCGCTGTCGGTGGTGACCGAGCTCAACTTTCCGCTCAGCGGCACCATGCCCACCGCCAGCACCAGCCACAAGCCAATCACCAACCACGGCACCCACCGGCCTGCCAACCGACCGGCCGGCGCTTCCCCGGACGGCGCTGCGTTGACTGCCATCACTAGCCTCCTATATACGGGTTACATCGCTGATCTGATGCCTACTTCCTAACGAGCGAACCTGAGACGACCCTTAGTAGGACTCCGTTAGGTTCCGTCTCCTTGGTCAGCGTCGGGTCCAGATGAGGATGCCCGCGAGGTGGAGTGCGGCCTGGTAGGCGATCGCCGGCTTGTCGGTTCGTGTGGCCAGGCCGCGCCACTGCTTGAGGCGGTTGATGCACCGCTCGACGGCGTTCCGCTGTTTGTAGGCCTCGCTGTTGAAGCCGGGCGGACGGCCACCGGGTCGGCCTCGCCGCTGGCGGTGGCCGACTTGGCCGGACGGTTGTCGGATGACCGCACGGATGCCCCGGCGTCGCAGACGACTGCGGATGGCGCGGGAGGAGTACGCACGATCGGCCAGACGGCCAAGGGCCGGGTCCGGGGTCTGCCAGAGCGGTGCGGGGCACGCGGATGCGGGACATCACCGTCTCGAACGCGGGTGCGTCACCTGCCTGGTCTGCGGTGACGGTGACGGCGAGGGGCCGTGCGCGGCCGTCTGCGGCGGCCAGGTGGACCTTGGTACTCAGCCCGCCGCGGGAACGTCCGATCGCGTGATCGGCGGGCTCGCGAAAGCGGACCGTCCCCTTTACGTGCTCCGGCGGCGTGCCGGTGGGCCCGGACGACGGTGGAGTCCACCGACACCGTCCAGTCGATGTCGTCGTCGGCGGCCGCCGCAGTCAGGACGGCAGCGAGGAGCATCTCCCAAGTGCCGTCGACGGCCCATCTGATCAGCCGTTTGTGGGCGGTCTGGAACGAGCCGAGCTCGTCGGGCAGGTCCCGCCAGGGAGAGTTGGTGCGGTGCTTTCACGCGATGGCCTCAGGAGTGCGCCGGTGGTCAGCCCATCGCCGCCCGCGGACCGGATCCGCCGGCATCAGCGGCTCGATCCGGTCCACATCGCATCGGTGATCACTGATCGGACAGACGCATCCGATCAACTGACCAACCCATCAAAGAGACACGCGCTAGAAGACTCATGAAGATCTTGGGGTTCTGGCCCCGCCGCGTGAGCGGCGGGGCCAGACTCGTTTTGCGGTGATGGGGGAATGGGCCGGGGAGACGGTCGGGCCGGATGTGTGGGAGACCTGCCGGGAGTTGATCCCGGCGGGGGGTGTGTTCGCGTTCTTGGCCGAGCATCGCGGTGCGCTGTTCCCGGCGGAGATGTTCACGGACATGTATCCGTCGGCGAACGGGCGGCCGAGTATGCCGCCGCGATCACGCTGCAGTCCCTGCACGGGCTGTCCGGCCTCCGGCCGGACAGCCCGTCAACAAGATCTTCATGAGTCTTCTCGGCTGTGAGGCGCCGTCGCCTGAAGCCGGCCTGATCCAAACGACACCCCCTAGTCGAAGGCCAGCGCCCCGGTGATGCGGCGCGCGGCGCGCTCGGCCTCGGTGGCCGGGTCGGCCCCGGTGAGCACCTCGGTCATGTACTCCTTGATCGGGTTGTCCGCCTCGACCGCGGCCCACTGGGGTGTGCCGGGGGTCGCCCGGCCCTGCGCGGCTCCGGCCGCCATGGCCGCGACCCCCTCCTCCCCCGCCACCGACTCGGCGAGTTCGGCCTTGTTGGGGACGTAGTTCATCGTGCGGGCCAGGTCGGTGTTCCACCGGGCGCCGGTGAGCGCGGCGACGACCTCGATGGCGCCCTCCCTGGTGCCGGTCTTGGCCGGAACCACGAGGTCGGAGCCGCCGGTGAAGACGGCACCGGGCTTGCCGACGGTCCTGCCGGGGACGGGGAAGTAGCCCAACTCGTCCTCCAGACGCGGGTTCTGCTTGATGATGGCGCGCGCCAGCCCCGGTACGGCCACGATCTGCGCGACCTTGCCCTGCGCGAACACGCCTGCCTGCGCCGGGTGTTCCTCGTCGGCGTCGACCGGTCCGTCGCCGAGCGCCTGGAGCCGGCGGTAGAAGTCCATGCCGCTCAGCGCCGCCGGGCTGTCCAGCGTGCCCCGCCAGACGCCGTCCCGTTCCTTGGCGAGGTCTCCGCCCTCCTCCCAGATGAAGCCGGCGAGCGTGTACCAGTCCTGTCCGGCGAGGTAGATGCCCTGGTTGCCGCCGGTGTCGAGCTTCTCGGTGAGGGTGAGCCACTCGTCGCGGGTCTTCGGCGGGGTGGTGACGCCGGCCTGCCGGAAGAGGTCCTTGCGGTAGATGACGACGCGGTTGGCCGCGTACCAGGGGATGCCGTACTGCTGGGAGCCCCACTGACCGGGTTCGGCGAGGCCGGGCAGCCAGTCGTCGCGGCCCCAGTCGCGCATGGACTCCAGGGTGAGGTCCAGCAGTCCGTCGCCCTCCGCGTACGTGGCGACCTGGGTGTTGCCGACCTCGATGACGTCGGGACCGTCCTCCTCGTCCGTCTCCAGTGCCTTCTGCACCTTCTCGCCGATGCCGGTCCATTCCTGGATGCGGATGTCGAGGTCGAGTGCGGGGTGCTCGCGCTCGAACTCCTCGGTGAAGCGGTCCAGGTACTCCTGCGAGGCGCTGTGCTGCATCAACCACACGGTGACCGTGCTCCGTTCGGCGTCACCGGGCATCAGGCCACAGCCGCCGAGCAAGGAGGCGGACACACAGACGAGGGCGAGCAGACGGCGTTTCACGAGGGGTCCTGTTTCTGTCTGACGGACAGGGCGGGGCCCGACGTGGGGGCGAGCGGAGCTCGGGCGGGTGACCAGCATCTTGGTATGGACCAATGCATAGGTCAAGGCCGTCAGGCGAACGGGGCCGACGCCTCGCGCTCCGCCGCGGTGTGGGGCACGGTGGAGTGAGGCGAGAGGAGCACTTGTATGTCGAATCACACCTACCGGGTCACGGAGATCGTCGGCACCTCGCCCGACGGCGTCGACCATGCCGTACGCAACGGCATCGAACGCGCCTCACGGACACTGCGCAATCTGGACTGGTTCGAGGTGACGCAGGTGCGCGGCCAGATCGAGGACGGGCAGGTCGCGCACTGGCAGGTGGGGCTGAAGGTCGGCTTCCGGCTGGAGGAGTCGGACTGATCCCGGCCCGGGTCAGGTCCGCCCTTCGCGCTCCTGCGCGTCCTTCAGTTCGCCGGACGGGTCCGTCCAGCGGGCGAGGACGACGGTGAAACCGGCCCGCCGGGCGTCCTGGCAGACCAGCTCGTCGTCGTCCACGAGCACGCGGATGTCGCGGGTGCGGGCGAGGCGGCGCAGGATGGCCAGCTTGGTGTGGCGGGCCGGCCGACGGTCGGCGTTGCCGCGCATGTGCACGTCCCCCTCGGGCAGCTCCTGGGCGGCGATCCAGTCCAGCGTGTCGCGCCGGCAGCGCTCGGGCCGCCCGGTGAGGTAGACGATCTCGCACTCCCGCGCACGCTCCCGGAGCAGGGCGATGCCCTCGGCGAGCGGGGGGTCCTGCGGCGCGGCGGCGAAGAAGGCGTCCCAGTCGCGCGGCCTGCGCTCCAGGAAGTGCTGCCGGTGCGCCGTGTCGGCAAGGGTGTTGTCGAGGTCGAACACCGCCAGCGGCGGTTCGTTGCGGTCGGTCACACTGCCGAGCCTAGGGTCTGTTGCGAAAGTGGATCTTGTTCGTTCATGATCATGTCCCGTGGGACGTGGGGATCTGACGAACGGCCAGTGGGCCCGGCTTGAGC
>NZ_JBIRTN010000026.1:0-112766 GCF_044334705.1 Streptomyces sp. NPDC020731
AAACGCCCGGTTACATTCCGAACCCGGAAGCTAAGCCTTACAGCGCCGATGGTACTGCAGGGGGGACCCTGTGGGAGAGTAGGACGCCGCCGAACTTCTTTTAGAGCTCTGGCTCTCGGGCATACAGCCCGAGAGCCAGAGCTTTTTTGCGTTGAGGTAAGGTCGGGGGCATCGTCGACATATTTCCCCACAGGAGGATCCCGGGTGGAGGTCCAGGAGACGCGGGTGCAGACAGACCGCGTCCTCACCATCCCGAACATGCTCAGCATGGCGCGGCTCGTTGGCGTACCCCTGTTCCTGTGGTTGATCCTCAGGCCGGAGTTCGGGGGCCCGAAGAGCGACGGGTGGGCGCTCCTGGTGCTGGCCTTCAGCGGCGTCAGCGACTACCTGGACGGCAAGCTGGCGCGACGGTGGAACCAGATCAGCAGCCTCGGCCGGCTGCTCGACCCCGCCGCCGACCGGCTCTACATTCTCTCGACGTTGGTCGGTCTCACCTGGCGCGAGATTCTGCCGCTCTGGCTGACCGCCGTTCTGCTGGCGCGTGAGCTGGTTCTCCTGGTCATGGTGGGCATCCTCCGGCGGCACGGCTATCCGCCGCCGCAGGTGAACTTCCTGGGGAAGGCCGCCACCTTCAACCTGATGTATGCCTTCCCACTGCTCCTGCTCAGTGACGGAAGTGGCTGGATCTCGTCACTCGCTGCTATTTTCGGCTGGGCGTTCGCCGGATGGGGTACAACGCTGTATTGGTGGGCAGGAGTGCTCTACGTGGTCCAAGTCCGCCGCCTGGTTCGTGCGGACGCCGTGGCCGATTGAACTCGCTGATTGGCACGCCCATGGCGGTGCGATGGCTCGCAGTGGAAAAGTGCGGGACAATCCTGGCGGGTGAAGTCGGCTAGACCGTCGTCTCTTCGAGGAGGACGCTTCCGACATGAAGGCCGTTGTGATGGCCGGGGGTGAAGGCACTCGCCTTCGCCCCATGACCTCAAGCATGCCCAAGCCGCTCCTGCCGGTGGCCAATAGGCCGATCATGGAGCATGTTCTGCGGCTGCTCAAAAAGCATGGGCTCAACGAAACCGTTGTGACCGTCCAGTTCCTTGCGTCGCTCGTCAAGAACTACTTCGGTGATGGCGAAGAGCTCGGAATGGAACTCACCTATGCCAATGAGGAGAAGCCACTCGGTACCGCCGGGAGCGTGAAGAACGCCGAGGAGGCACTGAAGGACGATGCTTTCCTCGTCATCTCCGGTGATGCCCTCACCGACTTCGACCTCACCGAGCTGATCAATTTCCATAAGGAAAAGGGCGCCCTGGTCACCGTCTGCCTGACCCGCGTCCCCAATCCGCTGGAATTCGGCATCACCATCGTGGACGAGGAAGGCAAGGTCGAGCGCTTCCTCGAGAAGCCGACCTGGGGGCAGGTCTTCTCCGACACGGTGAACACCGGCATCTACGTCATGGAGCCCGAGGTCTTCGACTACGTCGAGCCCGATGTGCCCGTCGACTGGTCCGGTGACGTCTTCCCGCAGCTGATGAAGGAAGGCAAGCCCGTCTACGGCTATGTCGCCGAGGGCTACTGGGAGGACGTGGGCACGCACGAGAGCTATGTGAAGGCGCAGGCCGATGTCCTGGAGGGCAAGGTCGACGTCGACATCGACGGCTTCGAGATCTCCTCGGGCGTATGGGTCGCCGAGGGAGCCGAAGTGCACCCGGACGCCGTGCTGCGCGGGCCCCTCTACATCGGCGACTACGCCAAGGTCGAGGCCGGCGCCGAGATCCGCGAGCACACGGTCGTCGGGTCCAACGTCGTCGTGAAGAGCGGCGCCTTCCTGCACAAGGCCGTCGTCCACGACAACGTGTACGTCGGACCGCACAGCAACCTGCGGGGCTGTGTCGTCGGCAAGAACACCGACATCATGCGCGCGGCACGGATCGAGGACGGCGCCGTCATCGGTGACGAGTGCCTGATCGGTGAAGAATCGATCGTCCAGGGCAATGTGCGGGTCTACCCGTTCAAGACCATCGAGGCCGGCGCGTTCGTCAACACCTCGGTGATCTGGGAGTCCCGGGGACAGGCGCATCTCTTCGGGGCCCGGGGAGTGTCCGGCATCCTGAACGTCGAGATCACACCGGAACTCGCGGTGCGGCTGGCCGGCGCGTACGCGACGACGCTGAAGAAGGGCTCGACCGTCACCACGGCCCGCGACCACTCCCGTGGTGCCCGTGCGCTGAAGCGGGCGGTCATCTCCGCGCTGCAGGCCAGCGCCATCGATGTACGGGACCTGGAGAACGTGCCGCTGCCCGTGGCGCGGCAGCAGACCGCGCGGGGCAGCGCGGGCGGCATCATGATCCGGACCACGCCCGGAGTGCCGGACTCCGTCGACATCATGTTCTTCGACGGCCAGGGTGCCGACCTCTCCCAGGGCAGCCAGCGGAAGCTGGACCGGGTGTTCGCACGACAGGAGTACCGGCGTGCCTTCCCGGGTGAGATCGGGGATCTGCACTTCCCGGCCAGTGTCTTCGACTCGTACACGGGCTCACTGCTGCGGAACGTCGACATCACCGGTATCGCGGAGTCCGGACTCAAGGTCGTCGTGGACGCCTCCAACGGCAGCGCCGGCCTGGTGCTGCCGAGCCTGCTCGGCAAGCTGGGCGTCGACTCGCTGACCATCAACCCCGGTCTCGACGAGTCCAGGCCGACCGAGACGGCCGACATGCGGCGCTCGGGGCTGGTCCGGCTCGGGGAGATCGTGGCGTCCTCCGGTGCCGCCTTCGGCGTACGGTTCGACCCCGTCGGTGAGCGGCTGTCCCTGGTCGACGAGAAGGGGAGGATCATCGAGGACGACAGGTCGCTGCTCGTGATGCTCGACCTCATCGCGTCCGAGCGGCGCAGCGGCCGGGTGGCGCTCCCGGTGACCACCACCAGGATCGCCGAGCAGGTCGCGGCCTATCACGGTACGCAGGTCGAATGGACGACCACCTCGCCCGACGACCTCACGCGCGTGGGCGGTGAGGAAGGGACGATCTTCGGCGGTGACGGCAAGGGCGGCTTCATCGTCCCGGAGTTCAGCAGTGTCTACGACGGCACCGCGGCCTTCGTGCGGCTCATCGGGCTGGTGGCGCGCACCCAGCTCACGCTGAGCCAGATCGACGCGCGCATCCCGCGGGCGCATGTGCTCAAGCGGGACCTGGCGACCCCGTGGGCCGTCAAGGGCCTGGTGATGCGGAGGGTCGTGGAGGCGGCCGGAGACCGGTTCGTGGACACCACCGACGGCGTGCGTGTGGTGGAGACGGACGGCCGCTGGGTGATGGTGCTGCCCGACCCGGCCGAGGCGGTCACCCATCTGTGGGCCGAGGGCCCCGACGACGCCTCCGCGCAGGCCCTGCTCGACGAGTGGTCGTCGGTCGTGGACGGCGCGGGCCGGTGAGCGGCCGCCGCGGGCGGTAGAACGAGCGGTACGCGTGCGTGCCGGACAAGTGTCCCCAACGGGGCCTGTCCGGCACGCCGGTAGGTCCGTTCGGATGTAGTGGCCGCGGCGTGCGACGATGTGCGGCATGCCGCAGCAACCCCCCGTTCGGAGCACACCCGCGCGGCCCGCTCGCCCGGACGCCTCCATGTCGTTGATCACCAACGTCATGGACCACAGCCTCGACGAGGGATACGCCGAGGCCGCCGCGCGTCGGAAGAACGAGGGCGAGAGCGGCATGCCGAAGACGCTCAGGGCGAAGCTGGGGCTGGCCGGCGGTCTGGTGCTCGCCGCTCTGATCGTGACCGTCGGTGCCGCACAGGCCCGGGTGGCGGCTCCCGTCGTGGCCAAGGAGCGCGAGGAGCTGATCGACCGGATCGATCAGGAGACCGAGGCCGCGGACAGGCTCGAGGACAGCGTCGACGAGCTGCGTGCCGACGTGAGCGCGCGGCAGCGCGAGGCGCTCCGGGACAGTGGAGGCGACCGGTCCGCGCTGGTGGGCGTCCTGTCCGGCGCCGTCGCGGTGCACGGGCCCGGGGTGCGGCTCGTGGTGAACGACGCCAAGGAAGCGAGCGGGGGCGGCGACGGCGACCCGCGATCGACCTCCGGGTTCTCCGACACCGGGCGGGTCCGTGACCGTGACATGCAGCGTGTGGTCAACGGTCTGTGGGAGTCCGGCGCCGAGGCCGTCTCCATCAACGGGCAGCGGCTGACCGCACTGTCGGCGATCAGGGCCGCGGGAGACGCGATACTGGTCGACAACAAGCCGCTGGTGCCGCCGTACACGGTGCTCGCGGTGGGGGACGGCGGGGAGCTCGGCGACCGGTTCCAGAACAGCGCGGACGGGCTGTATCTGCACGCCCTGCAGGAGAACTATGGGATCCGGACGGCCATCTCCGTGGAGGACGACGTCCGATTGCCCGCCGCACCGAGTGTGATCGTACGTACCGCACAGCCGATAACCGAGAAGGGCACATCGTGATCGCCGTACTGGGCCTCGTCGTGGGAGTCGTGGCCGGACTGTTGGTCCGGCCCGAGGTTCCGGCGGTCGTCGAGCCTTACCTGCCGATCGCCGTCGTCGCGGCGCTCGACGCCGTGTTCGGAGGGCTGCGGGCCATGCTCGACGGCATCTTCGACGACAAGGTCTTCGTGGTGTCGTTCCTGTCGAACGTCGTCGTCGCCGCCCTGATCGTGTTCCTCGGCGACAAGCTCGGCGTGGGGGCCCAGCTGTCGACGGGCGTCGTGGTGGTCCTCGGCATCCGCATCTTCTCCAATGCCGCGGCGATCCGCCGGCATGTGTTCCGGGCGTGAGGCCGATGAGTGAGCACGAGCACAACGAGACGACGCGCCCGGCGGTGTCCCCGCCGAGGCCCGCTCCCGACGCCTCGCCCACGGCCGGCCTGCGCAGGGAGCTGCCCGCGGAGGTACCCGCCGAGGTGCCTCCGAGGGTGCCCTCACCCGCGGAGGAGGCCGCTCCGAAGCCCCCGCCCGGTCCGACCGGCCGACAGCGGCTGGTGAAGGGGCTGTGGCCGCCGCGGGTGACCCGGGCCCAACTCATCGTCGCCCTGCTTCTGTTCGGCCTCGGTTTCGGCCTGGCCGTCCAGGTGGCGTCGAACAGTGACAGCGACAGCGCGCTGCGCGGGGCACGTCAGGAAGATCTTGTACGCATCCTCGATGAACTCGACGACCGCACAGAGCGTCTTGAGGACGAGAAGCAGGGACTCGAGAAGCAGCGCGACGAGCTGGAGAACAGCTCCGACCAGGCCGAAGAGGCCCGTAAGCAGACGATCGAGAAGGAACGGCAACTGGGCGTGCTGGCGGGCACCGTGGCCGCGCAGGGGCCCGGGATCACGATGACCATCGAGGACACGAAGGGGACGGTCGAGGCGGACATGCTGCTCGACGCAGTCCAGGAGCTGCGCGCGGCCGGTGCCGAGGCGATCCAGGTGAACGGTGTGCGGGTGGTGGCGGGCACCTACCTGACGGACTCCGGGAACGGTGTCGGCGTGGACGGGAACAAGATCACCGCGCCCTATCGTTTCAAGGTCATCGGCAAGCCGCAGGACCTCGAGCCGGCGCTCAACATCCCCGGAGGCGTGGTGCAGACCCTCGAAAAGGAACAGGCCACCGTTACCGTGGAGCGGTCGACCAAGATCGTCGTGGATGCCTTGCGGGCGGTGAAGCGGCCTGACTACGCTCGGTCGTCCTCCCAGTGAACCGGGGGCGCATGGGGGGCGTCCGGCGAGGGCATGAGGTTGCGGGGGGTCGGCGCACCGAATGGGTGGTGCGTGGTGGAAACTGTCTGGCGGAGGCGGACGTTGTGAAGATGTCCGGGTCGGCCAATGTGTTCAGTCAGGGTTCGTCCTGCCCCACGGGCGGGTCTGTTTCGGTCAAGGGGAATCGCCCGTGAAGTTGTTTGCGAAGTTGTTCGGCAAGAGCGCGCGGCGAGAGGGCAGCGACAACGCGACCGCTCGCCATCGCGCACAGCCTGAGGCGGAAGGTCAGCGTCCGCTGTACCGGGACCAGGTGGGTCAGGGCGCGCCGTCCGTTGACCCCGCGCAGTCGGGCGGCATAGGTTTCGGACAACCGTCGACCTCAGGTACGGGTGGAGGGTTCTCCGACCCGTACGCGTCCCACGCCCCTGGGGGGCAGCCGCGGCAGGAGGATCCGTCCATGTCGGCCCTGGTGTGTACGAGGTGCGGTAACCGCAACGCGGAGAACAGCCGCTTCTGCTCCAACTGCGGCGCGCCGCTGAGGCCCGGGGTCACCCCGGAGCGTCCCTCGGAGACGACGTCCACGATCTCGATCTCCGGCCTGGAGGCCTACGACGCGGAGGTCACCGGCCAGACGCCGACGCCGACGCTCTCTCCCGAGGCGCAGGCGGCCGTCGACGCGCTGCCGATGGGTTCCGCCCTCCTGGTCGTGCGCCGCGGCCCGAACTCGGGCAGCCGCTTCCTGCTGGACGGCGACCTGACCACGGCCGGGCGTCACCCGCAGAGCGACATCTTCCTGGACGACGTGACGGTCTCCCGTCGGCACGTGGAGTTCCGGCGCGGCCCGGACGGCTCCTTCACGGTGGCCGACGTGGGCAGTCTGAACGGCACGTACGTCAACCGGGAGCGGATCGACCAGGTCGCCCTGTCCAACGGTGACGAGGTGCAGATCGGCAAGTACCGGCTGGTCTTCTACGCGAGCCAGCGAGGCTACTGACCTCCCCGGATCCGTCCGGGGGACCCCAGGGAAGGTTCATGGTTCAGACACCGAGCGGCGGTGCCGGCAACGGCGCCGCCGCCGCGGGCACCGGACTGATGAGCATCGGCGCGGTGCTGAGCGTGCTGCGTGAGGAGTTCCCCGAGGTCACCATCTCCAAGATCCGCTTCCTGGAGTCGGAGGGGCTGATCGAGCCGCAGCGGACTCCGTCGGGGTACCGCAAGTTCGACGCCGGGGACGTCGAGCGTCTCGGCCATGTGCTGCGCATGCAGCGCGATCACTATCTGCCGCTCAAGGTGATCCGTGAGCACCTTGACGCCATGGAGCGCGGCGAGGTTGTCCACCTGCCGGCGCTGGGCCGCCCGGGGGACGGGGACACCGGTCAGGAGCCCACCACCGAGGGGCCCACGGCGGCGCGTATCGGGCGCGGTCGGCTGCTGGCGGCCGCGGGCATCGACGAGCGGGTGCTCGCCGAGTGGGAGTCGTACGGGCTGCTGGCCCCGGTCGAGGACGGCATGTACGACGCCGAGTCGGTCACCCTCGCCGGGCTCATCACCGAGCTGGGTCGGTTCGGGATCGAGCCGCGTCATCTGAGGGCGATGAAGGCCGCAGCCGACCGTGAGGCCGGCCTGGTGGACCAGGTCGTCGCCCCGCTGAGGCGCCACCGGAACCCGCAGACCAGGGCTCACGCGCAGGCGCGTACGAAGGAGCTGGCGGGGCTCACGGTGAAGCTGCACGCGGCGCTGGTGCAGGCGGCGCTCGGGATACGGCTGCCCTGAGTCGGAGCGGCATGGGCGCCCGGATCGGCCGCCCATTCCCTGCCCGACTACCCAAACGTCCCGGGCACGGCCTAGGGTTGCTGTGTGAACGAGCTCGATGTCGTAGGTGTCCGGGTCGAGATGCCCTCCAACCAACCGATCGTGCTGTTGCGTGAAGTGGGCGGCGACCGCTACCTCCCCATCTGGATCGGACCGGGGGAGGCGACGGCCATCGCCTTCGCCCAGCAGGGCATGGCGCCCGCACGGCCGCTGACCCACGACCTGTTCAAGGACGTGCTGGAAGCCGTCGGCCAGGAGCTCACGGAAGTGCGCATCACCGATCTGCGCGAGGGCGTCTTCTACGCGGAGCTGGTGTTCGCCAGCGGTGTCGAGGTGAGTGCCCGTCCCTCCGACGCCATAGCGCTGGCCCTGCGGACGGGTACGCCGATCTACGGCAGCGACACGGTGCTCGACGACGCCGGGATCGCCATCCCGGACGAGCAGGAGGACGAGGTGGAGAAGTTCCGCGAGTTCCTCGACCAGATTTCGCCGGAGGACTTCGGAACCAGCAACCAGTGAGAGCGGTCGGTCGCCGTCGCCCCGGTCGGCCGCCGGGGCTCGCGCCGAAGGCATTCGGCTAGCCTTTCCCCACGATGAGGTACGGGAAACCACTCTTAGGGTGATTATCACTCGGCGTGCCGAGTGTGGCGATCGTTGACGCACCCTTGGTGACTGCCTACCTTCGAGGAGGCAGGTCAAGGACGGAGGTCGGCGTGAGAAGCAGCGGCGACGGTACGGCTGGGGGCGCCCCCGGACGCGGTTTCGGGGCGAGCGGGCCGTACCCTCCCCAGAGCTCCCGGCTCCGTCCGAGCGGGGGCCATCCCGCGCACGGCGGCGCGATCGACCACGCTCCGCAGCGACCGACGGCTGTGCCGAGCAGCGGAGGGGCGGCGTCCATGGCGTCCGAGCAGATCGGCTACCGGGGGCCCACGGCCTGCGCCGCCGCCGGTATCACCTACCGGCAGCTCGACTACTGGGCCCGTACGGGTCTGGTCGAGCCGAGCGTGCGGCCGGCCCATGGATCGGGTACGCAGCGGCTGTACAGCTTCCGCGACGTCGTCGTGCTGAAGATCGTCAAGCGGTTCCTGGACACGGGCGTCTCCCTGCAGAACATCCGCACCGCGGTCCAGCATCTGCGTGAGCGCGGCTTCAGCGACCTGGAGCGCATGACGCTGATGAGCGACGGGGCCACGGTCTACGAGTGCACCTCGCCCGACGAGGTCCACGCCCTGCTCCAGGGCGGCCAGGGCGTCTTCGGCATCGCCGTGGGAGTGGTGTGGCGGGACGTGGAGAGCGCGCTGTCGCAGTTGCACGGGGAGCGCATCGACACCGGGGAGACCCTGGTCGGGCACAACCCGATGGACGAGCTGGCGCGGCGGCGGAACAAGGCCGTCTGAGACCGTCCGGGAACGGCTGTTGTCAGTGGCGTAGGGCAGCATCGGAGATGTGAGAGCCGCGCCCACGATCCTGCATCTCGACATGGATGCCTTCTTCGCCTCGGTGGAGCAGGCGTCCAAGCCGAGCCTGCGCGGGAAGGCGGTCGTCGTGGGCGGGCTCGGGCCGCGGGGGGTGGTGGCCACCGCCTCGTACGAGGCACGGATCTTCGGCGTCCACTCGGCGATGCCCATGGCACAGGCCCGGCGGCGCGCGCCGAACGCCGCGTATCTGGTGCCGAGGTTCGCTCTCTACCGGTCGATCAGCGAGCAGGTGATGGGGTTGCTGGGGGCCCTGTCACCGCTGGTGGAGCCGCTGAGCCTGGACGAGGCGTTCGTGGACCTGGAGGCCGGAGGCACGGCCTGGGACGAACGGTCGGCGCGTCTGGCCGGGGCGAAGCTGCGCGCGGACATACGGGCGGTCACGGGGCTCACCGGGTCGGTGGGGCTCGCGGCCTCCAAGATGCTGGCGAAGATCGCTTCGGAGCAGGCGAAGCCGGACGGACTGGTGCTGATCGAGCCGGGCACGGAGCGGGCCCTGCTGGGACCGCTGTCGGTCCGCACCCTGCCGGGCGTCGGGCCGGCGACCGGCGATCATCTGCGGCGGGCCGGGATCCACACGGTCGACGAGCTCGCCGAGGCCGGGGAGGACGAGCTCGTACGGCTGCTGGGCAAGGCCCATGGGCGTGCGCTGTTCGCGATGGCGCTGGCCCGGGACGAGCGGCCCGTGGTGGCCGAGCGGGAGGCCAAGTCGGTGTCGGTCGAGGACACGTACGACGTGGACATCCACGACCGGGTGCGGGTCGCCACGGAGGTGCAGCGGCTCGCGGACCGGTGTGTGCGCAGGCTGCGGGCGGCGGGGCTGTCGGGGCGGACCATCGTGCTGAAGGTGCGGCGGTACGACTTCTCGACCCTCACCCGGTCCGAGACGCTGCGGGGGCCCACGGACGATCCGGCCGTGGTGCGGGAGGCGGCCGCGCGGCTGCTGGACTCGGTCGACACGACGGGCGGGGTGCGGTTGCTGGGCGTCGGGGTCAGCGGATTGGCCGACTACACGCAGGAGGACCTGTTCGCGCAGGCGGCGGGCGGGCGCGTGGACGACCTCCCGCACGAGGAGGCCGAGGCCGCTCCGGAGCCGGAGACGCCCGCCGAGCGGCGCTGGCCGGCGGGGCACGACGTACGGCACGCCGTGTACGGGCACGGATGGGCGCAGGGCAGCGGGCTGGGCCGGGTCACGGTGCGTTTCGAGACACCCCACTCGGAGCCGGGCCGGGTGAAGACCTTCCGCGTCGACGACCCGGCTCTGCAACCGGCGGAACCGCTGCCGCTGGTGTCCCGAGGACCCGGGGAGGACGAGGGCGCGGGGGCCGGCGGAGGGATGCGGGTGGAGGGCTGGTGAGCAGGGCGGATCAGGCCGGCTTGTCGTTCCCGGCGAGTCTGCCGAAGTCGCGGTCCGGGAGGGGAGGGGGAGCGGCGAGGTCCAGGCCGTAGTGGTGGTAGAGCTGGAGTTCCTGTTCGGGGGAGAGATGGCGGCCCACACCGAAGTCGGGGGCGTCCTTGATGAGGGCGCGTTCGAAGGGGACGTGGAGGGCGCCGTCGATGAGGTCGCTGGGTTCCAGGGGGACGAAGGCGTCCCTGCTGAACAGGCCGGTGCGTATCGCCGCCCACTCCGGTACGCCGGTGGCGTCGTCGAGGTAGACCTCGTCGATCGTGCCGATCCGGGTTCCGTTGCGGTCGAACGCCTTGCGGCCGATCAGGTGGCGCGGATCGATGTCGGTCTGCACAGGCCCTCCACTGGTCGCAAACTCATCCGTAAGCACTACAGAACGGCACAATCGGCTGGACGGCCACTCGAAGGTACTGGTGTGGTGCTCGCTGGTAGGCTGGCAAACGGCTGCTGACCCCGTGCGGGAGAGCCCTCCGGACACCATCGGGGGCGCCGAAGGAGCAAATCCTCCCCGGAATCTCTCAGGCACACGTACCGCACGGACGAGGTCACTCTGGAAAGCAGGGCGGGTGTCGACGGCTTCCGCTCTCACCGACGGTGAAAACCGGACGCCCTCGGGCCGTCCGGTGAAGCTCTCAGGTCGAGATGACAGAGGGGGAGGCCGTTCGGGCACCCGCGCCGTGGTGCCCCTCGAAGGTCGTCGGACCAGGAGGCCTCCTCAATGACCGCCCCTCGCACTCCGCTCTCCGAGCTCGAACAGGGAATCCCCTTCGAGCAGCGCCACATCGGCCCCGACCACGAGGCCCGGGCCAAGATGCTCGCCCAGGTCGGCTACGGCTCACTGGACGAGCTGACGGCCGCCGCGGTGCCGGATGTGATCAAGAACGCCGACGCGCTGGACCTGCCGGGTGCCCGGAGCGAGGCCGAGGTGCTGGCCGAGCTGCGTACGCTGGCCGACCGCAACGAGGTGCTCGGCTCCATGATCGGGCTCGGGTACTACGGGACCTTCACCCCGCCCGTCATCCTGCGCAACGTGATGGAGAACCCCGCCTGGTACACGGCCTACACGCCGTACCAGCCGGAGATCTCCCAGGGCCGGCTCGAGGCGCTGCTGAACTTCCAGACCGTGGTCGCCGAGCTCACCGGCCTGCCGACCTCCGGTGCCTCGCTGCTCGACGAGGGCACCGCCGCCGCCGAGGCGATGGCGCTGTCGCGGCGCATGGGCAAGAACAAGAAGGGCCTCTTCCTGGTCGACGCGGACGCCCTGCCGCAGACCGTCGCCGTGATCGAGACCCGCGCCGAGCCGACCGGCGTCGAGGTCGTCGTCGCCGACCTGAGCGAGGGCATCCCCGCCGAGCTCGCCGGGCGCGAGATCAACGGCGTACTGATCCAGTACCCGGGCGCCTCCGGTGCCGTACGCGACATCAAGCCGGTGATCGACCAGGCGCACGAGCTCGGCGCGCTCGTCACCGTCGCCGCCGATCTGCTCGCCCTCGCGCTGCTGAAGTCGCCCGGTGAGCTGGGCGCGGACATCGCGGTCGGCACCACCCAGCGCTTCGGCGTGCCGATGGGCTTCGGCGGGCCGCACGCCGGTTACATGGCCGTGCAGGAGAAGATGGCGCGCAGCCTGCCGGGACGGCTCGTCGGTGTCTCCGTCGACGCGGACGGACACAAGGCCTACCGCCTCGCCCTGCAGACCCGTGAGCAGCACATCCGCCGTGAGAAGGCCACCAGCAACATCTGCACCGCCCAGGTGCTGCTCGCCGTCATGGCCGGGATGTACGCCGTCTACCACGGCCCGGAGGGCCTGAGGGTCATCGCGCGGCGCACCCACCGGTACGCCACCGTCCTCGCCGAGGGGCTGCGGGCCGGCGGAGCCGAGATCGTGCACGGCTCCTACTTCGACACGCTGACCGTGCGCGCCGCCGGGCGGGCCGCCGAGGTCGTCGCCGCCGCCCGCGACAACGGCGTCAACCTGCGTCTCGTCGACGCGGACCACGTCTCGATAGCATGTGACGAGACCACCACCAGGGCGCAGCTGGCCGCGGTGTGGAGCGCCTTCGGCGTCGAGGGCGATGCCGAGGCCCTGGACGCGGTCGCGCGGGACGCGCTGCCGGATGCCCTGCTGCGCAACGACGAGTACCTGACCCACCCCGTCTTCCAGCAGCACCGCTCCGAGACCGCGATGCTGCGTTACCTGCGCCGGCTCTCCGACCGCGACTACGCGCTGGACCGCGGCATGATCCCGCTGGGCTCCTGCACCATGAAGCTCAACGCGACCACCGAGATGGAGCCCGTCACCTGGCCCGAGTTCGGTCAGCTGCACCCCTTCGTCCCGGCCGAGCAGGCCCGGGGCTACCTCACGCTCATCCACGAGCTGGAGGAACGTCTCGCCGAGGTCACCGGCTACGACAAGGTGTCCCTCCAGCCCAACGCCGGCTCCCAGGGCGAACTGGCGGGTCTGCTCGCCGTACGCGGCTACCACCGGGCCAATGGCGACGAGCAGCGCACCGTCTGCCTCATCCCGTCCTCGGCGCACGGCACCAACGCCGCCAGCGCGGTGATGGCCGGGATGAAGGTCGTCGTCGTCAGGACGTCCGACGACGGCGAGATCGACGTCGCGGACCTGCGGGCGAAGATCGGGCAGTACCGCGACGAGCTGGCGGTGCTGATGATCACGTACCCCTCGACGCACGGTGTGTTCGAGGAGCACGTCGCCGACATCTGCGCCGAGGTGCACGAGGCCGGCGGCCAGGTGTACGTGGACGGCGCCAACCTCAACGCGCTGGTGGGTCTGGCCAAGCCCGGCCACTTCGGCGGTGACGTCTCGCACCTGAACCTGCACAAGACCTTCTGCATCCCGCACGGCGGCGGCGGTCCCGGTGTCGGTCCGGTCGGCGTACGGGCGCACCTGGCGCCGTACCTGCCGAACCACCCGCTCCAGCCGGAGGCCGGCCCGGAGACCGGCGTCGGGCCGATCTCGGCGGCGCCGTGGGGCTCGGCGGGCATCCTGCCCATCTCGTGGGCGTACGTCCGTCTCATGGGCGGCGAGGGCCTGAAGCGGGCCACGCAGGTGGCCGTGCTCAGCGCCAACTACATCGCCAAGCGTCTGGAGCCGCACTACCCAGTGCTCTACACCGGCCCCGGCGGGCTGGTCGCGCACGAGTGCATCATCGACCTGCGCCCGCTGACCAAGGCGACCGGCGTCAGCGTGGACGACGTGGCGAAGCGCCTGATCGACTACGGCTTCCACGCGCCGACGATGTCGTTCCCGGTGGCCGGCACGCTGATGATCGAGCCCACGGAGTCCGAGGACCTCACCGAACTCGACCGGTTCTGCGAGGCGATGATCGCGATCCGCGCGGAGATCGAGAAGGTCGGCTCCGGTGAGTGGCCCGCGGACGACAACCCGCTCCGCAACGCCCCGCACACCGCCGCCGCGCTCGGAGGGGAGTGGGAGCACGCGTACACCCGCGCGGAGGCCGTCTTCCCGGCCGGGGTGAGCGCCGCCGACAAGTACTGGCCGCCGGTGCGCCGCATCGACCAGGCCTTCGGCGACCGGAACCTGGTCTGCTCGTGCCCCCCGCTGGACGCGTACGAGGACTGACACAGGGCGAAGGGCCCCGCTCGACCGGAGCGGGGCCCTTCGCCGTATATGGCTACGCCGGGTAGGCGTGGGTCTGCGTCGCCTTGACCGCCGCCCAGACCGTCGCGCCCGGATGCAGGTCGAGTTCGGCCGCGGCGACCGTGGTGAGGTCGGCGGCCAGGGCGAGCTCGCCGGTGAGTTCCACGCGGATCTGGTCCCCGTGGGTCTCGAGACCGGCGACCTCGCAGCACCAGAGGTTGCGGGCACTGGAGCCGGTCGGCCGGTCCCGGTACAGGGTGACGGCGCCGGGCGGGAACGCCACGAAGGCGGGCCCGGAGAGGTCCTCCGTGGTGCTCACGGCGGGGCCCGCGTCGAGCCGCACCGTGTGGCCGCCGGCCTGCCCGCGGTACAGGTTGAGGCCGACCAGCTGGGCGATGTACTCGGTGCGCGGGTGACGGGCGATGTCGGAGGGCGTGCCCTCCTGCACGATCCGGCCCTGCTCCACGACGACCAGACGGTCGGCGAGCACCATGGCGTCCAGCGGGTCGTGCGTGACCAGGACGGCGACTGCTTCGAACGCGGCCAGATGACGGCGGAGCTGCGCGCGCACCTCCAGCCGGGTGCGGGCGTCCAGGGCGGCCAGCGGTTCGTCCAGGAGCAGCAGCCGGGGGTGGGTGGCCAGGGCGCGGGCGAGGGCCACGCGCTGGGCCTGGCCACCGGACAGCCGCCGGGGCTTGGCGCCCGCGTGCTCGGCCAGACCCATGCGGTCGAGCCACCCGGCGGCCTGTGCGCGTGCCTCCGCCTTGCCGGCGCCCCGGCAGCGCGGTCCGAAGGCCACGTTGTCGAGCGCGGTCAGGTGCGGGAAGAGCAGGTAGTCCTGGAAGACGACGCCCACCGGGCGCGACTCCGGCGGTGTGCGGTGCAGATCCGCGCCGTCCAGACGCAGATGCCCGGCGCTGAGCGGGGCGAGGCCCGCGAGTGCGCGCAGGGCGGTGGTCTTGCCGGCCCCGTTCGGGCCCAGCAGGGCGACGACGTCGCCGGGCGCGGCGGTCAGCGCCACGTCGAGGCGGAAGGAGTCGCGGTCCACGACGAGCCGCGCGTCCAGGCCCTCGGCGGCGGTGCCGGCCGGTTCGGGCACGTGCCCGGGATTCTTCACCATGGTGTCAGACGGTCCTCATCCAGCGGTCCCGCAGCCCGGCCAGTACGGCGATGGACACCGCGAGCAGGACCAGACTGAGGGCGATGGCGGCGGCCGGGTCGTTCTGCAGGGCGAGGTAGACCGCGAGCGGCATGGTCTGGGTGCGGCCGGGGAAGTTGCCGGCGAAGGTGATCGTCGCGCCGAACTCCCCGAGGGCCCGGGCCCAGGCCAGCACGGCACCGGCGGCGATGCCGGGAGCGATCAGCGGCAGGGTGACGCGGCGGAACGCGGTGAAGCGGGAGGCGCCCAGAGTGGTGGCCGCCTCCTCGTAGCGCGGGTCGGCGGCCCGCAGCGTGCCCTCGACGCTGATGACGAGGAACGGCATCGCCACGAACGTCTCGGCGAGGACGACGCCCAGGGTGGTGAAGGGCAGGGTGGTGCCGAACCACGTGTCCAGCCACTGGCCGACGACGCCGTTGCGGCCCAGGGCGAGCAGCAGGGCGACACCGCCCACCACCGGGGGCAGCACCAGCGGGAGCGTCACCAGGGCGCGGACCAGGCCACGGCCGGGGAAGTCCGTACGGGCCAGCAGCCAGGCCAGCGGGACGCCGACGACCAGACTCAGCGCGGTCGCCGTCGTGGCGCAGAGCAGCGACAGGCGCAGCGCCTCCCACACCTCGGGGCTGGTCAGCTGCTCGGGGAGGCTCCGCCAGGGGGCGCGCAGGAGCAGGGCGAGGAGGGGCATCAGGAGGAACGCCAGGCCCAGGAGGGCGGGCGCGAGGAGGGCGAGGGGGACACCGCGGCCGGGGGCGCGAAGACGTGCCTTCCGGGGGGCTTCCCGGCTGGTGGTCATGGCTTCAGGAATCCCGCCCCGCCCAGCACCTTCTGGCCCTCGGGGGACTTCACCAGCGCCACGAACGCCTTCGCCGCCGACGGATTGGGCGCGTTCTCGAGCCGGGCGATCGGATAGTCGTTGACGGCCTCGGCGGACTCCGGGAATTCCACGCCCTCCACCTTGTCACCGGCCGTCTTCACATCCGTGCGGTACACGAGGGCGGCGTCGGCCTCCTTCAACCGGACCTTCGTCAGGGCGCTCTTGACGTCCTGCTCGTACGAGACCGGCTTCAGTTCGACCCCGCCGGCGGTGAGGGCGGTCAGCGCGGCGGCTCCGCAGGGCACCGTCCTGTCGCACAGCACGACCTTGAGACCGGACGCGGTCAGGTCCTGGAGGGAGCCGATCGCGTGTGGGTTGCCCGGCACGGTGGCGATCTCCAGCCGGTTGCGGGCGAACGTGCTCGGGCTGCCCGTCGTGTGTCCCTCGTCGGTGACGAGCTGCATCGTCCTGGTGCTGGCCGCCGCGAAGACGTCGGCCGGTGCGCCGTTGTTGATGCCGGCGGCCAGACCGTCGCTGCCGCCGAAGCTGAAGGTGACCTCGGTCCCCGGGTGTTCCTTCTCGAAGCGCTCGCCCAGCGTCGTAAAGCTCTCCTTCAGCGAGGCGGCCGCGAAGACGGTGACCGTGCCGGTGATGCCCTGCCCGCCGGACTCCGCGGACGCCGACGAGTCCGAGCCGGACGCGGAGCAGGCGCTCAGCGCCAGTACGGCGGCTGCCCCTGGGCCGGCGATCCGACGGGTCCGATGCGAACGGGTCATGTCGGAGCACTTCCTCTGTGGGCGGGTGGAAGAGCCCGCAGAGCTCTCCCGATGTGCCGATCATACTGACGCATCTGCCAGGTGTTCACCCCTTTCCTTATCGCATGAGCCAGGAAGAACATCCAGAGCGCGCGCATATGCGTTCACGCAGGCGTGCTGTCGCCGTCAGGCGCGGTCGATATGGACGTTCGTCGACTTCACGCGGGCCGTGGCCTCCACGCCGACCTCCAGCCCCAGTTCCTCGACGGCCTCCCGGGTGAGCAGCGAGACGAGGCGGTGCGGGCCGGCCTGGATCTCGACCTGGGCGGCGACGTCGCCGAGCTTGATCGCGGTGACGATGCCGGGGAAGGCGTTGCGGGCGGAGGTGTACGGGGTGCCCTCCTCGACGGCGCCGGCCCTGGCGAGTTCGACGGAGAACGCCGCCAGGTCCCGTCCGTCGATGAGCCGGCGTCCGCCGTCGTCGCGGTGGGTGGGGATACGCCCCGCGTCCGCCCAGCGGCGGGCGGTGTCCGGGCTCACGCCGAGCAGCCTCGCTGCCTGGCCGATCGTGTAGGACTCCATGCCGGTCACGATAGGTGGTGCCGGAGGTGCGTCAGCCCCGCTCGGCGGGAGCCGCCGTGCTCGCCCGGACGACGAGGTCCGTGCCCAGTTCCACGCGGGGGGAGTCCGGCTGTTCGTCGCGGGTGAGACGGAGCACCGTACGGACGGCGAGCTTGCCCATCTCGGCCAGGGGCTGGCGGACGGTGGTCAGCGGCGGCGCCGACCAACGGACTTCCGGAAGGTCGTCGAAGCCGACCACGCTCATGTCCTCCGGAACCCTGAGCCCCCGGCGGCGCAGCGCCTCGATCGCCCCCAGTGCCATCTGGTCGCTCGCCGCGAACACCGCGGTCGGCGGTTCCGGCAGGTCCAGCAGGACGTTGCAGCCCGTGAAGCCGGACTCCGGCTTGAAGTCGCCGGGTACCACCAGCGATGCGTCGAGCGTGATGTCCGAGCCTTCGAGCGCCGCCCGGTAACCGTCGAGCCGCGCACGTGAGCAGAGCAGCCGCGGCGGCCCGGCGATCATGCCGATCCTGCGGTGCCCCAGGGCCAGCAGGTGTTCGGTCGCGGCCAGGCCGCCCGACCAGTTGGCGGCGCCGATGGTCGGCACGTTCAGGGCGGGGGAGCCCGCCGGGTCCACGACCACCAGCGGGACCCCCAGGATGCGCAACTCCTCGTGCAGTGTGGATTCCAGCGCCGAGGTCACGAGGATGACGCCGCCGGACGCGCGGGCCCGCAGGTTGCGCATCCATTCCCGGGCGTCACCGGAGCGCCCGTGGATCGCCGACACCACCGTGCCCACCCCGGCGCCGTGGGCGACCTCCTCGACGCCGCGGATGATCTCCACGGCCCAGGGGCTGTCGAGGTCGTTGAAGACGAGGTCGAGCAGGGCCGCACGGGAGGGGGAGGTGGCGGGGCGCTTGCGGTAGCCGTGACGGCGCAGCAGGTCCTCGACCCGGGCGCGGGTCCCGGGGGAGACGTCGGAGCGGCCGTTGACCACGCGGGAGACGGTCGGCACGGAGACGCCGGCCTGTCGGGCGATCTCCGTGATCGTGACTCTGCCCCCGGCGTCGGCCCCGTGTGCTGCCACTTGCCCCACCTCCGTGACGAAACCCGTGAAACTTCCAGGAGTCTTCCGGAAGGCGGGCGCCCGTGGGAAGGCGTCGCGGGGCGGACTCTCGCCGGACGGGCCGCCGGTCACCCCTCCCATGTGCCGGACCACGGTGAGTGATTCACCCCGGACACGCGTCGGGGCCGGCGCGCAGGAGGTCCTGCGTCCGGCCCCTCGTGTCCCCGGGCGGGCCCCGTTCCCGCCCGGTCGGGATCAGGCGGTGGTCAGGCTGGCGCCCCGGGGACGCTGCGGGGCGATGATCCTGCCGTCGGGCAGGAGTTCACCGGTGTCCTCGAAGAACACGACACCGTTGCACAGCAGGCTCCAGCCCTGCTCTGGGTGGTGCGCCACGAGACGGGCGGATTCCCGGTCGGCGGAGTCGGCTGAGGGGCACGGTGGTTGGTGCTGGCACATGGGTGGGATCTCTCGCTCTGTGGTGACCTGTGAGTCGGCTGTCGTTTCAGTTCCGCGGCGTGAAGTTTCGTTCATGGCCGCCCCCCGTTGTGATAAGTCGGTCGGAAACCAGTGTTGCCCCATGGGCGACGATCCGCAGGGATTTCGCGGCACCGCTCCTCACAGGTTGATGACGCGTCACCCGCGCGGACGGTTCATCTCAACTGCACTGTCACTTCGGGTGGTTCGGCGTGGCCGGATGGGGCTAGTCCTCCCGGGAACAGCGCGTACCCCGCCGCGTCGGGAGTTCCGGGCGGCGGGGTACGCGGTGTCTTCTCAGGCGGGTGAGCCGAGCAGCCGGGCCGGTGCCACCCGGTGCGTCAGGACCGGGAGCAGGTCGGCGAACCGGTGCGGGCGGTGGGCCGCGATGCCGGGCGGCGCCGGGGCGAGCGGGACGAGCAGATCGGTGGCGGCCGGGTGGCCGGTGGCGCCGTCCGCGGTGGGATCGCCGTGCAGCCAGAGCGTCAGCATGTAGAGGCTCGGCACCGAGAGCAGCCGGGGCTGGTACGGCTGTGCCATGGCCTCGGCCTGGCGCAGCGCGAGCTCGGTGGAGGTGATGTAGGGGCCCTCGAAGAAGCGGGAGAACGTCCAGCCGTCGGCGGTGAGCACGGTGTCCGCGGCGGCCACCGCGCGGTCGCCGGTACGGATCAGGAAACGCCAGCCGGCCAGCCGGGTGGCGGTCCCGCCGTCGGGGGCGGTCCGCTCCAGGACGTGCACGGGAAGGGGCAACTCGGGTGAGGAGGGTCCCTGGGCGACGAGCAGGGAGGGAGTTCGGGCTTCGCGGACCGCGGTCGGCGAGGAGAGCGCGGTCAGGACGGAACGCAGTGCGGGCGCGGGAGCCGGGGGGACATGCAGCGGCATGGTGGGTCGCCTCTCATTCGAAGGCACAGTGGCGCGAGGGCGGGGCGTGGCGGACGGCGCTGTCAGCTCGCGAAGGTCAGAGAGGCAGGGGCCGGGGGCCGAGTCCGGGAGACGGGGGCGCGGAGTGCCGCACGCCACCTCTCGGCTGGATCACTCGAACCGCGGGCGCCAACCTTCTGCCTTGTGCGCGAAGTTTATACGACACGTGTTCAGACTATGTTTCGTCTAGCCGTTTTCGACCGGCGGAACAAGGGTACTTCTGGCCGGTGAAATGAGAAAATAATCCCGATTCCAGGCAGGGTGCACGCCGGTGACCTCGGAAAATGACCGCGAAGCGGTCGGCCAATTCTCATCGGCGTTTTTCACGAGTTCGCAACCGGCCCGCAAGTGGCCTTCTGTGCCATGCCTAGTGAATGTGCCACTGGTCACATCGATCAGACTAGCGGTCGACGGCGCCGTCCGGGGCGTTATCGATCGCATCGACGGGGCATCCTTGCCTGTGGACCGGGACCCCGGCGGACGATCTTCGGTCCGCCCGCGCGAGGAAGGACGCTTCGATGGGGGAAAAGGTCGTGGCAGGCCGGTTCGACCTGTCCGATCGCCAGCGCTACCGTGAGAAGCTCCGCAGCTGCCTGACGGGCTTGGAGCGACTCCTGGCGGAGAAGCGGTTCGACCGCCCCAGGAACCTCATGGGGCTGGAGATCGAATTGAATCTCGCGGGCGCCGACGGCATGCCGAGAATGTTGAATGCGCAAGTCCTCGAACGGATCGCCAGCAGGGACTTCCAGACAGAACTCGCCATGTTCAATCTGGAAGTGAACATCGCCCCCCACCGATTGGGCGGGCGGGTATTCGACCGGCTCGACGAGGAACTGCGCACTTCGCTCGCGTACGCCGACCGGAAAGCCGGCGAGGTGGACGCGGGGATCGTGATGATCGGCATCCTGCCGACGCTGGACCGGGACGACCTGGTCTCCTCGAATCTTTCCGACGTCGACCGCTACGCATTGCTCAACGAACAGATCGTGGCCGCGCGCGGTGAGGACTTCACCCTCGACATCGACGGCGTCGAGCGCCTCAGCTGCACCTCCAAGTCCATCGCTCCGGAGGCCGCCTGCACCTCGGTGCAACTGCACCTCCAGGTCACCCCGGAGCGCTTCGCCAGTGTGTGGAACGCGGCCCAGGCCGTCGCCGCCGCCCAGATCGCCGTCGGCGCCAACTCGCCGTTCCTGTTCGGCCGCGAACTGTGGCGCGAGTCCCGGCCCCCGCTGTTCCAGCAGTCCACCGACACCCGCCCGCCCGAGCTCCAGGCCCAGGGCGTGCGGCCGCGCACCTGGTTCGGGGAGCGCTGGGTGACCTCGGCGTTCGACCTGTTCGAGGAGAACCTGCGCTACTACCCGGCCCTGTTGCCCATCTGCGACGACGAGGACCCGCTCGAGGTGCTGGACCGGGGTGGCGTCCCCAGCCTCGCCGAACTCGTCCTGCACAACGGCACCGTCTACCGCTGGAACCGCCCCGTCTACGGCATCGCCGACGGCGTCCCCCACCTGCGCGTGGAGAACCGGGTGCTGCCCGCCGGTCCCACGATCACCGACGTCATCGCCAACGCGGCCTTCTACTACGGAGTCGTCCGCGCCCTCGCCGAGGACAGCCGGCCGGTGTGGACCCGGCTGCCCTTCGAGGCCGCCGCCGCCAACTTCGACGCCGCCTGCAAGCACGGCATCGACGCCCGCCTCACCTGGCCCCGGCGCGGTCGTCTCGGCGGTCTGGGCGAGGTGGACGCGGTCACCCTCGTACGGGACGAACTGCTGCCGCTCGCCGAGGCCGGACTGGACGCGTGGGGGATCGAGCCCGCCGACCGCGACCTGTACCTCGGGGTGATCGAGGAGCGGTGCCGGCGGAGGGTGAACGGTGCGACCTGGCAGGCCGCGACCTTCCACCGGGCGCTGGACCTGGGTCTGGGCCGCGACGCCGCCCTGGCCGCCACCACCCGCCGCTACCGCGAGCTGATGGAACAGGGGGATCCCGTACACACCTGGCCGGTGGGGCTGCCGGAACCTGTGCCCACGGGCTGACCCGCTCAGCGGCCCCCCGGCCGGGCGCACAGCCGCTGCCCTCATACTGATCGGACCGATCGGTGATGTGGAGGCAGGCGTGCAGGCGGAGGCGGGCCCGGGGGCCGATTCCCTTCCTGAGCGGAGGCTGTCGCGGACGACGCTGCGCAACGAGACGCTGCTGGTGCTCGCGCTGTCCCTGGGCGCGAGCGGAGTGTCCGCGCTGATCAGCTTTGTCGGCTCGGTCACCAGGCCGGGCGGCCTGAAGGACCAGGCGGCCACCCTCAACGCCTCGGCCGCGCCGGGCCGTCCCTGGCTGGACCTGGCCTGGCAGCTCTTCGGGATCGCCACGGCGCTCGTCCCCGTCGCGCTGGTCGCGCACTTCCTGCTGCGCGAGGGTGTGGGACTGCGCGTTCTCGGCTTCGACCGCACCCGGCCCTGGTTCGACCTCGGCCGCGGAGCGGCGGTCGCGGCGGTGATCGGCAGCAGCGGCATCGCGTTCTACCTGGCCGCGCGCGGGCTCGGCTTCAACCTCACCGTGGTGCCGGAGGCGCTGCCCGAGGTGTGGTGGAAGTACCCCGTGCTGATCCTCTCGGCGCTGCAGAACTCGATCGTCGAAGAGGTCATCGTCCTCGGTTACCTGCTGCGCCGGCTCAACCAGCTGGGCTGGTCCCCGGGAGCGGCGATGGCGGGCAGTTCGGTGCTGCGCGGCTCCTACCACCTCTACCAGGGCATCGGCGGCTTCATCGGGAACATGGTCATGGGCGTGGTGTTCGTGTACCTCTACCGGCGCTGGGGGCGCGTCGGGCCGCTGGTGGCCGCGCACACGCTGCTCGACATCGGGGCGTTCGTGGGGTACGCGCTGCTGGCAGGCAAGGTGGACTGGCTGCCGACGGCGTGAGGCGGCGGAGAGGGGCGTACGGTGCGGCCGTACGCCCCCTCTGTCGTGCCGGGATCAGACCAGCAGATCGCCCTCGATGACGGTCACGGCCCGTCCGCTCAGCAGGGTGCGCGCGCCGCGCACCTCGGTGCGGACGCGGCCGGAGCGCGGTGAGGCCTGCAGGCCGGTGAGGCCGGAGCGGCCGAGGCGCTCGGACCAGTAGGGGGCCAGAGCGGTGTGCGCGCTGCCGGTGACCGGGTCCTCGTCGATGCCGACGTTCGGGAAGAAGCAGCGGGAGACGAAGTCGTAGCCGAGGGCGGGGTTCTCGGCGCGGGCGGTGGCGATGATGCCGCGCTCGGAGTGGGCGGCCAGGGCCTTGAGGTCGGGCCGCAGGGCGTGGACGGTCCGCTCGTCGGCGACCTCGACGAGCAGGTCCCCGATGTTCGGGCCGGTGTCGAACGCCGTGAGCGGCCGGGTGCCCAGCGCTTCGGCGAGGCCCTCGGGAACGTCGGCCGCGGTGAGCGGGGCGGTGGGGAAGTCCAGGGTGACGGAGCCGTCCTCGCCGGGCGTGGCGACGAGGACGCCGCTGCGGGTGGCGAACCGCACCGGGCCCCGGTGCGCGCCGGTGGTGTGCAGGACGTGCGCGGTGGCCAGCGTCGCGTGGCCGCACATCGCGACCTCGGTGGCGGGGGTGAACCAGCGCAGCGCCCAGTCGGCCTCGCCGCCCGCGGGGAGCGGGTGGGCGAAGGCCGTCTCGGCGTGGTTGACCTCCAGGGCGACGTTCTGCAGCCAGGGGTCGTCCGGGAAGGCGTCCAGGAGCAGCACTCCGGCGGGGTTGCCGGCGAAGGGCCGGTCGGTGAAGGCGTCGACGATTCGAATCCGCATGCCCTGACGGTAGGAGCTGTGCGAAGCCGCAGGCCAAGGCCAATTCGCGAGTCCTGGACCGTTCGTCGCGGCTGCGTCCTGACCCAAAGGGTTGTCGGACGAACAGTCCCGATATATCGTTGAAGCATCGCGACAGATCAACGATGGAATGGAGTGGTCACAATGCGTACCCATGGTCACGAGCACGGACACGGTCACGGCGGCCCACGTGGCGGCCGTGGCGACTTCGACCGGCTGCGGGCGGCCTTCGGGCCCTTCGGTCCGGGGGGCCCCGGTGGTCCCGGCGGTCCTTTCGGCCCGGGTTTCGGGCACGGCGGCCCCTGGGGCGGGCGAGGGCGCGGCGGACCGAGGGGTAGGGCGCGGCGCGGTGACGTACGGGCCTCGATCCTGGCCCTGCTGAAGGACCGTCCGATGCACGGCTACGAGATGATCCAGGAGATCGCCGAGCGCAGCGGCGGGGCGTGGAAGCCCAGCCCCGGCTCGGTGTACCCCACCCTCCAACTGCTGGAGGACGAGGGGCTGATCGTCAGCGAGTCCGAGGGCGGCAAGAAGCTGTTCTCGCTCACCGACGCAGGCCGCTCGGCGGCCGAGGAAGGCCCCGAGGCTCCCTGGGAGGAGGCCTCGCGCGGGGTCGACTGGGAGGCGCTGAGCGAGATCCGTCAGGCCGGCTTCGGCCTGATGGAGGCCTTCGGGCAGGTCTGGAAGACGGGCAGCAAGGAGCAGCGGGAGAAGGCTCTCGCCGTCATCAACGAAGCCCGCAAGAAGCTGTACCTGATCCTCGCCGACGAGGACTGACGGAGTCGGTGAGGACCGGCGAGGGGCGTGACGCAAACCGGCGCGCGTCCCTCGGACGGAAACACCCTGATCTCCTTCGCAAGGAGGAGATTCCGGCCCGGGACGTCCACTTCCCGTGGGACGCCAAGATGCCCCTCGCCGGGGATGTCCCGGGCCCGCGGGCCTGATGGGGTGGGGATGTGCAACCCCGTATCCCACGGCAACAGGCCCAGGAGCCCCAGGAACAGGGCATCCACCGCGCGGAGAACGATGTCGGGCTCGGCGCCGAGCTGGCAGCGGTGGTGGCCGGTGCCCGGCGCAGGACGGTCCGGGACGGGGACCGCCAGATCGACACCGCCCATCTGCTGCACTCGCTCCTGGAGTCCGACGCCGAGGTGAGAGCCGTCTTCGGCGAGGGCCCCCGGATCGCCCGGCTGCTCGGCTATCTGGTCCAGCGCAGCATCGGCTACGGGCTGCGCTGGCAGGGCGCGGTCGAGGACTCCGGCGGCGTCCCCGTGGTGACCGAGGTCGCGGGCTTCTCACCGCTGGCCGCGGGCTGCATGGAGTACGCCCACGAGCGCGCCGCCCACCACGGCCGCGGCCCGGCGTGCGGTACGGACCTGCTCGCGGCGATCGTCGTGGACCCGCGGGCGCGTGCCGTCGAGGTCCTCGAACGCGCCGGAATCGACTCCCGTGAACTGTTGGCCCGGCTCGAGGTGCCGTCCGGTCGGTGAGACAGGCGTCATAAGGGGTGACGCTCCTGTCGGGTCCTGTCATCATGTGCCGGTGCCTACCTCTGCCAATACCCCGAGCGACCACCGAAAGGGCGTCGGACTCGGCCTCGCACTGCTGTCCGCGCTGGCCTTCGGGGGGTCCGGTGTGGCGGCCAAGCCGCTGATCGAGGCGGGTCTCGACCCGCTCCACGTCGTGTGGCTGCGGGTGGCGGGCGCGGCGCTCGTCATGCTCCCGCTGGCGGTGCGCCACCGGGGACTCCTGCGCAGCAGGCCCGGGCTGCTCGCCGGATTCGGCCTGTTCGCCGTGGCCGGCGTCCAGGCCTGCTACTTCGCCGCTCTCTCCCGCATCCCTGTCGGCGTCGCGCTGCTGGTCGAATATCTGGCGCCCGCGCTCGTGCTCGGCTGGGTGCGGTTCGTGCAGCGGCGGCCGGTGACCCGCGCCGCCGCGGTCGGCGTGGTCCTGGCGGTGGGCGGGCTCGCCTGTGTCGTGGAGGTGTGGGCGGGCCTCGGCTTCGACGCCCTCGGTCTGCTGCTCGCGCTCGGCGCGGCCTGCTGCCAGGTCGGCTACTTCGTCCTGTCCGACCAGGGCGGCGACGGCGAGAAGGCACCCGACCCACTCGGTGTGATCGCCTACGGGCTGCTGATCGGTGCCGCCGTCCTGACCGTCGTCGCCCGCCCCTGGTCCATGGAGTGGTCCGTGCTCACCGGCAGCGCGGAGATGGACGGCACCCCGGTCGCCGCCTTCGTACTGCTGGCCTGGATCGTCCTCGTCGCCACGGTGGTCGCGTACGTCACCGGGGTGGTGTCGGTGCGCCGGCTCTCGCCGCAGGTCGCCGGTGTCGTGGCCTGTCTGGAGGCGGTCATCGCCACCGTCCTCGCCTGGGTCCTGCTCGGCGAGCATCTGTCGGCACCGCAGATCGTGGGCGGCGCGGTGGTCCTGACGGGTGCTTTCATCGCCCAGTCCTCGGCTCCGGCGAAGGGCTCCGGGAAGCCGGTGGCGAGCGGCGGGCCCGAACGGGAGTTGTCCACGCCGGGAACGACCGCCTAGGGTGCTGATCATGCATGCGCACGCACGTGTTCTTCCGCCCCCGGCCGCCTGAGGCGGGCCCTCCGGCACATCCGCCCGGCTGGTCGCCGGGCGTGACGGTGCTGCCCGCAGACGAAGTCCGCGGATCCCGCCGGTCCGGTCCCGACCGGGCCTGATCCGGGATCCTTCCCCGAACTTCCGCGCCCACGCCGACGCGCGTGGTGCGTGCATCCGCGGAGAGAACACGTGTCTAACGCCGTCTCCGGCCTGCCCGTCGGGCGAGGCCTCCTCTATCTGATCGTCGCCGGTGCCGCCTGGGGCACCGCGGGCGCCGCCGCGTCACTGGTCTACCGGACCAGCGACATGGGTCCCGTCGCCCTGTCCTTCTGGCGCTGCGCGGCCGGCCTGGTGCTGCTGCTCGCCGTCCGGCCGCTGTCGCGGCGCGTCCGGACCGCCGCCCCCGAACCGCGCCGCCGCCGGGCGCTGCGCGCCGGAGCCACCGGCATCGGGCTCGCGGTCTTCCAGACCTCCTACTTCGCGGCCGTCTCCGCCACAGGACTCGCCGTGGCCACCGTCATCACCCTCGGGGCCGGACCCGTACTGATCGCGCTCGGCGCGCGACTGGCCATGAAGGAGCGCCTGGGGCGCGGCGGGCTGGCCGCCGTCGTGGGCGCGCTCGCCGGACTCGTCGTGCTCGTCCTCGGCGGCGGGGGCGCGACCGTGGACCCGTGGGGCGTGCTGCTCGCCCTGCTGTCCGCGGCCGGATACTCGGCGATGACACTGCTCACCCGCTGGTGGGGACGCGACGGCGGTACGGACTCCTCCGGTACGACCGTCGGGGCGTTCACCGTCACCAGCCTGGTGCTGCTGCCGTTCGCCGCGGTCGAGGGACTGGTGCCGCACACCGATGCCCCCGGCGCGCTGCTGTGCCTGCTGGCGTATGTCGCCTCCGTGCCGACGGCGCTCGCGTACGGCCTCTACTTCGCCGGTGCCGCCGTCGTACGGTCGGCCACCGTGTCCGTGATCATGCTGCTGGAGCCGGTGAGCGCGGCGGTGCTCGCGGTCGCCCTGCTCGGTGAGCGGCTGACGGCGGCCACCCTGGCAGGGACCCTGCTGATGCTGGGCTCGGTCGCGGGTCTCGCGGTGGGCGAGGCGCGGGGTGCGCGGGCCCGCAGGGAGGGGCAGGACATGGTGCCGGTGTGACGGCGAGGGGCCCTTCCGCGCGGGAGGGCCCCCGGGTCAGGCCGGCTGCCGGCGCAGGACGTGCGCGCGTGCCTCCGCGTCACGCACGCCGTCCCGGTCCGCCAGCCCGGCCGCGATGCGCTCCCGTACGGTCTCGGACCGCTTGCCCGCGTACTTGAACTTCGCCCGTACGCCCGTCACTTCGAGCCGAAGCCCGCGGATCCCGGACAGCAGCCTGCCGTACGGGGCCTCGCCCGCCGCCGCATGCGCGGAGCCGCCCTCCGGCTGGAAGTGGCCGACCTGGCGGTTGAGGAGCGCGGCCTTCTGCGCCGGATCGTCCACGACATGGGCGTGACAGCGCAGTTGGACGGACGCATAGAGGCTCGTCGGGACGCCGTGCTCGGGCGGGGTGCCGGGCTCGGCCTGCCAGGGGCCGGGGACGTAGACGTAGTCGTCGACCACGCTCAGCAGGACGACCGGGTTCGCCTCGACGGCGTGCCAGAGCGGGTTCGGCCGGGCCAGGTGCGTGACCGCCTCACCGTGCTCGGCGTCGTAGGCGAAGTGCAGGGGCTGGACGTACGGCGGTTCGCCCGGTGGGCCGTTGACCGCGAGCTGGCCGAAGTCGTGCGTGGTCAGCCACCGCTGCCACTCGGCGTCGTCGCGGGGCGCGTCCCAGGGGTGGATCAGCATCACAGGACCGTCAGGTAGCCGGGCAGTTCGGTGCCGGGGGCCAGGCCCGCGTCGGCGAGCGGGGTGTCGTAGCCCTTGCGCAGCGGGACGACACCGGCCCAGTGGGGCAGGTCCAGGTCCTCGGGCTCGTCGTTGACGCCGCCGGTGCGGAGCTTGGCGGAGACCTCGTCCAGATCGAGGCGGATCACCGCCGTGGCGGCCAGCTCCTTCTTGTCGGCCGGCCGGGAGTCGGCGGCGCGGCCCGGTACGACATGGTCGACCAGGGCGTCGAGCGCCCGGCGCTTCTCCTCGGGGTCGGTCACGTCGTACGCCACGCCGTGCACCACCACGGAGCGGTAGTTGATCGAGTGGTGGAAGGCCGAGCGGGCCAGCACCAGCCCGTCGACGTGGGTGACGGTCAGGCACACCGGAAGGCCGGGGTCGGCCCGGCCCGCCGCGCGCAGCGGGCGCGAACCCGTCGAACCGTGGACGTAGAGGACCTCGCCGACCCGGCCGTACAGCGTGGGCAGCACCACCGGCGCGCCGTCCCGGACGAAGCCGAGATGGCAGACGTAGCCCTCGTCGAGTATCGCGTGCACCAGCTCCTTGTCGTAGGCGGCACGGTCGGGGGAGCGGGTGGGGACGGTGCGCTCGGTGGGCGGGTAGGTGGCGGCGGGCCGCTGCTGCCGGGTCCCCTGCATGGCACTCTCCATTGCACTAGTGCATAATTGGCTTTGTGCTAGGAGAGTATCGGATCAGTGGGCGGCGCGCAGCGGAGATTTCCGCGAGCGTCGAGCGTGCGGTGGGCGACGGAGTGCTGCGGCCGGGTGAACCGCTGCCGCCCATGCGGGAGTTGGCGGAGCAACTCGGGGTGAATCCGAACACCGTCGCCGCCGCGTACCGGACCCTGCGCGAGCGCGGGGTCATCGAGACCGCGGGCCGGCGGGGGAGCCGGGTGCGGTCCAAGCCGGCCACCACCGCGCGTGAACTCATCCGGGTGGAGGTCCCGCCGGGCGTGCGGAACCTGTCCGAGGGCAACCCGGACCCCGCGCTGCTGCCCGCGCTGGCCGGGGCGTTCGCGGCGGCGGCCGGGGAGGGCGACCGGGAGCCGGTGCTGTACGGGCACGCGCCCGTGGAGCCCGAGCTGGTGCGGCTGGCGCGGGCCGGGCTGGACGCCGACGGTGTTCCGGACGGGCCCGTCGCCGTCACCTCGGGCGCGCTGGACGCGATGGAGCGGGTGCTCGCGGCACATCTCAGGCCCGGGGACGCGGTCGCGGTGGAGGATCCGGGGTGGGGGAGTCTGCTGGACCTGGTTCCGGCGCTGGGGCTGAGGATCGTTCCCGTAGGGGTCGACGACGAGGGCCCTTCGCCCGACGACGTACGGAAGGCACTGGCGGGCGGGGCGCGGGCCCTGATCGTCACGGACCGGGCGCAGAACCCGACCGGCGCCGCGCTGAGCGCCGCCCGGGCGCGTGCCCTGCGCCCGGTGCTCGCCGACCACCCGGAGACGCTGCTCATCGAGGACGACCACGGGCACCACATCGTCGACCTGCCGCTGCACGCCCTGGCGGGTACGACCCGCAGTTGGGCCTTCGTGCGCTCGGCGGCCAAGGCCTACGGCCCCGACCTGCGGCTCGCGGTGCTCACCGGGGACGCGGTCACCCTCGACCGGGTGCGCGGACGGCAGCGGCTCGGGCCGGGCTGGGTCAGCAGGATCGTCCAGCGCGCGGTGGTGCGGCTGTGGAGCGAGGGCGCGGTGGACCCGGCGGCCGTGGCCGCGCGGTACGGGCGACGCCGGGACGCGCTGATCGGGGCGCTGGCCCGGCGCGGGATCGCGGCGCACGGGCGCAGTGGCATGAACGTGTGGGTGCCGGTCCCCGACGAGACCGGCACCGTCGCCCGTCTGCTGCACGCCGGCTGGGCGGTGGCCCCCGGTGCCCGCTTCCGCATGAGCGCACCACCGGGCATCCGCGTCACGGTCTCGACACTCACGGAGGAGGAGATCGAGCCCCTGGCCGGGACGATCGCGGCGGCGCTCGGCCCCGCCGGGGAGCCGACGAGGACGTACGCCTGAACGGCGCGACCGACACCGGACGGTACGGGCCGCCGGCCTGGGACGGCCGTGGCCGCGCCGGCTTCTGCGGTGTCGCCGGGGCGTCCGCGAGGTACGTCCGGAGGCGGGCCGCTGCTGCGGGCGGGGCAGGGCGGCGTTCGGGTCACGAGGTCCGGCGGGACCTGTGTCGGAGCGGTGCTGCCGTGGCCGCGCCGGCTTCTGCGGCCCCACCCGGGCGTCCGCGAGGGCGTTCGGGTGGGGCCCGGTCGGTGTCCGGACGGTGCGGGCCGCCGCCGGGGCGGCGGGCGGGGTGTTCGTGCCACGGCACCGTTGCCGTGGCTACGCCGGCTTCTTCGGCCTCATCTGGGTGAGTGCCGCGCCCGCCAGGACGATTGCCGCGCCCACCGGTGTCGACCAGGCCAGGGTCTCGCCGAGGAGGACGATGCCGGCCGCGGCGGCGATCACCGGGACGAAGTAGGTGACCATCTGGCCGGTCGTCGGGCCGACCTCGGCGACCAGGCCGTACTGGATGAGTACGGCCAAACCCGTCCCCAGCATGCCCAGCGCGGCGATCGCCAGCAGCGGGCCGACGGCGAAGCGGGTCGGCATGGTGGTGAACATCGGGGTGACGACGGCCAGCTGGACCGTGGCCAGCAGCAGCTGGCCGCCGGTCAGGGAGAGGTTCGAGTGGCTGCTGCCCGCCAGGGTGCGGCGGACGTAGATCCAGCCGACGGGGTAGCTCAGCGAGGCCAGCAGGGCCAGCGTCGTACCGCGGGCGTCCAGGCCCTCGAAGCCCTGCCAGGCGCCCAGCACGGTCAGCACGCCGAGGAAGCCGAGGCCGAGTCCCGCCACCCGCACCCGGGTCGGCCGGTCCTCGGACAGCGCCACCAGCGACAGGGCCATGCCCCACAGCGGCGAGGTCGCGTTGCAGATGCCGGCCAGCGTGGACGGGATGGTCAGCTCCGCGAAGGCGAACAGCGAGAACGGCAGGGCGTTCAGCAGGAACCCGGCGACCGCGAGATGACCCCAGGTGCGCGCGCCGCGCGGCAGTCCCTCCCGCCGTACCGCCATCGCGACCGCCAGGACGGCGGTACCGAAGGCCAGCCGGCCGAGGGTGACCTGGAAGGGGGCGTAGCCCTGGGTGCCGACCTTGATGAGGAGGAAGCTGAATCCCCAGATCAGGGAGAGCATGCCGAAGCGCAGCCGCCAGTCCAGACGGGGACGGGTGCGCTCCGGGGCGGGGCCGGCCGGGGCCGGTGTGGTGGTGGTCGCGATGACGCTGCTCATGCACGCAACGATGCGGGACATCCATCTCGTAGCACAATCGAGATTTCGAACGTGGTATCTCGTAGCATCGCTTACATGTTGAACCTGGAGCGCCTGCGCACCCTCGACGCCCTCGCCCGGCACGGCTCGGTCAGCGGTGCGGCCGAGGGCCTGCACATCACGACCTCGGCCGTCTCGCAGCAGATGTCCAAGCTGGAGCGCGAGGCCGGTCAGCAACTGCTGGCCAAGAACGGGCGCGGGGTCCGGCTCACGGACGCGGGCCGGCTGCTCGCCGAGCATGCCGCGCGGATCCTCTCCCAGGTCGAGCTCGCCCAGTCCGACCTGGAGGCGCAGCGCGGGCAGGTCGCCGGCGAGCTGCGCGTCGCGGCGTTCCCGACCGCCGCGCGGGGGCTGTTTCCGGTGGCCCTGCGGGACCTGCGCGAGCGGCATCCCGCGCTGCGCGTGCGCTCCCGCGAGCAGGAGCCGGAGCGGAGCATCCGGGGAGTGGTGCGCGGGGATCTCGATCTCGCGGTGCTGCTCGACTGGCACAACAAGCCGATGCCGCTGCCCGACGGCCTGGTCAAGGCGCCCCTGCTGGACGACCCGGCCGATATGGCCGTCCCGGCCGGCCACCGGCTCGCCGGCCGCGACGAGGTGGACCTCGCCGAGTTCGCCGAGGACGAGTGGATCACCTGGGGCGAGGGCGAGTTCTGCCACGAGTGGCTGATGTTCACCCTGCGTTCCAAGGGCGTCGAGCCGATCATCGGCCACCGCGCCGCCGAGAGCCACACCCAGCTCGGCCTGGTCGCGGCGGGACTCGGCGTCTGCATCGCCCCGCTGCTCGGCCGCAACCCGTTGCCCGACGGGGTGGTGACCGTCCCGCTCCGGCAGCGCGTACGACGGCACGTCTTCGTCGTCTGGCGCGCGGACGCCGACCGCCGCCCGTCGATCCGGGCGGCGGTGCGGGCGCTGCGGGAGGCGGGGGAGCGCGTCGGGGTGAGCGGGGACGGCATGCCTACGGCAGCGTCGGCAGCTTTCTGAAGTCCCAGGACACGATCTTCTCCGGGGTCAGGCGCAGCCAGGCGTGCCGGCCGTCGTGGGGCATCTCGTCCAGGCCGAAGTTCTTGCGGGCGAACAAGGTCTCCGGAACGTCGAGTTCCGCGCGCAGCTCGCCGGTGCGCGGGATCTCGCCCACGAACTCCACCCGCCCGGACAGTTCCGCGCCGCGCAGTTCGTCGTACTCCTCTCCCGTGTCGACCACGACCGCCACTCGCGGATCCCCGCGCAGGTCGGTCCAGCGTCTGCTGCGCACCACGGAGTACAGCCACAGCGAGGTGCCGTCCCAGGCGAACCAGAGCGTGCTGACGTGCGGCGCGCCGTCGGCGGACACCGTGGCGACCCGGCAGGTGCGCTGGACGGTGAGGAAATCGTCCAGCTCACCGGGTGTCATCATGATCTTCCGGCCCCGGCGCTGCGTGGCGGTCATACGGCCCCTTCGTCTCTCATGTCGTGCCCGGCGCCGGTGGCTCAGGCGAGGGTGATCGAGTCCCCGCTCACCGTGATCTCCACGGCGGGCAGCGGCTTGGTCGCCGGGCCGCTCCTCACACTGCCGTCGGTGATGGAGAAGTTGCTGTTGTGGCAGGGGCAGTTGATGACCCCGTCGGCGATGCTCTTCACCGCGCACCCCTGGTGGGTGCAGGTCGCCGAGAACGCCTTGAACTCGCCGGCCGTCGGCTGGGTGACGACCACCTTACGGTCGGCGAAGACCTTTCCGCCGCCCTCGGGGATGTCGGCGGTCGAGGCGAGCGGGTCGGCACCGGCGCCGGCGTTCTCGCCGCCGCCCGAACCCCCGCCGCTCGTGCCGCCGCCGTCCGACGAGCCGCCGGCGGAGCCGGAGTCCACGGAGGAGCTCGACGTGTCGTCGTCGGAGCCTCCGCACGCGGTCAGCGCGACGGCGAGACCTGCCGCTCCGGCCGCCGCCACGACGGTCCGACGGGCGGGTCCTGATGCGGGCTTGAGCGATGCGCTGGTCATGCCGGTGTTCCTTCCGGGGATGCGTGATCTGTCGAGAGGTACGGTCAGCGGGCCCACGCTGTTCAGGCGATGCCGAGAGCCTGGCCTGTCCGCGGTCGGGCGGGCGTAAATCACGGCTGTCGTTTCGCTGTCGGCCTCGGGCCGTTCCGCCCGGGTCGCCTCCGACGTGCGGCGACGCGCCAGTAGCCTGGGGCGATGCTCAAGGAAGTCACCGCGACCCGTTTCATCGCGCCGCTGCGCGAGGGCGGCTCGCTGCCGGGACTGATCGAGGCCGACGACCTCAACACCTACGTGCTGAAGTTCACCGGCGCCGGACAGGGCCGCAAGACGCTGGTCGCCGAGGTCGTCTGCGGGGAACTCGCCCGCCGGCTGGGACTGAGGGTGCCCCGCCTGGTCACCGTCGAGCTAGACCCCGTGCTGGGGCTCGGTGAGCCCGAGCAGGAGGTGCAGCGGCTGCTGAAGTCCAGCGGCGGCACCAACCTCGGCATGGACTTCCTCTCCGGTGCCCTCGGCTTCGACCCGCTCGCCTTCGAGGTGAGCCCGGAGGAGGCCGGACGGATCGTCTGGTTCGACGCGCTGGTGAACAACGTCGACCGCTCCTGGCGCAACCCCAACATGCTGCGCCGGCGCGGCGAACTCTGGCTCATCGACCACGGCGCGACCATGATCTGGCATCACAACTGGCCCGGCGCGGCAGCCTCCGCCGCCCGCCCCTACGACGCCTCCGACCACGCCCTGAAGCCCTGCGCGCCGGACATCGCGTCCGCCGCGACCCGGCTCGCGCCGCAGGTCACCGAGGAACTGCTCGCCGAGGTCACCGCGGAGATCCCCGACCTCTGGCTGACCGGCGAGCCCGGCTTCGACACCCCGGACGAACTCCGGTCGGCCTACGCGCGGCCGCTGATCGCCCGCGCGGCCACCGTCCACCACCGCATCCACGGCCTCGAGGGGGACCAGTGAGCGACCGGCACGTCTTCGAGTACGCGCTGCTGCGGGTCGTACCGCGCATCGAACGCGGTGAGTGCGTCAACGCAGGGGTGCTCGTGTACTGCCGACCCAAGTCGTTCGTCGCGGCCCGCACCCATCTCGACGAGGCGCGGCTGCTGGCCCTCGACCCGAAGGCCGACGTGCCCGGCGTACGGGCCGCGCTGCGTGCCGTCGAGGGCGTCTGCGCGGGCGGGGAAGCGGCCGGGCAGGCGGCGTCGGACGACGCCGGGCGCCGCTTCCGCTGGCTGATCGCGCCCCGGTCCACCATCGTCCAGCCAGGCCCCGTGCACACCGGGCTCACCGCCGATCCGGCGGCGGAGGTGGAACGGCTGCTCGAACTGCTCGTGCGCTGACGGGGCCGTGGGCGGCTGCGGGTGGTTCGTGGTCGCTCGCGCCCACGCGGCAGAGCCGCGTACCGACACGGCCCCGCGCGACCGGCCCCCGGCCACCCGCGGCCCGTCAGGTCCGGCGGCGTCTGACCAGGTGTCCGGTCGTGAGTACGGCACCTGCCACGAAGGTGGCGCCGATGCCCAGGTCCCAGTCGCTCGGCCCGGACCCCGACGAGCCGCCCAGCCCGCCCCGCACACCGCGCGTCGGCGCGACGGGGGAGGGAGTCGTGGGTGCGGCGGGTGCACTGGTGGGGGCCGCGGGCGCGGTGATGGCGGGCGCGGACCGTGTCGTCGGCGCGGTGGTGGGGAGCACGGTCCGGGCGGGGGCGGGGGTCGTCGGTGACGCGGTCCGGGTGGGCGAAGCGGCCGTCGGCGACGGCGATCGGGCCGGTGCCGAGGTGGAGGGGGCCGGGCGGAAGGTGGACGAGGTGAGACCGCGCCGGGGCAGTGCCTCGCAGGCCACTCCGTCGTCCGGACCCGGGTCCTCGTCGAGCCGGTGCGGATCGCTCCGGTCCGTGTCGAAGAAGGTCTGCGCGTCCTCCTGGTAGGTGAAGTCGCTGCAGTCCAGGTCCTGGGCGTGAGCGATGTCGGCCGACGGCACGATCGCGGCGAGCGCGATCAGCGTGCCCATGGCACCGGTGCGACGGCGCATGGAGGCCTCCTTTCCGGCCGCGGGTGGCTCGCGTCTCGACGCTAGGGGCCGTCCGGCGTGAGGGCGCGCAGCACTGGGCCGATCGGGTGCTCCACGCGGATACCGGGCGCGTGACGGCCGCGGCGGGCGGAAGAGGCCCCCGCGCGGGGAATGGATCACACACGCGCGGTGTGCCGTTGACACCGGGTGCCAGGGCTTCTAGCGTCACGTCTGCTGAAGGTACTAAGCG
The DNA here is from genome assembly GCF_044334705.1 of Streptomyces sp. NPDC020731. NCBI lineage: Bacteria > Bacillati > Actinomycetota > Actinomycetes > Kitasatosporales > Streptomycetaceae > Streptomyces > Streptomyces sp. NPDC020731. The sequence continues at coordinate 35,523 of NZ_JBIRTN010000026.1, forward strand.
GTCGCTCACTGATTCGGGTCCGACCGCAGGAGCCGCATCCCAAGCGCGAGGAGAAGCAGCAATGTCCACCACTGAGCAGCGGGTCGCGGTCGTCACCGGCGCCGCGCGCGGCATCGGCGCCGCCACCGCCGTACGACTGGCCGCCGAGGGCCGCGCGGTCGCCGTGATCGACCTCGACGAGGCCGCCTGCAAGGACACCGTCGAGAAGATCACCGCCGCCGGCGGCAAGGCGATCGCGGTCGGCTGCGACGTCTCCGACGAGGCGCAGGTCGAGGCGGCCGTCGCGCGGATCGCCGAGGAGCTCGGCGCGCCCACGATCCTCGTCAACAACGCGGGCGTGCTGCGCGACAACCTGCTGTTCAAGATGAGCGTCTCCGACTGGGACACCGTCATGAACGTGCACCTGCGCGGCGCCTTCCTGATGTCCAAGGCCTGCCAGAAGCACATGGTGGACGCGGGCTTCGGCCGCGTCGTCAACCTCTCCTCCTCCTCCGCGCTCGGCAACCGTGGCCAGGTCAACTACTCGGCGGCTAAGGCCGGCCTCCAGGGTTTCACCAAGACCCTCGCCAAGGAGCTCGGCAAGTTCGGCGTGACCGCCAACGCCGTCGCCCCCGGCTTCATCGCCACGGAGATGACCAAGGCCACCGCCGACCGCGTCGGCATGGGCTTCGAGGACTTCAAGGCCGCCGCCGCCACCCAGATCCCGGTCGCCCGCGTCGGCGAACCCGAGGACATCGCCAACGCGATCGCCTTCTTCACCGGCGAGGCGGCCGGCTTCGTCTCCGGCCAGGTGCTGTACGTCGCCGGCGGACCGCTCGACTAGGAAGACCGGGAACATGACTGCTGTGGAACTCTCGGGCAAGGTCGCCCTGATCACCGGCGCCAGCCGCGGCATCGGCTACGGCGTCGCCGAGGCGCTGGTCGCGCGCGGCGACCGGGTCTGCATCACCGGCCGGGGCGAGGACGCCCTCAAGGAGGCCGTCGGGAAACTCGGCGCCGACCGTGCCGTGTACGTCGCCGGCAAGGCGCACGACGAGGCGCATCAGGCCGTCGCCGTCGAGCGCGCGATGGAGGCCTTCGGCCGCGTCGACTACCTGGTCAACAACGCCGGCACCAACCCGGTGTTCGGGCCGATCGCCGACCTCGACCTGAACGTGGCGCGCAAGGTGTTCGAGACCAACGTGATCTCGGCGCTCGGCTTCGCACAGAAGACCTGGCACGCCTGGCAGAAGGACAACGGCGGCGCGATCGTCAACATCGCCTCCGTCGCGGGCATCGCGCCCTCGCCGTTCATCGCCGCCTACGGCGTCAGCAAGGCCGCGCTGATCAACCTCACCCAGCAACTGGCGCACGAGTTCGCGCCCAAGGTGCGGGTCAACGCCATCGCCCCGGCCGTGGTGAAGACCAAGTTCGCGCAGGCGCTGTACGAGGGCCGGGAGGCGGAGGCCGCCGCCGGCTACCCGCTGGGCCGGCTCGGCGTGCCCTCCGACATCGGCGGTGCCGCCGCGTTCCTCACCTCCGACCAGTCGGACTGGGTCACCGGCCAGACCCTGGTCGTCGACGGCGGCATCTTCCTCAACGCCGGCGTCGCCTGAACCGAACGCGCCGCGCGGGTGACGTGATCACCCGCGCGGGGCCTCTGTTCCGACGATCCGACACGGGCGTCCGTTGACGAAAACGGCGCCCGTGTCGGCGTATCGGGGTCGCGACGGTGCGTGACAACGTAGTCATCGGAAAGTCGATCTCAAGGGCCGCCCAGAGAGGGGTCAACGGGGCGAACACTGCGGTATGGTCTGCCGACTCTTGGGACGGCAGATCGAGGAGCGTGCGCGTGTTCAACCGGAACCGATGCCTGCGGCGGGTGGCGGCCATCGCGTCCATATCGTCCTTGGCGACCGGATGCGGCGTTCTGTCCTCCGGCACCTCGGACGACGAGGGACCCATCGTCGTGGGAACCACCAGCTCGCCCAGCACGCTGGATCCTGCCGCCTCCTGGGACAGCTCCTGGGAGCTGTTCCGCAACATCTACCAGACCCTGCTGAGTTACCCGGTCGGCGCGACCACCCCGCAGCCGGACGCCGCCAAGAGCTGCGAGTTCTCCGACAGCTCCAACCAGGTGTTCCGTTGCGAGCTGCGTGAGGGGCTGCAGTTCTCCGACGGCAGCGCCCTCGACGCCAAGGCCGTCAAGCACTCCATCGACCGGATCCGGAAGATCAACGTCAATGGCGGTCCGGCCGGTCTGCTGGGCAGCCTCGAACGGGTGCAGGCGCCCAGCGAGCGCGAGGTCGTCTTCTACCTCAACAAGCCCGACGCCACCTTCCCGTTCGTGCTCGCCACCCCGGCGATGTCCATCGTCGACCCCGACGCCTACCCGGCCGACGCCCTGCGCGAGGACGACGGCGTCGTCGGCTCGGGGCCCTACACCCTCCGGTCGTACGAGGAGGGCAAGGAGGCCGAACTCGACCGCAACGACCGCTACAAGGGCTTCGCCGAACGCCGGAACAACGCGGTGACCATCCGCTACTTCCAGGACTCCGGCACCATGGTCAAGGCGTTGCGGGACGACCGGATCGACCTGACCTACCGAGGTCTGGCGGCGGGCGACATCATCGATCTCCAGGGCAAGGCCTCCAAGGAGGAGGAGATCCAGCTGATCGACGGCACCGGGACGGACATCAACTACCTGGTGTTCAACCCCAAGGACCCGTGGGCCGGCAAGAAGGAGGTGCGCCAGGCCGTCGCCCAGGTCGTCGACCGCGCGGCGATCGCGCACAAGGTCTACAAGGACACCGTCGACCCGCTGTACTCCATGGTCCCCAAGGGGCTGACCGGGCACACCACCGGCTTCTTCGACGACTACGGCGAGCCCAGCGTGCCCAAGGCCCGGCGGATCCTCACCGGGGCGGGCATCACCGAGCCGGTCCCGCTCACGCTCTGGTACACCACGGACCGCTACGGCTCCGAGACCGCGCTGGAGTTCAAGGAGCTCGAGCGCCAGCTGGAGGCGTCGAAGCTGTTCGACATCACGCTCAAGAGCCGCCCCTGGAAGACGTACGTCGAGGGCTACCAGAAGGGCGAGTACCCCGCGTTCGGACGCGGCTGGTTCCCCGACTTCCCGGACGCGGACAACTTCATCGCCCCGTTCGTCGGCAAGCAGAACGCGCTCGGCACGCCCTACGAGGCGACCGAGATCACGACCGAGCTGCTGCCCAGCTCCCGCCAGGAGAGCGACCGCGGCAACGTGGTGAAGCAGTTCGAGGAGGCCCAGCGGATCCTCGCCGACGACGCGCGGCTGCTGCCGCTGTGGCAGGGCCGGCAGCACGTGGCGGCGAGCCGGGACATCTCGGGCGCGGAGCGGGCGCTGGACCCGTCCACGATCATGATGGTCTGGGAACTCTCCCGCAAGACCAGCTGGTAGAACCGGACACGACCGTCCGCCGGGCCGGTTGTCAGTGGTCGCCTGTAGGTTCTGTGGCCTGGAAGCGACCGCACACGTAAGGACATTGACGTGACCGACACCGCCATGCTGCCCGAGTCCTGGCGCGGGGTTCTGGGCGACGAACTGCAGCAGCCCTACTTCAAGGAGCTGACCCGGTTCGTCGAGGAGGAGCGGGCGAACGGTCCGGTCTACCCGCCCCGCGAGGAGGTCTTCGCGGCGCTGGACGCCACGCCGTACGACAAGGTGAAGGTCCTGGTCCTCGGCCAGGACCCCTACCACGGCGAGGGTCAGGGACACGGCCTGTGCTTCTCCGTCCGTCCGGGCGTGAAGATCCCCCCGTCCCTGCGCAACATCTACAAGGAGATGCACGCCGAGCTGGGCACGCCCGTCCCGGACAACGGCTACCTGATGCCGTGGGCCGAGCAGGGCGTGCTGCTGCTCAACGCGGTGCTCACGGTCCGCGCCGGTGAGGCCAACTCGCACAAGGGCCGCGGCTGGGAGCGGTTCACCGACGCGGTGATCCGCGCGGTGGCGAACCGCCCCGACCCGGCGGTCTTCGTGCTGTGGGGCAACTACGCGCAGAAGAAGCTGCCGCTGATCGACGAGAGCCGGCATGTGGTGGTCAAGGGAGCGCACCCCTCGCCGCTGTCCGCGAAGAAGTTCTTCGGGTCCCGGCCGTTCACGCAGATCAACGAGGCGGTGGCCGCGCAGGGCCACGAGCCGATCGACTGGACCGTCCCGAGCGCGGGCTGACGCCGCCCTGCCGGGTGCGGACCGCTTCGTCGGCCCGCACCCGGCCCGCTCGAGGTACTACGGAGCGGCCTGTCCGGTATTGCCCCGGCCTGCGATTAGCGTCAGGAGCGACAGTCGGCGAGCGGTGCGGAGGACGCGGTGGCGGAGCGACAGGAGCAGGCGGCGCCGGACGCCGTGCTCACGCGGATCGGTCAGGTCGTGATGCTGCACCACGCGGGAGACCGTGAGGAGGCCCGGCACCGGTTGCTCGGCCTGTGGGCGGAGATCGGCGAGCACGGGGACCCGCTGCACCGCTGCACCCTGGCCCACTACCTCGCCGACACACAGGACGACCCCGAGGACGAACTGGCCTGGGACCTGCGGGCGCTGACGGCGGCCGAGGAGGTCGCGGACGACCGCATCGGCGCGTGCGAGGGATCCCCCGCCGTGCGCGCGCTCTACCCGTCCCTGCAGCTGAACCTGGCCGCCGACTACGCCCGCCTCGGCCGCCCCGACGCCGCCCGCACCCATCTCCACCGGGCCCGGGGCGCGGCCCGCACCCTGGCCGACGACCGCTACGGCGAGGGCGTACGGGCCGCCATCCGGCGGCTGGAGATCCGGCTGGACGAGGACCAGGCGCCCGAGGGCCGGTGGCCGCCGGGACGGCGTTCCTAGGCCCGGCGTACGCGCTCACTCCGGCCGGTTCAGCCCCCGTACGTCTTCTCGCAGATGGTCGCCTCCGGGCTGCCCGGACGCCAGCCGCCGTACTGCCTGCCCAGCGCACACACGTCCGCTCCGCCGGAGGCGCCACGGCGCATCGACTCCGCCATGTCGGGGCGGCCCGTCGCGGGATCTCGCGGCCGGTCGTTCCCGCCGGTTCTGGGGCGAGTCGGCCGGGCCTGTCCGTGCCGGTCGTCGGGCGGTGTCCTCCGCTCCGGCGTGGCCCCGGGGGCGGCACGGTGCGACGGGACCGCGGGCGTCTTCGAGGGCCGGGACGGGCCGATCATCTCCAGGGCCTCGCGCGCCGGTGCCTGCACGACCTCCGTCTCGTTCCCCCCGACCGGACGTGGCTCAGGCCCCTGGGACGGTGCCGTCGCCGGTCCGGGTGCGAGGGGACGGTGGACCGTCACACAGCCCGAGAGGGCCGAGACAGCCACGGTCACCAGAAGCGTTGCTGTGGTCGTCGTTCGATGCACCCGCGCCACTCTGCTGGCTCCGGCCGCCCGGGGGAGGCCGGACGGGCACAGCGTGCCCCGCACGGGTGATCTCCCGCCCCGTACGGGGGTTTTCGGATGTGCCGCGGGTGACGTCAGTCGCCGGTGGCGCCGTCGACGCGCTCGCGGAGCAGATCGGCGTGGCCGTTATGACGCGCGTACTCCTCGATCATGTGGGTGTAGATCCAGCGCAGGCTGAACGGTTTGCCGGTGTGTCTGCTGCGGCCCCGGGACAGGTCGTCCAGGGCGAAGCCGGCCGCGTTGCGCCGGGCGGTGTCGATCTCGGCCTGCCAGGTTCCGTACGCCTCCTGCCAGGTGTCCGCGTCGGTGAGGTGGAACTCGCCGTCGGGGTCGGCCTCGCTGAAGTAGAGGGATCCGGCGTCCTCGCCCGCGAGGACCTGGCGGAACCAACCGCGCTCCACCTCCGCCATGTGCCGCACCAGCCCCATCAGGGACAGCTCCGAGGGCGGCACCGACGCCGTGCGCAGCTGGTCGTCGGTCAGCCCCTCGCACTTCCAGGCGAGGGTGCGGCGATGGTAGTCGAGCCACCCCTCCAGCATGGTGCGCTCGTCGGCGTTGTTGGCGGGTTCGCTGCGCTCGGTCGTCATGCCGGCATCTTCGCCCGGAGCGGTACCCCTTCACCATGGCTTTTCCGTGCCGAGCATTCCCGCCAGCAGTTCCCGCAGATCCGAGCGGACCTCCGCGAGGCTCGGTACGCGCGCGCTGAAGGAACCGGCCACGCAGGAGAACAACAGGCCGTCCGCCCAGGCGATCAGGGACAGCGAGTGGCGCTCGGGGTCCGTGGAGCCGACTCCGGTGACGAGGGCGGTCAGCTGATCGCGGAAGCGGGCGCCGGCCGCGTCGAAGTACGTCCGCAGTTCGGGCCGACGGGTGGCTTCCAGGGCCAGTTCGTAGCGGGCGAGGGTCAGGGCCCGGTTCCCCGTGAGCGCGCGGTGCGCGGCCAGGGCCAGGGCGTCCAGCAGGGAGGCGGCGCCGGCCCGCGGGTCCGGCATCTCGTGCAGCGCGAGAACCCGGGCCTCCCGCTCGGCGAGCCGTCGTACCGCGAGCTCCAGCAGCGCCTGCCGGGTGCGGGCCAGGTTCGACGTGGATCCCTGGGGGAGTCCGGCTGCCTCGTCGACCGCCCGGTGGGTCAGTCCACGCATTCCTCGCTCGGCGAGCAGGGTGAGGGCGGTGTCGGCGATGAGATCGGCGCGGGAGGCGCCTGCGGTGCGTACGGACATGGAGGTCAAACTACCCGCCGCACTACGGCTGTAGTACGGTGGAGCCGAACGCTCACTACAGATGTAGTTACCGCGGGAGCGGTTCCGGTGCGAGGAGGAGCCATGGCACGGGTCGAACGGGCGATCGTGATCGGCGGCGGAATCGGCGGCCTGACCACGGCCGTCGCCCTGCACCGGCGCGGTGTGAAGGTGACGGTGCTGGAGCGCGCCCACTCCCTGGAACCGATCGGCGCGGCCATCTCCCTGTCGCCCAACGCGCTGCGCGGGCTGGACGTCATCGGGCTCGGCGACGACATCCGCGCCCTGTCGGCCTGGCAGGGCGACGGAGGGCTGCGCGCGCCGGGCGGACGGTGGCTGTCCCGGACCGATTCCGCCGCCGCGGCCGAGCGCTTCGGCGGACCCCTCGTCCTGCTCCGCCGCACCACCCTCGTCGACCGCTTGGCGGCGCGGCTCCCGGCCGGTGCCGTCCGCACGGCCACCGCCGCCCGTCTCCTCGACCCCGGCGTCCCGGGCGACTCGGGCCGGCCCGCCCGCGTCGGCACCTCCGACGGTGAACTGGAGGCCGACCTGGTGGTGGCCGCCGACGGCATCCACTCCGCCGTACGCCGTGTGCTCTTCCCGGGCCATCCCGGGACCGTCTACTCGGGGTTCACCACCTGGCGGATGGTGATCCCGCTGCCCGGTGTGGAGTTCGCCTCGCACGAGACCTGGGGGCGGGGCCGCATCTGGGGCACGCACCCGCTCAAGGACGGCGGGGTCTACGCCTATGCCGCCGCCGTGGCGCCCGCGGAGGAACGTGCCCCGGACGAACGGGCCGAACTGCTGCGGCTCTACGGTGACTGGCACACCCCGGTGCCCGAGGTACTGGCCGCGATCCACCCCGAGGACGTACTCCGCCACGACGTCCACCACATCGCCGAGCCGCTGCCCGCCTGCCACCACGGTCGGGCGGCCCTGGTCGGCGACGCCGCGCACGCCATGCCGCCGAACCTCGGCCAGGGCGGCAACCAGGCCGTCGAGGACGCGATCACCCTCGCCCACCACGCCGACGACCTGCCTGCCTACACCGCGGCCCGGCTGCCGCGCACCACCGCGATCACCCGCCGGGCGGTGCGGACGGCCCGCCTCAACCTGATGATGACCAACCGCGTCGGCATCGCCCTGCGCGACAACGTGCTGGCGGCGGTGTCGAAGGCCGCTCCCGGGCTGCTCCTGCGCGGCTTCGACGGGATCGCCGACTGGTACCCGCCGCAGCAGCCGTATGCTTCCCGGACCACGGCAGGCAAGGGCTAGAGGGGAACACACGGTGAAGGTCGGTTGCATCGGACTCGGTGACATCGCGCAGAAGGCCTATCTTCCGGTGCTCGCCCACCAGCCCGGAGTGGATCTGCACCTGCAGACCCGCACCCCCGCGACGCTCGACCGGGTCGCCGACGGCCTCCACCTCCCGCCCGGGCGGCGCCACGCGGATCTCGACTCCCTGATCGCCCAGGATCTCGACGCGGCCTTCGTGCACGCGCCGACCGAGGTCCACCCCGGGATCGTGACCCGGCTCCTGGAGGCGGGCGTACCGACGTACGTCGACAAGCCGCTCGCCTACGAACTCGCCGACTCCGAGCGGCTGGTGGCCCTCGCCGAGGAGCGGGACACCAGCCTCGCCGTCGGCTTCAACCGCCGCTTCGCCCCCGGTTACGTCCAGTGCGCCGACCACCCGCGCGAGCTGATCCTGATGCAGAAGAACCGCGTCGGACTGCCCGAGGAACCCCGCACGATGATCCTCGACGACTTCGTCCACGTCGTCGACACCCTGCGCTTCCTGGTGCCCGGCGCGGTCGACGACGTGACCGTGCGCGCCCGCACCGAGAACGGCCTGCTGCACCACGTGGTGCTCCAGCTCTCCGGGGACGGCTTCACCGCGCTCGGTGTGATGAACCGGCTCAGCGGTTCGGCCGAGGAGATCCTGGAGGTCTCCGGACAGGACACCAAGCGTCAGGTGGTCAACCTCGCCGAGGTGATCGACCACAAGGGACAGCCCACCGTGCGGCGGCGCGGCGACTGGGTTCCGGTGTCGCGGCAGCGCGGCATCGAACAGGCGGTGCTCGCCTTCCTGGACGCGGTCCGCGCGGGCAAGGTGGTCAGTGCCCGGGACGCGTTGGCCACCCATGAGCTGTGCGAACGGGTGGTACGAGCGATCCACGAGCGTCCCGCCTGATCCGCACCGCCTCGGCGACGGCCGATACCCCGAGGACCAGCAGCGCCGCGTACAGCGGCCAGTCGCCGAAACGGACGTAGGGCGTGGTGCCGTGCGCCGGCGAGACCTCGTACACCTGCGCGGCGGCGGTGTCCGTGCCGAGTCGGGGGCCGACGGGCTCCCCGCCCGGCCCGTACACGGCGGAGACGCCCGTCAGGGTCGCGTGCACCATCGGGCGGCCGGTCTCGGCGGCGCGCAGCGCGGCGAGCGAGGCGTGCTGCGCGGGCGCCCAGCTCCACTGGAACGTCGATGTGGAGGACTGGGCGAGCAGCACGTCGGCGCCGTCCTCGGCGAGGTGCCGGCTCATGTCGGGGAACGCGGACTCGAAGCACACCATCGGGCCGATCCGCAGCCCGTTACCCGCGTCCATCACCACCTGCTCGGAGCCCTGCCGACGGTCCTCACCGGCCGCCTTGCCGACGGAGGTCGCCCAGCCCAGCAGGGAACGGGCCGGGATGTACTCGCCGAAGGGGACCAGCCGCATCTTGTCGTACCGGTCACCGGTCGGACCGTCCGGGCCGATCAGTACCGAGCTCTTGTAGATACCGGGCTTGTCCGACCGCCGGGCGTCCACGTTGACCAGGATCCCGGCGCCCGTCTCGCGGGACAGCGCGGCGAGCCGCCGCGCGAGGCCGGGCCGGTCCCCGAGGTCGAAGCCGACGCTGCTCTCACCCCAGACGATCAGGCCGACGTCCTGCCCGGCGAGCTCACGCGTGAGCTGTTCCTCGCGGTCGAAACGCCGGTCCGCGCTGTCGGGTCCGGTGACGACACCCGGCTGCACGAGCGCGATCCGGACCCGGTCGTCGGTGCCGGGCCGGGGAGCGTACACCCAGACGGCGGAAATGACGACGGCCGTGGCGACGAGCCCGGCCAGGGCGGGCGCACGGGCCTGCCGGACCGCGATCAGCACGGCCACGGCGACGTTCAGGGCCACCACCAGGAAACTGAGCAGCCATACCCCGCCGACCGACGCCAGCCGCAGCGCGGCCTCCACCTGCCACTGGCTCGCGCCGAGCACGCCCCAGGGGCCGCCGAGCCCCTGCCAGGAGCGGACGAGTTCGATCGCCAGCCACCCCGACGGCACCACGACGAGGGCGGCCGTGGCCCGTCGGCGCGACGGCACCCCGCCGAGCAGTCGCCGCACCAGCCACCCCCACGGCGCCCACAGCACGCCCAGCAGGGCGGCGATGACGAACGTGAACACGTGCAGATTCGGCAGCAGCCAGTGGTGCATGGCCAGCATGAAGCCGAACCCGCCCCACCAGCCGTCGAAGGCCGCCCGTTTCCCCGTAGGAGCGGTACGGGCCAGCAGCACCCAGGGGACCAGGGCGACGTAGGCGAACCACCACAGGGACGGGGCCGGAAAGGCCAGGACGGGCAGGGCGCCCACGACCGCGGCGACGGTCGAGCGCCGCCAGGGGAAGGAGAGCCGGTGGCCGAGCGTCTTCATAGGCGCCTTCCTACCCCGTGGTGCCTCCAGTGTGCGTCCCGACGGTGATCCGGGACAGCGCACGCCGGGGTCAGTTGATCACAGGAGCCGTCCGCCGGTCGGGCAGACGGCGCCACTTCTCCCGTACGACCACCTCGCTCAGCCGCCAGCCGTCGTCCGTGCGCAGCATCGCGAAGGCGCACCGGCCGCCGCACACGAAGTCCGGAGCGGCGGAAGCGACGCCCTGTCCGGTGCGGCCCATCGGATTCACGTAGTCGGCCTGCACCTGGGCCGTGTCGCCGGTGTCCTGCTCCCAGATCCCGAACCGCACCCGCCGGTTGACGATCAGATGCTGCCGCACGGGGAAGCTCCCGAGACTGTCCGCCAGCCATCCGGCCACCACCCGGGCACTGCCCTCGATGCCGCCGGCCGAGCGGTAGTCCGCCCGCCCGTCCGGCGTGAACAGTCCCCGGTACGCCTCCCAGTCACCGTCGTCCACGACCACCGCGTACTCGGTGACGAGCCCGTCCACGGCCAGCCGGTCCCTCACGGTCGCGAGCTCCACACGCTGCGTCATCGGCTCAGTGTTGGCCATGGGGCGTGCGCAGCCAAGAGGGCGTGCGCGGATATTCACTGGCCTCGGACGTGCCGCGCGGTCGAGGCTGGACACCGTGAACGATCAGCCGGCCGGAGTGCGCCCGAAATTCGAGGTGCGCGCCCGCCACACCGGGTCCACCATCACCGTCTACCAGGCCTACCACCCGGGAACAGGCCGTTCCGCGGCGCGCCACGGCCGCTTCCCGTCGTCGTGGAGCCGGGAGCGCATGACCTGGATCAAGCCGTCGTTCCTGTGGATGATGTACCGCTGCGGGTGGGGCGGCAAGAAGGACCAGGAGACCGTGCTGGCCGTGGAGATCAGCCGGGAGGGGTTCGTCTGGGCGCTGCGGAACGCGTGTCTGTCGCACCACGTCCCCGTTCTGCACGGTGACGCGACGGCCTGGAAGCGGGAGTTGCGGCAGGCGCCCGCGCGGGTGCAGTGGGACCCGGAGCGGGATCTGCGCCTGAACCCGCAGCCGTACCGCTCGCTCCAGCTGGGGCTCGCCGGGGAGGCGGCCGCGCGGTACGCGGACGAGTGGATCGTGGGCATCGAGGACGTGACACCGCTCGCCACGGAGATCCATGCCCTGGTGCGCGAGGGAGAGCTCGACCGTGCGGCCGGGCTGCTGCCCGAGGAGCGCCCCTACCCCCTCGACGACGATGTGCTCGCGCGTCTGCGAGCCTGAGGATCTTCGTCCCGCGCTCTTCGCCCGGAGGTACTCATGAAGCGTCTCGTCACGGTGGTCACCGGTGGCAGCCGGGGGATCGGTGCCGCGACCTGTCTGCGGCTCGCGTCGGAGGGGCACGACGTGGCGGTGAACTACGTCCGGGACTCCGCGGCTGCCGAGGACGTGGCGGAGGGGGTGCGGGCGGCCGGGGCGCGGGCCGTGACCGTGCGTGCGGACACGTCCGTCGAGGCGGATGTAGACCGCCTCTTCGAGGTGGCGGAGCGGGAGCTCGGACCGCTGACGGGGCTGGTGAACAACGCGGCGGTGACGGGGCCGCTGGGACGGCTCACCGAGGTCGGGACGGACACCCTGCGGCGGGTCGTCGACGTCAACCTCATCGGCACGCTGCTGTGTTCGCGGCGGGCGGCGCAGCTCATGACGCCCCGGGGCGAGGGCGTGATCGTGAACATCTCCTCGGGGGCCGCCACACTGGGCAGCCCCGGCGAGTTCGTGCACTACGCGGCGACGAAGGCCGCCGTCGACGCCCTGACCCTCGGCCTGTCCAAGGAGCTCGGTCCGGACGGCATCCGGGTCAACGCGGTCGCGCCGGGCGCGATCGACACGGAGATGCACGCCGCCATGGGAGCCCCGGACCGTGCCCGGGAGATGGCCGGGAACGTTCCGCTGCGGCGGGTGGGACGGGCCGAGGAGATCGCGGCGGCCGTGGCGTGGCTGATGTCGCCGGACGCCTCGTACACCACGGGGGCGGTGCTGAGAGTGGCGGGCGGGCGCTAAGCCGCACCGCGAGGGCGGGGGGAGGGTCAGGCCGCCTTGACGACCCGGCCGCGGATCGCCGCCGCCCACTCGACCACCAGCAACTCGTACTGCTCGCGCTCCTGCGCGGACAGGGACCCGCCCGCGCGCAGCCACAGCGCGCGGATCTGCTCGTTGACCTCGGCGGCGGTCCGCACGGAACCAGGGGTCACTAAATCGGGGGACATGCGGACAAGCCTAGGGCCAGGGACTGACAGTGCGCTACCGGACGGCTACGCGCACCGTATGTCTTCGGTCACGTGCCCGGGTCACGTTCCCGCTCCCCGGGCGTGTTCGCCTCCGGGGCTCAGCCCGCCGACTCCGCCGCGTGCGGGCTGAGGTGGCCCATGGCGACCAGCACGATGATGACGATGCCGAGCGCGATGCGGTACCAGACGAACGGCATGAAGCTCTTGGTCGAGATGAACTTCATGAACCAGGCGATCACCGCGTACCCGACGGCGAAGGCGATCACCGTCGCGAAGAGCGTCGGGCCCCAGGAGACGTGCCCGCCCTCCGCGGCGTCCTTCAGTTCGAACGCCCCGGAGGCCAGCACCGCGGGGACGGCGAGCAGGAAGGAGTAGCGGGCCGCGGCCTCGCGCCGGTAGCCCATGAACAGACCGCCGCTGATGGTGGCGCCGGAGCGGGAGACACCCGGGATGAGCGCCATGGCCTGGCAGATGCCGTAGATCAGACCGTCCCTGACACTCAGGTCCCCGAGTTCCTTGCGCTGCTTGGCCACACGGTGCCGGCCGCCGCTCTCGGCCCGCGCCGCGAGGCGGTCGGCGACGCCGAGCACGATGCCCATGCCGATCAGCATCGCCGCGGTGAGCCGCAGATCACGGAACGGCCCCTCGATCTGGTCCTTGAGCGTCACCCCGAGCACACCGATCGGGATCGAGCCGACGATGACGAGCCAGCCCATGCGCGCGTCCTGGTCGCGGCGCATCTCCTTGTTCGTCAGCGAGCGGGTCCAGGCCGACAGGATCCGCCCGATGTCCTTGCGGAAGTAGATCAGGACCGCGGTCTCCGTGCCGATCTGGGTGATCGCGGTGAAGGCCGCGCCGGGGTCCTCCCAGCCGGAGAAGGCCGCGGTCAGCCGCAGGTGCGCGCTGGAGGAGACGGGCAGGAACTCGGTCAGCCCCTGGACGAGTCCGAGGATGAGTGATTCGAACCAAGACATGAGGTAGCGGAGTCCAAGTGCCGATCGTGGGACGGGCGACGGCGCACCGCACCGCCGTGGGCGGTGATCGATGATCAGGCGCGCCGAGGGGGAAGCGTAGCGCCCCAAGATGACATCCCCGACACAGGGGCTTCACGGCCCCCGCCCTTGGCGGAAAGTGACGGCTCAGGCCGCCGTAGGGCCGCCCACCGTCCACCCCGGCGCCTGCGGATGGGAGGTCAGGTCCTCGTGACGCGCCTCGTCGCCGCAGGCCCGGCAGGTGACGACCGGGACGAATTCGTTGCCGCAGACGTGCTCGAGCACCATGGGCAGGTCGCCGTCCTGATGCAGATGGCGGTCGCCCCACTCCTTGAGGGTCAGCAGGACGGGCTCCAGTTCCAGACCCGCCTGGGTGGGCCGGTACTCGAAGCGCTGCGGGCGCTCGCTGTAGGGGTGCTTGGCCAGGATCCCGGCGTCGACCAGCCGCCGCAGCCGGGTGGCCAGGATGTCGCGCGGAGCGCCGATGTTGCGCACCAGCTGGTCGAAGCGGCCGTTGCCGAGGCACACCTCGCGCAGGACGAGCAGGGAGTACTTCTCGCCGACCAGTGCGAGCGCGTCGGCGATCGAACAGGGGCGCGGGTCTTTGGAGGCGGCCATACGGCCAAGTCTAGGGGAGGGTTTGCTTTTCCAACTCGCGAGGCTATCGTGAGTTCGGATTTCCTACTCACTGGTACGTCGTCCTGAACCGGTCCCGGCCAAGGAGGCCCGCACCATGCGTGACGCAGTCGTCGTCGAAGCCGTACGCACCCCCATCGGCAAGGGCAAGCCGCAGGGCGCCCTCGCCCACGTCCACCCCGTCGAACTCCTCGCCCACACCCTGCGCACCCTCGTCGAGCGCTCCGGCGTGGATCCCATGCTGATCGACGACGTCATCGGCGGCACCGTCGACCAGGTCGGCGAGCAGGCCATGAACACCACCCGCTACGCCGTCCTCTCCGCCGGCCTGCCCGAGTCCGTACCGGCCACCACCGTGGACCGCCAGTGCGGCTCCTCCCAGCAGGCCGTGCACTTCGCGGCACAGGGCGTCATCTCCGGCGCGTACGACCTCGTCGTCGCCTGCGGCGTGGAGTCCATGAGCCGGGTGCCGATGTGGTCCAACGTGCCCGCCGGCAAGGACCCCTTCGGCCCCGGAGTCGCCGAGCGCTACCCGGAGGGGCTCGTCCCGCAGGGCATCGGCGCCGAACTCATCGCCGCCAAGTGGTCGATCACCCGCGAGCGGATGGACACCTTCGCCGTCTCCTCGCACCGCAAGGCGGCCGAGGCCTGGAACGCCGGACTGTTCGACGCCGAGGTCGCACCCCTGGACGGCGTCACCCGCGACGAGTGCGTACGGCCGGACAGCACCACCGAGACCCTGGCCGGCCTCCGGCCCGCCTACCACGACCCGGTCTTCGCCGAGCGTTTCCCGCAGATCGAGTGGAACGTCACCGCGGGCAACGCCAGCCCGGTCAACGACGGCGCCTCCGCCGTGCTCATCACGTCGAGCGAGACCGCCGCCCGCCTCGGCCTGCGTCCCCTCGCCCGGCTGCACAGCTTCGCCGTCACCGGATCCGATCCGCTGCTGATGCTCACCGGTGTCGTCCCGGCCACCGAGAAGGTGCTGCGCCGCGCCTCCCTGTCGCTCGACGACATCGACCTTTTCGAGGTCAACGAGGCGTTCTCCAGTGTGGTCCTGGCCTGGCAGCAGGAGACCGGCGCCGACCTGGCCAGGGTCAACGTGCACGGCGGCGCCGTGGCCCTCGGCCATCCGCTCGGCGCCAGCGGCACCCGGCTGACGACGACCCTGGTCCACGCGATGCGTGAACGCGGCGCCCGCTATGCCCTGCAGACCATGTGCGAGGCCGGCGGGCTCGCCAACGCGATGGTGCTCGAACGCGTCTGACGCACCGCCGGCCGGCTCACCGCCCGCGCAGCCGGTGCCGCTTGCGCCACGCCACCACCGCACCGGCCAGACCCGGTACGGCGATGCAGGCCAGCGCGATCAGGAAGGCCGGGGACGTCGGCGTCGACGCGCGGGCGCCGGCCACCACGTAGGCGGCGGTGTTCGGGATCGACCCGAGCGCCGTCGCCAGCAGGAACGGCAGCAGGCCCATACGGGAGACGGCGGCACAGTAGTTGGAGGCGGCGAACGGGATGCCCGGGAACAGCCGGGCCGCCAGCATCGAGCGGAAACCGTGCCGGCTGAGCTGGTCGTCCGCGGCCTTCAGCCAGCGTCCGCGCAACAGCGGACGCAACGCCTCCTGACCGAGCGCCCGCCCCAGACAGAAGGCCAGCCCGGCGCCCAGCACCGTGCCGCCCAGCGCCGCACCCAGGCCGAGCTGGGAGCCGAACAGGGCACCCGCGGCGAGGTTCAGCAGCGGGCGCGGCACGAACGCCACCGTGCACACCCCGTAGGCCACCGCGTACGCCACGACCGCCGCGGACCCGCCGAGCCGGTCCGGCCAGCCGTCGGTCAGCAGTCGCTGCGGCTCGAGGGCCAGCATCAGCGACGCGGCGGTGAGGAGCAGGGCGACCAGCAGGGACAGCCGTGACCACGGCGACAGCAGGAATCTGACGCAGCGGGCGGCGAATCCCGTGGCGGGGGCCGGCGGGAGCGGTACCGCGAGGTCCGTGGCGGTGGCCCGGGGAGAGGCCGTGGCGGTGCCCCCAGAGCGGGTGGTGGCATCGAGCATCCGGTGACACTAACCGACAAATGTGTGTGATCGCCGTAGTGTTCGTCTCATGCGCGTCACAGAGGACGGTACGGCGGCACCGCGTGTGCCGGGCAGTGCGCTCGCCGACACGGTGCTGGAACGGCTCACCGCCGCCTACGCGCCCGCCGCCGACCCGGAACAGGCCGTGGCGATGCGCGCCTACATGAAGGACGTCGCCCCCTTCCTGGGCCTGACGACCCCGGCCCGCCGCGCCCTGTCCCGCACCGTCGTGGCGGGGCTGCCCCGCCCCGGCGAGGCCGACTGCACGGCCGTCGCCCTGCGCTGCTGGGAGCTGCCCGAGCGCGAGTACCAGTACTTCGCCGTGGACTACCTGCGCCGCCACGTACGGCACTGTTCCTCCGGCTTCCTGCCCGTCGTCCGGCACCTCGTCACCACGGTCCCCTGGTGGGACACCGTCGACCTGCTCGCCGCGCACGTCGTCGGGACGCTGGTCGCCGCCGACCGGAGCCTCGCCGCCGAGATGGACGAGTGGATCGGCGACGACGACATGTGGCTCGCCCGCACCGCCCTGCTCCACCAGCTGCGCCACAAGGAGCGCACCGACACCGCGCGGCTCTTCGCCTACTGCCTGCGCCGGTCCGACCACCCGGACTTCTTCATCCGCAAGGCCATCGGCTGGTGCCTGCGCGAGTACGCCAAGACCGACCCCGACGCCGTACGGGCCTTCCTGGCGCGCGAGCGGGGACGGTTCGCGCCGCTGTCGGTGCGGGAGGCGCTGAAGAACACCGGCGCGTAGCGGCCCCGGTCCGGCGCGGAAAACCATTCGACGCGGGGCGGGTCGTCGGCAAGGATCGACGCCATGTTCCGGTACGCCTTCCACCTCGCAGCATCCGCGGTCGCGGACGCCCCGAAGGCTGCCGTTCCCACATTCCTCGCCGCAGTCGACGGCGCCCGAAGCTGACCCTCCCCGGATCGTCCGGCGGACCCCCCAGGGGGAGGGTCGGCCAGGTTCCTGGGGTCCCCGTCCCGGCCGCGCGCCGATCCGCCGCGCCCGGGGCCACCACGCGTCACCATCGAGAGGCTTCGAGGTACCGCCATGTCCAAGACGGCGTACGTCCGCACCAAACCGCATCTGAACATCGGCACGATGGGCCATGTCGACCATGGCAAGACCACCCTGACCGCCGCCATCACCAAGGTCCTCGCCGAGCGCGGCTCCGGCAGTTTCGTCCCGTTCGACCGCATCGACCGGGCGCCGGAGGAGGCCGCGCGCGGCATCACCATCAACATCGCGCACGTCGAGTACGAGACCGACACCCGGCACTACGCCCACGTCGACATGCCCGGCCACGCCGACTACGTCAAGAACATGGTCACCGGTGCCGCGCAGCTCGACGGGGCGATCCTCGTCGTCTCCGCGCTCGACGGGATCATGCCGCAGACCGCCGAGCACGTCCTGCTCGCCCGTCAGGTGGGCGTCGACCACATCGTCGTCGCCCTCAACAAGGCCGACGCGGGGGACGAGGAGCTCACCGACCTGGTCGAGCTGGAGGTCCGCGACCTGCTCTCCGCGCACGGTTACGGCGGCGAGTCCGCGCCCGTCGTACGGGTCTCCGGACTGAAGGCGCTGGAGGGCGACCCGCGCTGGACGGCGTCGATCGACGCGCTGCTCGACGCGGTGGACACGTATGTGCCCATGCCCGAGCGGTACCTGGACGCGCCGTTCCTGCTGCCGGTGGAGAACGTGCTCACCATCACCGGCCGGGGCACCGTCGTGACCGGCGCCGTGGAGCGCGGCACGGTCCGCGTCGGTGACCGGGTCGAGGTGCTCGGCGCCGAGGTGGAGACCGTGGTGACCGGCCTGGAGACCTTCGGCAAGCCCATGGAGGAGGCGCAGGCCGGGGACAACGTGGCGCTGCTGCTGCGCGGGGTGCCGCGCGACGCGGTGCGGCGCGGGCACGTGGTGGCCGCGCCGGGCAGCGTGGTGCCGAGCCGGCGCTTCACCGCGCAGGTGTACGTGCTGTCGGCCCGCGAGGGCGGCCGTACGACACCGGTGTCGACCGGGTACCGGCCGCAGTTCTACATCCGCACGGCGGATGTCGTGGGCGACGTCGACCTCGGTGAGGTGGCGGTGGCGCGGCCCGGGGACAGGGTCACCATGACCGTGGAGCTGGGGCGCGAGGTGCCGCTGGAGGCCGGGCTCGGGTTCGCCGTCCGTGAGGGTGGCCGCACGGTCGGCGCGGGAACGGTGACGGCGGTCGGCTGAGCGGCGGGCGGCTGCCCGCTTCCGTGAAGGGGGCGGGCGGCCGCCCGTGCGGACGACGGCACAATGGGACGGTGAGCGAGCCCATCCCCGTGACCCGCGTCGTCGATCACGGCACCGCCAAGCTGATGCCCGACGTGGACCGGGAGCGGGCCTGGCTGCTGACCGTCGACGGGGCGCCGCAGTCGTACGTAGACCTGGACGAGCCGGCGCATCTGGAGTTCGAGTACGTCCGACGGCTCGGGCACGTCCTCGACACGGTGGCGGAACCGGGGCGCCCGCTGGACGCCCTGCACCTCGGCGGCGGGGCGCTCACCCTGCCCCGCTACCTGGCCGCCACCCGTCCCGGCTCCCGGCAGCAGGTCGTGGAGTTCGACCGGGGGCTGCTGGAGCTGGTCGCCGAGCATCTGCCGCTCCCCGGGGACGCCGATGTCACACTGCACGCGGCGGACGCCCGGGCCTGGCTGGAGGCGGCCCCCGACGACAGCGCGGACGTCCTGGTCGCCGACGTCTTCGGCGGCTCACGGGTCCCGGCGCACCTGACTTCCGTCGCCTACGCGCAGGAGGCCGCGCGCGTCCTGCGGCCCGGCGGGGTGTATCTCGCCAACCTCGCGGACGCGGCCCCGTTCGCTTTCCTCCGCTCCCAACTCGCCACCTTGGGGACGCGGTTCGAGGAGCTGGTACTCATCGCCGAGCCGGGGGTGCTGCGCGGACGCCGCTTCGGCAACGCGGTCCTGGCCGCCGCCCACCGGCCACTGGACATCACCGGCCTGTCCCGCGCCACAGCCGCCGACGCCTTCCCGGCCCGGGTGGAACACGGGGCCGCGCTACGGGACCTCGTCCGCGGCGCGCTCCCGGTACGGGACGAGGACGCCGTACCGTCACCCGTGCCCCCCTCCGGGGCGTTCGGCATCGGCTGACCCGGCTTCCCGGACGGTCCGTGCCGTGCACCACGACGGAATCGTTCATTTCCCTTCCGAGGGGCCACGGACGCTGACATCCTTGGGCTGCTTGCAGCACGAAATGCAAGGGTGGGGGCGCAATGGCAGAGGTGCGGCGCGGTTCGCTGGGACAATTGATCAGAGCGCTGAGCCTGGCGGCGCTCCTCACCGTTTACCTCGGAAGTCTGTGGGCGACTTTCCGGCAACTGGACGCGAAACCGGCCTTCGACGGAGCGCTCGGCGTGCCCCATCGGGCCCATGCGGCGCTGGTCATGGGGCTCATGGTGTGCGGCGGACTGGGAGTCACCGCTGCCATTGTCGACGGTCGGCGCGAATTCTCCTCCTGGCTGCTGGCCCTGGTGGGTGCGGCTTCCGCCCTTGCCTGGAGCCTGTGTGCCTCGTTCGGTGAGGAGGACGACATGGTGGGCATGCTTTTCGCCGCCATTTCTCCTTTGATCAGTCTGCTGGCACTTGCCGAACTGATGCGCCAGTTGCGGACCCGGGCAGTGGGAGCGCCGGTCGGCTGAAGAAATGGGCCGGTGGTGAGAGAGTTCTTCCGCAGACGTCACTCGAGGCCCGCTAATCGAGGCTCGTCACGGGACGCTCACCGTCACCGTTCCCGAGCGGCCGGTCATTTCCGGTACGGGCTTCGACGACCTTCCGGGACCGGCGGCGGAGATTGCGGACGTCCGGGACGCACAGCACCGCCGCCGTGACGACCACGACCAGTGCGGCGCACCCCCACAGCGCCTCCGGGCGGCCGAACGCCGTCTCCGCCGGGCCCGCCAGGGCCATCGCCGCCGGCACCAGCGCGACCGAGCCGAACCAGTCGTACGCCGAGACCCGGGACAGCTTCTCCTCCGGTATCTCCTGGTGCAGCGCGGTCATCCAGGAGACGCCGAACACCTCCAGCGACACGCCGGTCACGAACATCACCGCGCACAGCACGGCGACCGGCGCCGGCACGGCGAGCGCGGCGGAGGGCAGAGCCAGCGGGAACACGCACAGGGTGCCGACGAACAGCAGACGGCGCGGCTGCCAGCGGGTCATCAGCAGCGCGCCCACCACCGTGCCCCCGCCGAAGAACGCCAGTGCCACGCCCCAGGGACCGGCGCCGCCCAGATGGTCCCGGGCGACGAGCGGCCCGTAGACCGCGTCGGCCGCGCCGACGACCGCGTTGGCGACGGAGAACTGGACGACGACGCCCCACAGCCAGGGACGGCCGATGAACTCCCGCCAGCCCTCCTTCAGATCGGCGAGCATGCCGCCGCCGGGGGCGCGCGGCGGTATGTGCCTCACGTCGAGGAACGCCCGCAGCGCCGCCGCGACCGCGAAGGCCGCCGCGTCCGCCGCCAGCACCCAGCCGGGCCCGATCGCGGCGACCATGGCCCCGCCCAGCGCGGCCCCGCCGAGCGTCGCCCCGTGCATCGCCATCCGGAACACCGCGAACGCCCGCCCGGCCTGCTCGCCCTCGACCGAGGACAGCAGCATGCCCTCGGCAGCCGGGTTGAAGAACGCCTGACCGGTACCGCCGAGCGCGCTGAGCAGCATCATCTGCCACAGTTGTGCCTCGCCCGCCAGGACCAGCGCCGCGAACGCGGCCTGCGAGACACAGTTCAGGGCGTTGGCCGCGACCATCACCCGGTGCCGCGGCAGCCGGTCCGCGACGGCACCGCCGATCAGCAGGAACAGCACCAGCGGCAGGGTGCGGGCGGCGGCCACCAGACCCACGTCGCCGCCGTCGCCGCCCGCGCCCAGCACGGCGAACGCGGCGGCGATCAGCGCGCCGTGACTGCCCAGGTTGGTCACCACGGCGGCGGCGGTCAGCAGGGAGTAGTTGCGGCCGGCCCAGGCGGGACGGCGGCGGGATGCGGTGGTCGGCACCCCGTGACTATCGCCGGGCCGGGGCCGACTTGCCAAATGGAATGCCGGCCCTCGGACCTGCTAGGACTCCGTCGGAGCTTCCTCGGTGAGGCGCACCGTGCTGAGGATCTTCTGCACGGTCGCCTCCGGGATCTCGTCCTTGACGCCCTTGGCGCCGTACAGGTTCCAGGTGACGAAGTCCCCGGCGCCGTTCTTGAAGCCGAACGTGATCGCCTTGCCCTCGCTGTCGCACTTGCCGTTCTGCGGCGTGTTCTCCGAGTGCGCCGTGGCCACGCTGCCCTCGAGACCGGACGTCGTGGTGTACGCCTTCGGCTTCTCGTGCTTCACGCTCTTCTTGTCGGGCTGCGTGTACCCGCCGTAGATCCACCACGGCACCCGGGTCTCGGCCGCCATGTCCGTGTCCTTGGCGCCGTTCTCACCGCGGGTACCGGCGGTGGCGAGGGCGGTGTCCTCCTCGCGGCCGTCCTTGTTGTCGTCGCTCGTGCACCACTTGGACTTCAGATACGCGGGGGCGGTGACGGTGGTGCGGTCCATCTCACCGTCCTTCTCCTCCCACTCGAAGCCCACGCTGGTGCCGGGAGTCTCGATCTCCCAGTCGGCCGGGACGTCGAACTTGGTGCCGAACCGCGTGTTGACGACGACCTTCCAGCCCGGGATGGTCGCCTTCTCCTCCTCACCGCCGCGCGGGTTGTCGTCCGAGGCGGAGACGCTCGGTTCCGCGGAGGTTTCCTTGGTCGCGGTCGCGGTCGCGGTCGCGGTCGGCTTGGCGTCCTTCTTGCCGTCGGCCGCGTCGTCCTTGTCACCGCCGAGCACCAGGAAGCCGGTGACACCGGCGGCCACGACCACGGCCGTCGCCGCCACGATCGCCACCAGCTTCGTCCGGTTCCCGCCACCCCCGCCCTGCGGTGGCTGCGGCCCGCCCGCCGTGGTCTGCGCGCCCCACCCCGGCTGCTGCGGGTACGTGTTCGGCTGCTGG
This sequence comes from Streptomyces sp. NPDC020731, assembly GCF_044334705.1. Taxonomy (NCBI): domain Bacteria; kingdom Bacillati; phylum Actinomycetota; class Actinomycetes; order Kitasatosporales; family Streptomycetaceae; genus Streptomyces; species Streptomyces sp. NPDC020731. The sequence continues at coordinate 57,847 of NZ_JBIRTN010000026.1, forward strand.
TAGCCGGGCTGCTGGTACGGATTCGGCTGTTGGTACCCCGGCTGCTGGTACGGGTTGTTCGACTGCGGGTTCTGCTCGCCCCCGGGCGGCTGCTGTCCTGGCCACATGGGCAGTAACACTAGCCGCGCCAGGGACACGATTGGGTCACCGCCCTTTGACGGGGACGTAGCAAAACCGGATGCCGCGCGACATGGCGGCCCGAGGCTACTCGCGGGTAACCTGCGTTCATGAGCGCAGACCAGATGACCATCGGCGAAATGCTCGCCGCCACGGTGCCCATGGCCCGGACCCTCGACCTCCAGTTCCTGGAGACCACGCCCGAGCAGGCCGTGGTGGCCCTGCCGGACCAGGCCGACTACCACAACCACGTGGGCGGACCGCACGCAGGTGCGATGTTCACCCTCGGTGAGTCGGCGAGCGGCGCGATCGTGCTCGCCGCGTTCGGGGACCAGCTCGCACGGGCCGTGCCGCTGGCCGTCCGCGCCGAGATCGCCTACAAGAAGCTGGCGATGGGCCCGGTCACCGCCACCGCGACCCTCGGCCGCCCGGCCGCCGAGGTCGTCGCCGAACTCGACGAGGGCGTGCGCCCCGAGTTCCCGGTCTCGGTCGCCATCCGCCGCGAGGACGGCACCGTCACCGGCGAGATGACCGTCGTCTGGACCCTGCGCCCCAACGGCTGACCGCCGGCTCCGCAGCCGGACCGGGCGCACGGCACGACCCGGTAGGCTTCCCGTTCGTGCGCCGGGACCCGGCGCACGAACGGCGGACCGGGAGGACAGGGCGTTGCACGTACAGGAGTGGCTCGAGACCGTACCCGCGGTCGCCGTGTACGCCCTGGTGGGGCTGGTCATCGGGCTGGAGAGCCTGGGCATCCCGCTGCCGGGCGAGATCATCCTGGTCTCCTCCGCGCTGCTCGCCTCCCAGCACGGCGACATCGACCCGGTGGTCCTCGGCGCCTGCGCCACCGCCGGAGCGATCATCGGCGACTCGATCGGCTACGCCATCGGCCGCAGGGGCGGACGACCGCTGCTGGCCTGGCTGGGCGCCAAGTTCCCCCGCCACTTCAGCGAGGGGCACATCGCGACCGCCGAGCGGTCCTTCAAGAAGTGGGGCATGTGGGCCGTCTTCTTCGGCCGCTTCGTGGCCCTGCTGCGCATCTTCGCCGGCCCGCTCGCGGGTGTGCTGCGGATGCCCTACTGGAAGTTCCTGATCGCCAACGTCCTCGGCGGCATCGTCTGGGCGGGCGGCACCACCGCCGTCATCTACTACGTCGGCATCGTCGCCGAGTCCTGGCTGAAGCGCTTCTCGTGGCTGGGCCTGGTGCTGGCGGTACTGATCGGCGTGACGTCGATGCTGGTGCTGAAGCGCAAGGCGAAGAAGGCGGCACCACGAACGCCGGAGCCTGTTGTCACCGCTGACTAGGACGCCCCGGCAGGGGCGCGGGGCCGTGCTGATGTGCGGCTCCGCCGCGTGGGCGCGACAAGCCCTCCACGCCCCGCAGACCGCCTGCGGCCCTAGGGGGTGTCGTTTGGGTCAGGCCGGCTTCAGGCGACGGCGCCTCACAGCCGAGCCGGGCGGGGTCCGGTGCGTGCGGCCGCAAGACGGCAACGCCGCAGAGGTGCGTGCCGGACCCCGCGACCCCGGCAAGATCCAAACGACATCTCCTAGGCCCCGTGCTCGTCCCGGTGGACCTTCGCCAACTCCGCGTACATCGTGCCGTTGAGAGTGAGCCCCTGACGCTCTTCGTCCGTCAGCTCCCGCCGGACCTTCGCCGGCACCCCCGCGACCAGCGACCCCGGCGGCACCCGCATCCCCTGCGGCACCAGCGCCTGCGCGGCGACAAGCGACCCCGCGCCGATCACGGCGCCGTTGAGCACGGTCGCCCCCATGCCGATCAAACAGTCGTCCTCGACAGTGGCCCCGTGCACCACGGCGTTGTGCCCGATCGACACCCGCTCGCCCACGCCGACCGGGAACCCCGGGTCGGCATGGAGCGTGCAGTTGTCCTGCACATTGCTGCCCGCCCCGACGGAGATCCGCTCCACGTCCCCGCGCAGCACCGCCCCGTACCAGACGCTCGCGCCCGCGTGCAGCGTCACGTCCCCGATCACCGAGGCCGTGGGTGCCACGAAGGCGCCCCCGTCCACCTTCGGCTCCCTGCCTCCGATACCCGTGATCAGCGCGCGGTGCGTCATCGCCCTCTCCTCCACACGACGTCGTAGACATCACGCACCGTACGCCAACCCGGTGGGGTGAAGATCACAGGGTCACCGGCCCGTCGGTGAGCCGCCCGCCGACTACGGTGAGCGGGTGCCGAAGCGCAAGAACACGTTCTCGTCCTGGCCGCGCCGCCTCGCTCAGCGCGCGGTCCACGCGGGCTGGGCCTGGGTGCAGCGCACGGGTTCGGTGACCGCCGAGCACCCCGGCCGCTTCCGCTTCGGGGCGATGGGAACAGGTACCAGGCTCGCCTTCCCGCTCGGCACGGTCTTCGGTGAGCCCTGGATCCGGATCGGCGCGCACTGCATCGTCGGCGAGCAGGTCACCCTCACCGCCGGCCTGATGCCCGGCCTCGACCTCGGCCCCGAGCCGATCCTGCGCATCGGCGACGGGGTCGTGCTGGGCCGCGGCAGCCATGTCATCGCCGACACGACGGTCAGCATCGGCAGCGACTGCTACTTCGGGCCGTACGTCTACGTCACCTCCACCAACCACTCCTACGACGATCCGCACGAGCCCATCGGCAAGCAGTGGCCGCGAATGGAGCCGGTGGAGATCGGCACCGGCTGCTGGATCGGCACCGGCGCGGTGATCCTGCCGGGGGCGCGCATCGGGCGGAACGTGGTGGTGGCCGCGGGCGCGGTGGTGCGGGGCGCGGTGCCCGACCACGCCGTGGTCGCGGGCGCCCCGGCCCGTGTCGTACGCCGCTGGACCCCAGCCGACGGCTGGCAGCCGCCGCTGCGCACCCCGGCGCCCGTACCGATCCCGGAGGGCATCACCCCGGAGCAGTTGCGGGCGCTGTCGGAACTGGACGAGGAGAGCGCCGCGCGGCTCGCGGAGCTGGACGAGGAGGGCGTGACCCGGCTCGCCGAGCTGGAACCCGAGGGCTGAACCGTCCTCACCCGGTCGTGAGCAGCGCCGATTCCGGTCGCAGTACAGTGCGATGGACGATCGGGTCCGTCCCGCGGCAGCCGGACACGGGGCCCCGGTCGCCCCACCTGTTGGACGGAACGGACGGAACGTGTCGGACCTCGACCTGCTGACCCAGTCCCTGGCGCGCAACGTCAAACGCTGGCGCACCGAGCGCGGCTTCACGCTGGACACGCTCGCGGCGCGGGCCGGTGTCAGCCGCGGCATGCTCATCCAGATCGAACAGGCCCGCACCAACCCGAGCATCGGCACGGTCGTCAAGATCGGCGACGCGCTCGGCGTCAGCGTTCCCACCCTGCTCGACTACGAGCGGGGACCGCAGGTCCGGATCGTCCCCGCCGACCGGGCCGTGCGGCTCTGGCACACCGAGGGCGGCAGCTACAGCAGGCTGCTCGCCGGGACCGAGGCGCCCGGCCCGCTGGAGATGTGGGACTGGCGGCTCATGCCGGGCGAGAGCAGCGACTCCGACCCGCACCCCGCCGGCACGGTCGAACTCGTCCACGTCACGTCCGGGGAGCTGACCCTCACCGTCGACGGGGCGGAGCACCGGGTGCCGGCCGGCGCCAGTGCCTCCTTCGAGGCCAACGCACCGCACACGTACGGAAATCGGGGTGACGTCCCGATGGAGATGATCATGACCGTCTCGGTGCCGCGCGTGCACTGAGAGGCCCCTGTTACGGTGCGGCCATGCGCGCACCCATCGGAGACTTCGACCACGTCACCCCCGCCCCCGACTGCCTCGACGAACTGACCGCCCCGGTCGCCGCCGCCGTCCGCGCCTGGAGAGGCAGCGTCCCCGCGGACCGGCTGCTCCACGTCGACACCGACCCGCGCTGGGCGGACACCGCCGTCTTCGTCGAGCACTACGGCCGGGAGCTGCTGGAGCGGTCGGCGAACTGCGTGGTGGTGGCGGGCAGGCGCGGCGGCGGGACCACGCTCGCCGCGTGCGTCGTCCTGTCCACCACGCGGCTCGACGTCAACGGGGTCGTACGGCGTCATCTCGGCGCCCGCAAGGCGTCCTTCGCCCCGATGGACACGGCCACGGGGGAGACCGGCATGGAGTACGGCGGCATCACCCCGATCGGACTGCCCGGCGACTGGCCGGTGCTGGTGGACGCGGCCGTCGTGGACCTGCCGTACGTGCTCGTCGGCAGCGGCCGACGGCGCGGCAAGCTGCTGGTGCCGGGCAAGGCGTTCGCGGAACTGCCCGGAGCGGTCGTACTGGAGGGGCTGGGAGCGGCCTGAGCTCACCTCACCGTGTGGTGGGCGAGCGGCAGATGCGGGTCCGCCGCGCCCGGCACCGGTTCCGGATCGGCGTGGACCAGGGCCGCGGTCAGCCGGGGGACGGCGTGCAGCAGCGCGTGCTCGGCCTCGACGGCGACGCGATGGGCCTCGCGCACCGTCGCCTCGCCGTCCACCACGACCGCCACCTCGGCGCGCAGCCGATGGCCGATCCAGCGCAGCCGCAGCTCACCCACCCCACGCACACCCGGAACCCGCGTCAGCGCCCGCTCGGCCCGGTCCACCAGGGCCGGGTCGACGGCGTCCATCACCCGCCGGAACACCTCCCGCGCGGCGTCCCGCAGCACCAGGACGATCGCCGCCGTGATCGCCAGCCCGACCACCGGGTCCGCGTACCGCCACCCCAGGGCCGCGCCTCCGGCGCCCAGCAGCACCGCCAGTGAGGTGAACCCGTCCGTACGGGCGTGCAGCCCGTCGGCGACCAGCGCGGCCGAGCCGATGGACCTTCCGACCCGGATGCGATACCGGGCCACCCACTCGTTGCCCGCGAACCCGACCAGCGCCGCGACGGCGACCACCGGGACGTGCTCGACGGGGCGCGGGTCCAGGAGCCGGTCGAACGCCGTCCAGCCGGCGAAGGCCGCGGACGCGGCGATCGTCAGCACGATCGCGATGCCCGCCAGATCCTCGGCCCGCCCGTAGCCGTACGTGAAGCGACGGGTGGCGGCACGCCGCCCCAGGACGAAGGCGATGCCCAGCGGTACGGCGGTCAGCGCGTCCGCGGCGTTGTGCACCGTGTCACCGAGCAGCGCCACCGAGCCCGACACGGCCACCACGACCGCCTGCGCCAGCGCCGTCACGCCCAGCACCGCGAGCGAGACCCACAGGGCGCGCATGCCCCGGGCCGAGGACTCCAGTGCGGAGTCGAGCTTGTCGGCCGTCTCGTGGGAGTGCGGGGTGAGGAGGTGGGTGAGGCGGTGCAGCGGCGAAGCCCGGTGGTGCTCGTGCCGGTGCTCGTGCGCATGTTCGTGGTCGTGGTGGCGGTCGCTCACGATCGTCCCCTTCCGGTGCGCGAGGTGGACGCGATGGCGCCCACACCTCATTATGTGCGTATGAGCGCACGCATGCACCTATCACCTGCGCACGATGCGCACCCACGCACACCCGGCGAGGAGCACTTCGCGCTCGCGGCGGAGCTGCTCGCCCTGCTCGGCGACCGCACCCGGCTGACCCTGCTGCACGCCCTGACCGGCGGCGAGGCCGATGTCACCACGCTCACCGAGGCCTGTGGCGCGGCACGGCCCGCGGTCAGCCAGCACCTGGCGCGACTGCGGCTCGCGGGTCTTGTGGGCACCCGCAAGGAGGGCCGCCGGGTGATCTACTGCCTGCGCGACGGCCATCTGCGGCGGCTGGTGGACGAGGCGCTGAACGTGGCCGACCACCGGATCGGCGACCGGCCCCCGCACGACTGACGGGGCAGCGGCCTCAGTACCGGGCCGCCGTGCCCAGGTACTGCTCCGCGAAGGCGGCAGCGGCGGTGGGGGAGGAGAACAGGCGGCGCAGCCGCGCGAGCGTGGTGCCCGCGCGGAACGGGTCCCCCGCCGCGGTGCCGTGGTACAGCTCGGACAGCCACTGCGAGAACTCCTGGTAGTCCCACACGCGCCGCAGACAGGCCCCGGAGTAGCCGGTCAGCCCGCTGCCGCCGTCCCCGGTGAGACGGGCGACCAGCGCGTCGCCGAGCAGGAACGCGTCATGCAGGGCGAGGTTCATGCCCTTGGCGGCGATCGGCGCGACCAGGTGTGCCGCGTCCCCGGCCAGGAAGAGCCGGCCGGACGCCATCGGCTCGGTGACGTAGTCGTGCATGTCCAGCACGCGCTTCTCGATCAGCCGCCCCTCGGCAGGCGGGGCCGCTCCGGCCGCCCCGAGCCGGCGCCGCAGCTCCGCCCAGACGCGCTCGTGCGGCCAGTTGTCCGGGTCGTCGCCGGGCGGGCACTGGAGGTAGTAGCGGGTCACCTCGGGGCTGCGGGGCATCTGACCGGCGAAGCCGTCCGGATGGCAGCCGAACAGGACGCAGTCGGCGGACGGCGGCGCCTCGGCGAGCAGGGCCAGCCAGCCGATGCCGTAGTCGTGCCGTACCACCCTGGCCCGCTCCGGAGCGAGGGAGGCCCTGGTCACCCCGCGGGCTCCGTCGCAGCCCGCGACGAAGTCGCAGGCGACGACCTCCCGCCGGCCGGTCTCCGGGCAGACGTACGACACCGACGGACGGTCACCGTCCAGGTCGTGCAGCCGCACGTCCCGCACGCCGAACCGGATGTCCCCGCCCCGCACGTCCGCGTACTCCCGCACCAGGTCGGTCACCAGCAACGGCTGCGGATACACCCAGTGGTGACTGCCCGTCAGCTCCTGATACGAGAAGCGGTACCGCTCCCCGTCGAACCGGAACTCGCACGCGGTGTGCAGCCCGGCCCGCTCCAGCAGGTTCCGCGCGAGACCCCGTCGCTCCAGACCGCGTACCGCCCACTCCTCGATCACCCCGGCCCGCGGCCGCCGCTCGATGAACTCCCGGGTCCCGGTCTCCAGGACCAGACACTCCAGGCCGGCCGCCCGCACGATGTTGCCGACGGTGAGCCCGGCGGGTCCGGCACCCACGACGACGACCGGAAAGCGCTGCGGGAAAGGTGAGTCGAGGTGGGGGGAGCTCTGGCTCATCGCGCCATTATGGCGGCGCGGCCCCTCGGTGACAGGCCCTGGGAGATGTCGTTTGGATCTTGCCGGGGTCGCGGGGTCCGGCACGCACATCCGCGGCGTTGCCGTCGGTCCTCGACGCTCCGCGCCGACTCCCTCCTCCGCCTTGCGGCCGCACCCACCGGACCCCGCCCGGCTCGGCTGTGAGGCGCCGTCGCCCGAAGCCGGCCTGATCCAACGACACCCCTAGCCGAGCCGGGGTATCTCGATCGCCGGGCAGCGGTCCATCACCATCTCCAGGCCCGCCGCGCGGGTCCGCTCGTAGGCCGCCTCGTCGATGACGTCGAGCTGGAACCACACCGCCTCGGCGCCCTTGGCCACCGCCTCGTCCGCGACGGCCCCGGCCAGGTCACTGTTGACGAACACATCCACGACGTCCACCTCGAAGGGGATGTCCGCGAGGGAGGCGTAGCCCTGCTCGCCGTGCACGGTCTCGGCCTTCGGATGCACCGGTACCACGCGCTTGCCGAACCGCTGGAGCACCTGGGCCACGCCGTACGCCGCGCGCTGCCGGTTCGACGACAGGCCCACCACGGCCCAGGTGTCACCGAGTCCGGTGAGGATCTTGCGGACCGTTGCCTCGTCGCCGTACACCGTCGGCCTCCCGGGGGTCGTGAAAGAGCTGTCGTCCCGCACAACGAAGCGGGACGCGTGGTGATTCCCGGCAGGGGCCACTCGCCCCGGGTAGGCGGTGGACTGTACCGGCCACCGGGCCGCCCGGCGCCGGGAACCGCACACGGTGACCCGAAAAGCGGCCCGGATACCTGCGTACGCCCGCTCGCGCGCCTACGCTCGCCTCGTGCTGCGCATCACCGACGCCCGAACCGGCGAACCCGTGGACGCCGCCCCCGCCCGGCGGGGCCTGACCAGGGTCGAGGCCCACCCACAGGGGCCCGGCCCGACGAACCTGCGTGTGCTGCTCGTCGCCGACCTGCTCGTACGTGCCCTGGAACTCGGCGGCACGCCGGTCTGGGCGCTGCTCACCGGCGGACGGCGGCAGGCGGAACTGCGCGCGGCGGGCGCGGCCCTCGGGGTCCGCCCCTTCGAGTACGGCGGGGACGCCGGCACCGGCCTGGGCGAGGCCCAGGTGCTGCACGTGGTGAGCGAGGGCGGCGCGACACCCGACGACGGGGTACGCGTCGCCGTGGCCCCCGTGCACGGGGAGGCACCGGGCCCAGCGGGCGGCGCCGACCCCGCCGCCCTGCGGCTGGCCCTGCTCACCCGTCCCAGGAACGAGCCCGTGACGGTCGGCCCGGCCGCCCTGGGCGACGCCGCCGACATCCTCGACCGCTGGCGCCGCGCGGTCGCCGACTGGGCGCGACGGCCCTCGCGGCCGATCCCCGACGCGGTGCGTGCCGGTCTGCGCACCGCGTGGGAGGACGATCTGGACACGGCCGGCGTGCTGGGCGTCCTCCGCGCGGTGGAGACGGCCCCGGACCTGGCGGACGGCGCCCGCTTCGAGGCGTACGCCTACGCCGACCGGCTGCTCGGCCTCGACCTCACCCGCGACCTGGGAGCCCCGGCGTGATCGAGCGCGCCGGGCGGGGACCGCTGCGCCGCCTGGTCGTCCTGCGCCACGCCAAGTCCGCCCGGCCGGAGGGCGTCACCGACCACGAGCGTCCCCTCGATCCGCGCGGCCGCCGGGACGCCCCCGCCGCCGGACGCGCGCTCGCCGAGGCCGACTGCCTGCCCGGCCTCGCGCTGTGCTCCACCGCCGTCCGGGCCCGCCGCACCTGGGAACTGGCCGCCGCGCAGTGGGGCACACCCCCGCCGGTCCGCCACGACCCCCGCCTCTACCACGCCGACATCCCCGCGCTGCTGGACGTGGTGCGCGAGACACCGGCCGAGGTCGAGACGCTGCTGCTGATCGGACACAACCCGGGACTGGAGGACCTCGTCCTGACCCTGGCCGGTGACGGCCTGGACGACACCCTGGACCGCGTCCGCGTCAAGTTCCCCACCTCCGCGATCGCCGTACTGTCCTGGCGCGGCGCCGCATGGCGGGACCTCGCCCCCGGTGCCGCCCTGCTGACGGCGATGACGGTGCCCCGGGGCGGGCGGGGGTAGCCGGGACGACCCTCCCGCGCGAAGGCACATAGGCTGGTGCGATGCAGGACGAGTACCGCACCGTCGCCCGCGCGGGTGTGCACGAGACCGAGGTCAACCGCTCCCGCTTCCTGTGCGCCCTCGCCCCGGCGGCCACCGAGCAGGATGCGCAGGACTTCATCGCCGCCGTCCGCAAGGAGCACGCCGACGCCACCCACAACTGCTTCGCCTACGTCATCGGCGCCGACGCCTCCACCCAGAAGGCCGGCGACGACGGCGAACCCGGCGGCACGGCCGGTGTCCCCATGCTCCAGATGCTGCTCCGCCGCGACACGCGGTACGTCGTCGCCGTCGTCACCCGCTACTACGGCGGCGTCAAGCTCGGCGCCGGCGGCCTCATCCGCGCGTACGGCGGCGCCGTCGGAGAGGCACTGGACACCCTCGGCACGATCACCCGGCGCCGCTTCCGGCTGGCCACGGTGACCGTCGGCCACCAGCGGGCCGGCAAGGTCCAGAACGACCTGCGCGCCACCGGACGCGAGGTGCGGGACGTGCGCTACGGCGAGGAGGTCTCGATCGAGATCGGCCTCCCGGACGCCGACGTGGCCGCCTTCCGCGCGTGGCTCGCCGACGCGACCGCCGGGACGGCCGGGTTCGAGCTGGGCGGGGAGGCGTACGGGGACGCCTGAGGGGACTCACGGGGCGGGCTCGTGCAGCGGGCTGGGGTCGGAGCCGCCCGAATAGAGGGTCATGGCGTGCGTGCACGGGGCGTCTGCGCAGTCCTCGCAGACTTCGGCGTCCGGCAGGGGGAACAGCTCCGCACCGAGGGACCGCATGCGGACCTCAACAGTGGGCTCTTCCGGCGGTTCGTTCCGCATCGCGTATCAGTCCTTCCATCAGGAGTTTTCTGCCATTGCGGCAGAAGAGGGTCTCGGTCGCGTCCAGCCGGCCCGTCTCGAAGTACTTGTTGGCGGCCTGCCCGCCACGGCAGTAGGCGAACAGGTCGCACACGGCGTGACAGGCGTCGACCCCGGCCAGGGCTTCGGCGACCCATGGGGCCTCCTCGGCACGGGCCAGGCAGCCGGCCAGCCCCAGTTCCCGCACATCGCCGACGGTGAACCGGCCGTGGCGCGCGGAGAAGAAGCCGGCGAGGTCCGGGCTGAGCGGCACCACCTGCCCGTCCCAGGTGACCATGGGAAGCGGATCGGCCGGCAGGCCGGCCCACCGTCCGGCCACACCGGCCAGCTCCGCCCTGACATACCGCCAGGCGTGCTCCAGGTCCCGCAGCGCCATACGCCGGTCGGCGCGCCCGCGAGCGGCCAGCGCGGCCCAGAACTCCACGATGTTCTCGTCGTCGTGGAGGGTCCCGGCGTACACGCCCTTGCGTTCCACCAGGTTCACCCCCAGAACGCGACAGCCGAGAGCGGCGAACCACTGATGCAGTTCGGCCGCCCTGCGCGCGGACGGGTCGGACACGACGGCGACGGCCCCGAACGCGATGCCGTGCTTCTTGAGCAGCTCGATGCCGCGCAGCACGCGATCCGTCGCCTCCCGGCCGGCGCGGTCCACCCGGTCGGTGCCGGGGCCGGGACCGTCGACACTGACGGAGACCTCGATCCGCCGTTCCGTGAACAGCCGGCACCACGCCTCGTCGATGAGCGAGGCATTGGTCTGCACGGCGTGCCGTACCGGGTGCCCACGGCCCGGAGGAAACCGGTCGAACAGCTCCCGCAGACGGGACACCCCCGTGGTGAGCGGCTCGCCGCCGTGCCACAGCACGGTGACCGGGTGGTGTTCCGACCAGGAGTCGACGGTCCCCGCGACGGCGTCGGCGACCTCGTCGGACATCACACGGGCGAGCCCGCGGGAGGGCAGGTAGCAGTAGCGGCAGTCGAGGTTGCACAGTGGGGTCGGCTGGAGCAGGACGAGGGAACCGGTCCTCGCCAGTCGTGCCGCCGGGGCGGCACGTGCCGGTGGCGGCGGCCGCGTCATCGGCTCCCCACTTCCCCCGGCGGTTCTTCCTCCCCGTGCCCGGCGGCGGTGAGGAGCTTCAGCGTCTCGTCCTCGCCGTAGCGGTCGGCGACCTCCCGGTAGAGGCACAGCGCCTGGAGGTGGGCCGCGACGGCCTCGTCGCGGCGGCCCGCGCGCCGCAGTGCGACTCCGAGGTCGTTGGCGGCGATCGCCTGGCCGTGCCGATGGCCCACCTCCTGCTGCTCCCGTACGGCGAGCAGGTGGGCGTCGACGGCCTCGTCGAGGCGGCCCAGCGCGGACAGGGCGACACCGAAGTCGTTCCACGCCGTGGCGGTACGCTCCCGGGCGCCCAGCTCCTGGAAGACCGCGCGAGCGGTGGTGTGCGCCGACAGGGCTTCCTCGAGGCGTCCGGTCTCCCGGAAGGAGCGCCCCAGATTGTTCGTCGCGGTGGCCTCGTGCAACCGGTCGCCGACCGCGCGGAACATGTCGCGGGCCCGGGTGAGCGCGACGACCGACTCGTCGCAGCGGCCCAGCTTGAACAGGGCACGGCCGGCGTTGTTCCAGGTCGATGCCTCGACCTGTCGGTCGCCGGCCGCGTGCACCAGCTCGCGGGCGCGTTCGTGGGCCTCGATCGACTCGTCGAATCTGCGCGCTTCGGTCAAGGAGACTCCCAGCATGTCCCAGCTCTTTCCCTCTTCGAGCCGGTCCCCGCGCGACGCGTGGATCTCGCGGGCCCGCGTGTGCGCCGCGACGGCCTCCTCGATCCTGCGGCTGTAGCGCAGGGCCAGCCCGAGAGCGTTCCACGCCCGGCCCGCGCCGAGGTCGTCACCCAGGGCGTGCGCCGCCCCGGCGGCGCACCGGTAGACGGACACGGCGTCGTCGAAGTACCGCCGCCAGCTGAGATAGCCGTGAAGGCTCAGCGCCAGTCCCAGTGCGGCCCGTGCGTGGACGGGGTCGGACGCCCACAGCGCGGCGGAGATGAGGCCGGTGCGCTCGTGGTCGAGCCAGCTCAGCGCGTCCCTTCGGCCGCTGAAACCGGGGGCGGGGCCGGGACGGGACTGCATGTGCCGGTCGGCCGCCTCGGCGCGCCGCCGGTAGTGGGCGAGGAGCCGGGCCCGTGCCCGGGTGCCCTCGGCACGCAGTGACTCCTCGCGGTTCACGCGGTCCAGCGCGTAGGCGCGGACCAGGTCGTGCATGGTCCAGTAGCCGCGTACGCTGCCGGGCCCGACCAGATGGGCGCGGACCAGCACGTTCAGCTCCGGCCGTGGCAGCGCGTCGGCCCCGTACAGCATGGTGATCGCTTCATCGCTCGTCTCCGGTCCCGGGGCGAGCGCCAGGAGCCGGAACAGGCGGGAGGGGCCCGGACCGAGGCGGCGGTAGGACAGGTCGAACGCGGCCCGTACGCCGCGTTCGCCGTCGTCCAGGTGATCGATGACCGTGGCGGAGTCGGTCAGCTCCGTGACCAGTTCCGTCACCGGTTTGCCCGGATCGGCGATGAGCAGGGCGGCGGCGATCTGCAGCGCCAGAGGCAGATACCCGCACAGGGCGCACAGGTTCCCGGTCGCCTCGGGGGCGTCCAGGACGCGGAGGTCGGCGGGGGCGGCCGTGCGCAGGGCCACGCCCAGCACGTCGCGGGCCACCTCGGGCCGGAGGATGTCGAGACGGAGGAGGTGGGCACCCAGCTGCGGCATGGTGTCGCGGGAGGTGACGAGGACGCGGTGCGCGCTGTGGCCGGGCAGCAGCGGTCTGACCTGCCCGGGATGCGAGGCGTTGTCCACCACGATCAGCACCGCACCGCTCGTGCGGGCCCGTTCGGCCAGGACCGAGCGGTAGAGGCCGGCTCGTTCGTCCAGCGTCGTCGGCACATGGGCGGCCGCCACGCCCAGGGCGCGCAGCAGGGCCTCCACGAGCTGTTCGGCTCCGGCGGGCGTCTCGTCGTAGCCGTGGCAGTCGACGAACAGCGCGCCGCCGGGGAACCAGCCGCGTTCCCGTGCCGTGTGAGCGGCTCGCACGGCCAGCGCGGTCTTGCCCACGCCGCCCAGCCCGGCCACCGCGGTCACCGGGACCGGGGCGTGACCGCCGGGGCCGGGGGCAAGTGCCGCCAGCAGCGCGTCGAGTTCCTCGGCACGCCCGGTGAACTCGGCGGCAACCGGCGGAAGCGCGTCCTCTACGTGCGGCATGGGGCCGTAGTGGTGATGATGCTCCACCTTCTTCCCGATCGCCTCGCCCCGGAACGTCCCGTTGCGGAAGTCGATCCGGTCCCCGTTGTGTGTGTCCCCGCTCACACGGCTCATCTTGCCCTGAAAGGAAGGCCTCCGGCAGAGCGGCAACCGGCAATGAATCCGACATGCCGACGTTCGTGTGATCTGTCATGACGGGTGATGCGGGAGTAACCGCCCGTGCTGTCGGCCCCGGCGGCTACGCTGCGGGGATCATGAGACTGCTGCACACTTCCGACTGGCACCTCGGCCGGTCCTTCCACCGGGTCGGCATGCTCGGTGCCCAGGCCGAGTTCATCGGTCACCTCGTCAGCACCGTGCGTGAGCGCGAGGTGGACGCGGTGGTCGTGTCGGGAGACGTGTACGACCGCGCGGTACCGCCGCTCGCCGCGGTCGAGCTGTTCGACGACGCCCTGCACCGGCTCGCCGGTCTCGGCGTGCCGACGGTGATGATCTCCGGCAACCACGACTCGGCCCGCCGCCTGGGCGTCGGCGCCGGGCTCATGGAGCGCGCGGGCATCCACCTGCGGACCGAACCGTCCGCGTGCGGCACGCCAGTGGTGCTGTCCGACGGGCACGGGGACGTCGCCTTCTACGGGCTGCCGTACCTCGAACCCGCCCTGGTGAAGGACACCTTCGGGGTGGAGAGGGCCGGCCACGGGACGGTGCTCGCCGCCGCCATGGACCGGGTCCGCGCGGACCTCGCCGCCCGCGCGCCCGGCACCCGCTCGGTCGTCCTCGCGCACGCCTTCGTCACCGGCGGCGAACCCAGCGACAGCGAGCGGGACATCACCGTCGGCGGGGTGGCCGCCGTGCCCGCCGGGGTGTTCGACGGCGTCGACTACGTGGCGCTGGGGCACCTGCACGGCTGCCAGACCCTCACCGAGCGGGTGCGCTACTCCGGCTCCCCGCTGCCGTACTCCTTCTCCGAGGCCGCGCACCGCAAGAGCGTGTGGCTCATCGACCTGGCCGCCGACGGGGCGGTCACCGCCGAGCGCGTGGACTGCCCGGTACCGCGCGCGCTGGCCCGGATCCGCGGCGCCCTGGAGGAACTGCTCGCCGACCCCGCGCTGACACGGCACGCGGAGGCGTGGGTCGAGGCGACGCTCACCGACCCGGTCCGCCCGGCCGACCCCATGGCCCGGCTCACCGAGCGCTTCCCGCACATCCTCAGCCTCGTCTTCGACCCGGACCGGGCGGCGGACGACCCCGAGGTCTCCTACGCCCGCCGTCTCGCCGGACGCGACGACCAGCAGATCGCCGAGGACTTCGTCACCCACGTGCGCGGCGCAGGCCCCGACGCACACGAACGGGCGGTCCTGCGGGACGCCTTCGACGCGGTCCGCGCGGACGACGCGGTACGGGAGGTGGCGCGATGAGGCTGCACCGGCTGGACATGACGGCCTTCGGGCCCTTCGGGAGCACCCAGAGCGTCGACTTCGGTGAGCTGTCCGCCGCGGGGCTCTTCCTGCTGCACGGCCCCACCGGCGCCGGCAAGACCTCCGTCCTGGACGCCGTCTGCTACGCGCTGTACGGCTCCGTCCCCGGGACCCGGCAGAGCGGTCAGGGCATGACCCTGCGCAGCGATCACGCCGCTGTGGGCATCCGCACCGAGGTCACCCTCGAACTCACCGTCGCCGGACGCCGGCTGGAGATCACCAGGCAGCCGCCCTGGGAGCGTCCGAAGAAGCGCGGCACCGGCACCACCCTGGACAAGGCCCAGACCTGGCTGCGCGAACGCGACGCCGCCTCGGGCACCTGGAAGGACCTCAGTCGCTCGCACCAGGAGATCGGCGAGGAGATCACCCAGCTCCTCGGTATGAGCCGGGAGCAGTTCTGCCAGGTCGTGCTGCTGCCCCAGGGCGACTTCGCCCGCTTCCTGCGTGCCGACGCCGAGGCCCGCGGCAAGCTGCTGGGCCGTCTCTTCGACACCCGCCGCTTCGCCGACGTGGAGAAGCGCCTTGCCGAGCGCCGGCGGGCCGTCGAGTCGCGGGTGCGGGACGGTGACGCCGACCTGCTCGCCGACGCGCACCGGATGCAGCAGGCCGCGGGCGACTCCATGGAGCTGCCCGGGCTGACGCCCGGCGAACCGGGACTGGCCGAGGCCGTGCTGGGCGCGGCCGCCGTCGCCCGCAGCACCGCGCGGGAGCAGCTCACGGCCGCCCGCTGCCGCCTCGCCACCGCCGAGTCCGCCCTCGCCGACGCCGACCGGGTCCTGGACGTCGTACGCGAACGGGACCGGCTGCAACGGCGCTTCGCCGAGGCACGGGAGCGGGCGGCCCGGCTTCAGGAGCGCTCCGGCGCCCACCGCGAGGAGCGGGCCCGCATGGAGCGGGCCCGCAGGGCCGAGACCGTCGCCCCGGCCCTGGACCTGCGGGACTCCGCCGAGGCCGGGCACGGACGGGCGGCCGGTGCCGAGCTGCGCGCGCGGGCCCTGCTCCCGGCGTCCCTCGCGGACGCGGGAGCGGCCGGGCTCGCGGTCGCCGCCCGCCGGGCCGCCGAGGAACTGGGCGGGCTGGAGTCGGCCCGTCGCGCCGAGCGGCGGCTGACGGAACTCCTCGGCGAGCGCGCCGACCTGGACCGCCAGGAACATGCCGACGAGGAGGTGCGGGAGGACGCGGAGACCTGGCTCGCGGACTGGGAGGAGACCCGAACCGGTCTGCAGAGTCGCATCGAGTCCGCGCAGCAGGCCGCGTCGCGGGCCGGTGAACTCGACGTGCAGCGCGCTCCCGCGCGGCAGCGGCTGGACGCCGCGCGGCTGCGCGACCGGCTGGCCGGGGAAACGGAGACGGCCGAGGAACAGGCCCGCGCCGCCCGGGAACGGGCGCTCGCGGCGAGGCAGCACTGGCTCGACCTCAAGGAACAGCGCCTGAACGGCATCGCCGCCGAACTGGCCGGCGGCCTCACCGACGGCGAACCCTGCGCGGTGTGCGGCGCCACCGAACACCCCGCACCCGCCCGCAAGGTCGACGGGCACGTCGACCGCGAGACGGAGGAACGCGCCCTCGCCGACCACCAGCGCGCCGACGACCACCGCGCGGAGGCCGAGCAGCGGCTCGGCGCCGTCCGGGAAGCGCTGGCCGCCGCGAGCGCGGAGGCCGGGGACACCGCCACCGAGCAACTCTTCCGCGCAGCCGAAGAGTTGGAGCAGCAGTACGCACAGGCCCGGGACGCCGCCTCCGTACTGCACGCCGAGCAGGAGCGGCTGCGCCGCGCCGAGCAGGAGCACGAGCTGCGGATCACCGCCCAGCGGGAGGCGGCCGTCCGGGCCGCCTCCCGCGTGGGCCGCCGCGAGCGGCTGGACCGGGAACACGCCGCGCTGGAGGAGGAGTTGACGCAGGCGCGGGGGGACGCCACCAGTGTGACCGCGCGCGCCGCGCAGCTGGAGCGGAGCGTCGCACGGCTCACGGACGCCGCCGACGCCGCCCGCACCGCCGCGGACGCGGCCCAGCGGCTCAAGGAGGCCGACGCCCGGCTCGCCGACGCCGCCTTCCGTGCGGGATTCGACACCCCGGGGGCCGCCGCCGAAGCCCTCCTCGACGACGCCGCCCACCGCGAACTCCAGCGGAGCCTGGACGCCTGGCAACACGAGGAAGCCGCCGTACGGGCCGTCCTCGCCGAACCGGAGACCGCGGCCGCCGCACAGCAGCCGCCCGCCGACCTCGCCCCGGCGCGGCGGGCCGCCGAGGACGCGGACCGCAGGGTGCGCGAGGCGGTCTCCGCGCGGGACGCCGCCGCCCGGCGCTGCGCCGAACTCGACCGGCTCTCCGCACGGGCCGCCACCTCGGTACGGAGGCTGGGACCACTGCGCGAGGAGTACGACCGGGTGGCCCGCATGGCCGGACTCACCGCGGGCACCTCGGCGGACAACGAGCGCAGGATGCGCCTGGAGTCGTACGTCCTCGCGGCCCGCCTGGAACAGGTCGCCGCCGCCGCGACCGTACGGCTGCAGCGCATGTCGTCCGGCCGGTACACCCTCGTCCACTCCGACGACCGCACCGGCCGGGGACGCAGCGGACTCGGACTGCATGTCGTCGACGCCTGGACCGGACGGGAGCGGGACACCGCGACCCTCTCGGGCGGCGAGACCTTCTTCGCCTCGCTCGCCCTCGCGCTCGGTCTCGCGGACGTCGTCACCGACGAGGCGGGCGGGGTCCGGCTGGACACCCTCTTCATCGACGAGGGCTTCGGCAGCCTCGACGACCAGACCCTCGACGAGGTCCTGGACGTCCTGGACTCCCTGCGCGAACGCGACCGCAGCGTGGGCATCGTCAGTCACGTCGCCGATCTGCGACGGCGGATACACGCCCAACTGGAGGTCGTGAAGGGGAGGTCGGGTTCGGAGCTGCGCCGGCGGGGGACCCGCTGAGGCCGGCTCACCGCCCCAGCGCGCGGCGCGGCAGCGGCGAGGAGTAGACGACGCTCGTGGTCACCGAACCGAGTGCGCCGATGCGCCCCGCCACCTCCTCCAGATGCCGCATCGAACGGGCGGCGACCTTGATGACGAAACAGTCCTCGCCCGTCACATGGTGCGCCTCCAGGATCTCGGGCGTCACCGCCACGAGATCGTGGAAGGGCTTGTAGTTGCCGGTCGGGTGGCGCAGCCGTACGAAGGCCAGGATCGGCAGCCCGATCCGCTCCGGGTCCACCACCGCCGTGTAACCCCGGATGACCCCGGCCTCCTCCATGCGGCGCACTCTTTCGGTGACCGCGCTCGCGGACATCGAGACGGCACGGGCGAGTTCGGCGAAACCGGCCCGTCCCTCCCGCTGGAGGACGTCGAGAATGCGCCAGTCGGTGGCATCCGGGGAATACGCGGTCATTCCTGAGAAATAGCAGGGAATCCCCGGCAGATCAAGGCAAAGGCCGAGGTTCTCCGCTTCAGAACCGGATCTCGCGGCCGTAGCTTCTCTCCCATGACCACCACCGCCGTGAACCCCGTCCTGCGCGTCGCCCCCGCCTCCCCGGCCGAGGCCGCCGCCCACTTCCGCGCGAGCCTCGCCTTCCACGCCGATGTCTCCGACGTGGCCGCCGCGCTCGCGGCCGGCGGCGACCCCGGGTTCGTCCTGGTGGACTCCCGTTCCACCGAGGCCTGGGAACAGGGCCGCGTCCCCGGCGCGGTGCACCTTCCCACCGCGCTCGTCCCCGAGCAGGCCGCGGAGCTCCTGGATCCGTCGGTTCCGGTCGTGACGTACTGCTGGGGCCCCGGCTGCAACGGCGCCACCCGCGCCGCGCTCGCCCTCGCCGAACTGGGCTACCGGGTCAAGGAGATGCTCGGCGGATTCGAGTACTGGGCGCGTGAGGGTTTCGAGTTCGACACCTGGCAGGGCCGCGATCGCCGTGTCCCCGACCCGCTGACGGCACCCGCGGGAGCCGACGACTGCGGATGCTGAAGCCCCGGCTCCGGTACGGGAGTCGACCCGGTAGGTTCTGCGCATGGTGCGATACGCGGAGCCGGGCACGGTCGAGTGGGTGGAGTCGGGCGGCGGGCCCCTCATCGCGGTGCCGGAGACGGTGCTGCCGTTCTGGACCGGCGCCGACGGCGAGGAGACGGCCTCGGACTACGACCGGGCCTGCGAGGTGGACGAACTCGTCGGACTCCTCCCGGTCGGCGACGCGGCGGCCCTGGTCCTGGGCGACGAGCCCGCCGCGACCGCCTTCCTGCCCGAGCACGACACCCTCGTCCGCCGGCTCGCCGGTGACTCCGAGGCGGAACTCCTGGCGAGCGTCCCGGCGGCGCTGCGCACCGCGCGGTGGCAGCCCGAGGTGCACTGGAAGGTGCCCGGCACGGTCGTCCTGTTCGACGCGGCCTGGCCCGGCAGTGACTCCACGGGCACCGACCATGTGAGCCTCATGCTCACTCCGGGCCGTTACGCGGTCCGCGCGGCCCGGGTCCGGCCGGGCCCGGAAACCTGGCTGGTCCTCGTCCGGGTCCGACCGCTGCCCTGACCCGCCCACCGCCACGGCGGTCGCGCCCGCCACCGGGGGCCGGAGGGCGACCCGCCGGCCTCGGCCGGGATCGGAGCGGTGGCCGCGCGGGCGGGTGTCGCGGCCGGTATGCGCGTGCGCCGGCCCGCCCGGCCCTGCATCATGGATGACCATGCCCAAGCTCCCGCACCCAGCACCCGAAGCGCTCCGCCGTGACCCCCTGCCGCTGCGGGGCCGGACCGCACTGGTCACCGGGGCCAGTCGGCGTGGTGGCATCGGTCATGCCGTGGCCCGGCGTCTCGTCGCCCACGGGGCGAGTGTCTACCTGCACCATCACGTGCCGCACGACGCCGCCATGCCCTGGGGCGCCGACCGGATCGAGGACGTGACCGCCTCCGTGCGCGACGCCCTCGGCGACCCCGACGCCCACGTGCTCGCCGGCCCCGGCGACCTCACCGACCCCGCGGCCCCCGCCGAACTGCACGCCCGGGCAGCCGAGGCGCTCGGCGGACGGCTCGACATCCTCGTGGCCAACCACGCCCTCAGCGGCTCCGACGGCGATCTCGACACCGTCGACGCCGCCATGCTCGACGCGCACTGGGCCGTCGACGCCCGCTCGGTGCTGCTGCTCGTCCAGGCCCACGCCCGGCACCGCGCCGCCCTGCCCCCGCGCACCCCGGGCGGGCGCGTGGTGATGATGACCTCCGGGCAGGACATCGCCGGCGGTATGCCGGGCGAGATCGCCTACGCCGTCCAGAAGGGCGCACTCGCCTCGGTCACCCGCTCCCTGGCGACCGCCCTGGCCGAGCACGCGGTCACCGTGAACACCGTCAACCCCGGCCCCGTGGACACGGACTACCTGACCGGCGACACCTACGACGCCATCGCGGCCCTCTTCCCCGCCGGCCGCTGGGGCATGCCCGACGACCCCGCCCGCCTCATCGCGTGGCTGGCCACGGACGAGGCGGACTGGATCACCGGACAGGTCATCGATTCCGAGGGCGGCTTCCGGCGCTGACGGCGCCGGCCCGGCTCACAGCGCCGACAGCTCGTCCACCAGGTCGTCCAGGCCCAGCGAACCCTGGGACAGCGCCGCCATGTGCCACGCCTTGAGGTCGAAGGCGTCGCCGTGCCGCTCGCGGGCGTTCTCCCGGCCCAGCAGCCACGCCCGCTCGCCGAGCTTGTAGCCGATCGCCTGGCCCGGAATCGTCAGATAGCGGGTCAGCTCGCTTTCCACGAAGTCCGCCGGACGGCTGCTGTGCGCCCCGAAGAACTCCTCGGCCAGCTCCGGCGTCCAGCGCTCACCCGGGTGGAACGGCGAGTCCGCCGGGATCTCCAGCTCCAGGTGCATGCCGATGTCGACGACGACCCGGGCCGCCCGCATCATCTGCGCGTCCAGGTAGCCCAGCCGCTCCTCGGCGTCCGTGAGGAAACCCAGCTCGTCCATCAGCCGCTCCGCGTACAGCGCCCACCCCTCGGCGTTGGCGCTGACCATACCGACGGAGGCCTGGTAGCGGGAGAGGTCCTCGGCCACGTGCACCCACTGCGCCAGCTGGAGGTGATGGCCGGGGACGCCCTCGTGGTACCAGGTGGAGACCAGGTCGTAGACCGGGAAGCGGGTCAGGCCCATCGTGGGCAGCCAGGTGCAGCCCGGCCGGGAGAAGTCCTCCGACGGGGGCGTGTAGTACGGCGCCGCCGCGCTGCCCGCGGGGGCGATCCGCGACTCCACCTTCCGTACCCGCTCGGCGAGGTCGAAGTGCGTGCCGTCCAGGGACTCGATCGCCCGGTCCATCACGCCCTGCAGCCACGCGCGGACCTCGTCCACGCC
The DNA here is from genome assembly GCF_044334705.1 of Streptomyces sp. NPDC020731. Lineage (NCBI taxonomy): Bacteria > Bacillati > Actinomycetota > Actinomycetes > Kitasatosporales > Streptomycetaceae > Streptomyces > Streptomyces sp. NPDC020731. Next base: position 78,973 of record NZ_JBIRTN010000026.1, read on the forward strand.
CTCGATGTGCCGGCCGTGCTCGTCCAGGTGCGCCAGCGCCACCCACGGCGTCCCGGCGCCGGGCAGGACCTTCTCGGCCTCCTTCTTCATCTCGCCGAGCAGCCGGTGGTACTCGGACCAGCCGTACGCGTACGCCTCGTCCAGGTCGAGATCGGTGCCGTTGTAGTAGCGGGACCAACGGGCGTAGCGCTCCCGGCCCACGGTGTTCGGGGCGCCCTCGATTGCCGGCGCGTACACGTCGCGCATCCAGTCCCGCAGCTCCACGACGGCCGCGGTCGCCGCGCGGGCGCCCTCGTCCAGCTCCGTGCGCAGCGCGTCCGGTCCCGCGGCGGCGAAGTCCTCGAACCAGCCGCGGCCCTCGCCGGTGTCCGCCCACTCGGTGAGCTGCCCGACGAACGTCTCCGTCGGGCGCGGAGCCGCGTACAGCCTGCGCTCCAGGCCCAGCGCGAGGGACTCCCGGTAGCCCGCCAGTGCGGCCGGCACCGCGCGCAGCCGCTCGGCGAGCGCCGCCCAGTCCTCCTCCGTCTCCGCCGGCGTCACGGTGAACACCTCGCGCACCGAATGCGCGACCGTGCCCAGGTTGCCGACCGCGCGCAGACCCTCGTCGGCCTCGTGCACGGCCAGCTCGGCGGTGAGCCGCTCGCGCAGCAGTCGGGCGCAGCGGCGCTCGATGTCGCTGTCCGCGCCCGGCTGTCGCTCGGCCTCGTCGAGCCGCACGAGCGTGGCCCGCCGGAGCTCGGCGAGCGCCTCCTGTCCGGCGGGCGAGAGGTCGGGCAGGCGGGAGGAGCTCGCCTTCACTCCGAGGAACGTTCCGGTGACCGGGTCGAGGGCGATGAGCTCGTCGACGTAGGTGTCGGCGACCTGACGGGGAAGCGCGCTGTGGGTCTGAGACATGCGGACCATCCTGGTACGCGGCCCGTTGCCCGTCATCCCGTTTGAGCTGTGGGCGAAGACGGCAGCATCGGGCCGCAGTCCCACTGCTGGAAGATCAGCCGGGTCTCCACGCGGGCCACCTCCCGCCGGGACGTGAACTCGTCGAGCACCAGCCGTTGCAGATCCGTCATGTCAGCGACCGCGACATGCACCAGATAGTCGTCCGGGCCGGTCAGATGGAACACGGTCAGCGACTCCGGCAGTGCCCGGATCCGCTCCACGAAGGGTCCCACCAGCTCCCGCCGATGCGGTCTGACCTGCACCGACAGCAGCGCCTGCAGACCCCTGCCCAGCTTGGCGGGGTCCAGTTTCAGCCGGTGCCCGAGGATCACGCCGGAACGGCGCAGCCGGGTCACCCGGTCCAGACAGGTCGACGGCGCGACCCCGACCTGCGCGGCGAGATCCCGGTACGTCGTCCGGGCGTCGTTCTGCAACAGCCGCAGCAGATGAAGGTCCACCGGATCCAGTACGACAGATTCGGCCATCGACCGAACGTAGCACGGTGTCCGACGCGAACAGCCCGTTCGGTGTTCACCCTTCCGTCCATGGACTTGGGCATGGACACGCGACGCACCACACGAGCACTCGCCACCGAGGCCGTGCACGCAGGCCGCGACGACCTCGCCGGACTGGGACTGCACGCCCCGCCGATCGACCTGTCGACCACCTATCCCTCGTACGACAGCCGCGCCGAGGCGGCCCGCATCGACGCCTTCGCCACTACCGGCGCCGAACCGGAGGGCCCGCCCGTCTACGGGCGGCTCGGCAACCCGACCGTCGCCCGCTTCGAGACCGCCCTGGCCCGGCTGGAGGGCACCGAGTCGGCGGTCGCGTTCGCCAGCGGCATGGCCGCCCTCAGCGCCGTCCTGCTGGTCCGCGGCTCGATGGGACTGCGGCACGTCGTCGCCGTACGCCCCCTGTACGGGTGCAGCGACCATCTGCTGACCGCCGGACTGCTCGGCTCCGAGGTCACCTGGACCGATCCGGCCGGCGTCGCCGACGCGCTGCGCCCCGACACCGGCCTGGTGCTCGTGGAGACCCCGGCCAACCCCACGCTCGCCGAGATCGACCTGCGGGCCGTCGCCCACGCCTGTGGCTCCGTGCCACTGCTCGTCGACAACACCTTCGCCACGCCGGTCCTCCAGCGCCCGGCCGAGCACGGGGCGCGGCTGGTGCTGCACAGCGCCACCAAGTACCTCGGCGGCCACGGGGACGTGCTGGCGGGCGTGGTGGCCTGCGACGAGGAGTTCGCCGGGCGGCTGCGCCAGGTGCGGTTCGCCACGGGCGGTGTACTGCACCCGCTGGCCGGCTACCTGCTGCTGCGCGGCCTGTCGACCCTGCCGGTACGGGTGCGGGCCGCGTCCGCGGGTGCCGCCGAACTCGTCGGCCGGCTCGCCGCCGATCCGCGCGTGGCCCGGGTGCACTACCCGAGCATCGGCGGGGCGATGGTCTCCTTCGAGGTGCACGGGGACCCGCACGAGGTGATCGCCGGCGTACGGCTGGTCACCCCGGCGGTGAGCCTCGGCAGTGTGGACTCCCTCATCCAGCACCCCGCGTCCATCAGCCACCGCATCGTCGACGCCGACGACCGCAGGGACGCGGGTGTCAGTGACCGGCTGCTGCGGCTCTCGGTCGGCCTGGAGGACGTCGAGGACCTGTGGGCCGACCTGGACGCGGCCCTGGGGGAGCGGGTCGGGACACCCGTACCGGCGGAGGCGCCGGCCCGGGGCTGAGGCCGGACACACGGGGAACGGCCCGGCGGTGTGATCCGCCGGGCCCTTCCCCGTGTGCCCGTGCGGCGGCCGGAACCCCGTGTTCACGCGCTCGCCGTGCGCCGGCCGGCGCGTTGTGGCCGTCGCCCCGTGGCCGCGCGGTGGCCGTGGCTTCGTGCTCGGGCGCCGTGCCGGCGCCGCGTGTCCGCGCGACGGGCTACGACCGGCCGATCCGCTCGCCGTGCTCCCGCTCCTCCTTCGCGCGGCGGTCCGCCACGGCGTCCAGGCGGGCCGTGACGACCAGCGTGCCCTCCTCGATCTGGTAGTCGAGCGGCAGTCCCAGGCCGCGCATCGCGGCGACCATGCCGGTGTTGGACGCCTGCGTCACGGCGTACACCTGGGCGCAGCCGTCCTCGGCCGCCATCGCCACCAGCCGGGTGAGCAGCTCGGCGCCGATGCCCCGGCGCTGCCAGGCGTCCTCCACGACCAGCGCCACCTCGGTCTCGTCGCCGTCCCAGAGCAGATGGCCGAGGCCGACGATGCGGCCCGAGGCGGTCTGCGCGGCGAGCGTGCGGCCGAAGCGCGGGCTGAGCAGGTGGTTCAGATAGCGGTCCGCGTCGCCGACCGGCCCGTGGTACCGCATCCGCAGGGTCTCGGTGGAGCACCGCTCGTGCATCGCCCGCGCGGCCGCCAGATCGCCGGTGTCCGCGCGGCGCACGGAGATGGCACTGCCCTCCGGCAGCGTGAGGACGTCACGTCCGCGCGGGATCCGCGGACCGAGCCGGGCGTCCAGCTCCACCAGAGCGCGGGCGCGGGCGAACTCGGTGGGCGTGAAGGGCAGATACGGCCGCTCCACGGTGATCACCCCGCCCTCCGGGGCGCGCAGCCGGATCACGGTGTCCTCCAGGCAGCCCTCCTCGGGCACGGTCCCGGGCATCCGCCGGCCGCCCATGGACGTGGCGGGCCTGGAGTGGATCGTGCACCGGCCCAGCAACTGGCGCAGCGCGAGAGGAAGTTCGGCCGCGTCCTGTGCGGTGCGGGCGGCCAGCCCCAGGATCCGGGTCGGCGCGTCCACCAGGTCATGGGTGTCGGCCCGCTCGGTCCAGGTGTCCGAACCCCCGGCGAGCGACACGGCCGCGACGAGGTCCGTTCCCTCCGGTGCCCGCAGCAGGAACTCGTCGACGGTGTCCTCGCCCAGCGGGTGCGTCTGCAGGCTCAGGATGTCGACCCGCCGCTCGGCCAGCGCCGTGCAGAGCATGGCCAGCGCGCCCGGTTCGTCCCTGACCGTCGTCCGCATCCGCCACAGCACGCTGCCCCCGGCCACGGCGGAGGGAGGCAGGGCACCGCCGGTATCGCGCGCCGGCGGTGCGTGGCCGTGGCGCCGTGCCCACCACGCGTGGAAGGCGGCCGTGCACCGTGCGGCGAGTTCGACGGGGTTCCACCGGCGGTGCGCGGGGCCGGTGTGCCGGGTGTTCGTCACTTCAGACATGTCTCGACTCATACAGCCACTGTGAAGGAACCGTGTTTCGTGATCACGAACGCACTGTGACTGATGGGTAAAGCGTGCTTCCGCCCGTTTTGTTGAGTTACTGACCGACCAGGCCCGGCCGCAGCGTCTTCGTGAACAGCACGGTGCCGTCCTGCTCCCGCATCCGCACCGTCAACTCGCCGCTGTCGCCGTCGATGTCGACCTCGCCGAAGAACTGGTAGCCGCCGGCGGGCGAGACGTTCGAGGCGCTCGGCGCCTTCACCCACACCCGCTCCGGGCCGAAGGTGCCGTCGAGCGCACCGGCCGGGAAGGCGCCCGCGTTCAGCGGACCGGAGACGAACTCCCAGAACGGCTCGAAGTCGTCGAACGCGGCCCGCGAGGGCTGGTAGTGCTGCGCCGAGGTGTGGTGCACGTCGGCGGTCAGCCACACCGTGCCGGTGATCCGCCGGTGCTTGACGAACCGCAGCAGCTCCGCGATCTGCAGCTCCCGCCCCAGCGGCGTCCCCGGGTCGCCCTGGGCCACCGCCTCGACGTTCTGCCTGCCTTCACTCGTGTCGGACACGACGAGACCGATCGGCATGTCGGCGGCGATCACCTTCCACACCGCCCGCGACCGCGACAGCTCCCGCTTGAGCCACTCCAGTTGCTCCCGCCCGAGGATGCCCTGGGGGTCCACGGTCCGGTCACCGGAGGAGTTGGCATTGCGGTACGTCCGCATGTCCAGCACGAACACGTCGAGCAGCGGCCCCTGCCGCAGCACCCGGTACACCCGGCCCTCCCGGGCACCCGGCCGCAGCGTGGACATCGGGAAGTACTCGCCGAACGCGCGCCGCGCCCGGGCCGCCAGTACGTCGACGCTCTTCTCCGTGTACCGGGCGTCCGTCTCCGCGATCCGCTGGCCCGGGTACCAGTTGTTGCGCACCTCGTGGTCGTCCCACTGCACGACGGACGGCACCTGGGCGTTGAACCGGCGCAGGTTCTCGTCGAGCAGGTTGTAGCGGAAGTTGCCCCGGAACTCGGCCAGGGTCTCGGCGACCTTGGCCTTCTCCTCGGTGGTGACGTTCCGCCAGACGCCGCCGTCCGGCAGGGCGGCGGTCGCGGAGACGGGACCGTCGGCGTAGACGGTGTCACCGCTGAACAGGAAGAAGTCGGGGTCCAGCCGCGCCATCGCGTCGAAGATGCGGTAGCCGCCGAAGTCGGGGTTGATGCCCCAGCCCTGTCCCGCCAGGTCGCCCGACCACAGGAACCGCACACCGTCCCGGCGCCGGGCGGCGACCGTGCGGAACGTGCCGGTGACCGGCTCACCGGTGCGGCGCGGGTCGTCGGGGTCGGCGAGCAGCACCCGGTAGTGGATCTGCTCGCCGGACGGCAGTCCGCGCAGCCGGGTCGTACCGGTGAAGTCGGTGCCCGTGCCGAGCAGCGGACCGTGCCACCTGTGCGGGCGACGGAACGACTCGGTCGCCGACGTCTCGACGGTCATCCGTGCCGGACGGTCGGAGCGCACCCACACCAGCCCCGAGTCACGGGTGACGTCGCCGGTCTGCACGCCCCACTCGGCCCGTGGGCGCCCCGAGCGGGCGAAGGCGGGCGCCGCGCCGAGCGCGGTGGGCAGGGTCAGGGCCGCCGAGGCCGCGAGCGAGCCGCGCAGCACGGCGCGACGGCCGGGGAGCGGACGGTGTGACATGGATGCGCCTCCAGGGACGGGATCCGGCCAGTGTGCGCAGCCACAACTACTCGGGCGGCGCGGCTCGCACGCGAACCCAGGGTGAACAACTCGCACGGGCGGGGAGCGGGCACCTATCGGGCGGCGGCCTGTGCCATCAGACGCACGCCCTCGCGGATCCGCGCGGGCGTCACATGCGCGTAGCCCAGCACGAGCCGTACGTCCTCCTCCGGCGCCTCGTCGTGCGCGTAGTCCGTGAGCGGGCGCACCGCCACACCGGCCTCCGCCGCGCGCGCGAGGAAACGCTCCCGCGGCCCGTAGCGCCCGGGCAGCGAGACGATGACGTGCAGCCCCGCCGCGATCCCGGAGACCCCGGCGCCCGGGAAGTGCTCCCCGAGGGCGGCGACCAGGGCGTCGCGCCGTTCGCGGTAGGCGCGCTGGCAACGCCGGAGCTGACGGTCGTAGTCGCCGCGCTCCAGGAACCGGGCGAACAGCGCCTGGTCCAGGGTGGGGTGGCCGAGATCCATGGTGCGCTTGCGCTCCACCACCTCCTCGGCCCACCCCTGCGGCACCAGCAGCCAGCCGAGCCGCAGCCCCGGGGCGAGGGACTTGCTGACCGAGCCGGTGTAGGCCACGCGCTCGGGGTCGAGCCCCTGAAGGGCGCCGACGGGTGCGCGGTCGTAGCGGAAGTCGCCGTCGTAGTCGTCCTCCAGGACGATTCCGTCCACGGACCGCGCCCAGTCGAGCAGATCGGCCCGGCGCCGCGCGGAGTACACGATGCCGGTGGGGAACTGGTGCGCCGGGGTCACGACGGCCGCCCGCACCCCCGACGCCCGCAGCGGTTCCATCGCGAGCCCTTCACCGTCCACCGGTACGGGTACGGCGGTGACCCCGGCCGCGGCGTACAGGGACTCGTGCTGCGGGCTGCCGGGATCCTCCACACCGACGGTGCGCACCCCGCGCGCGTGGAGGGCGAACCCGAGCAGTGCCGTCGCCTGCGCGACTCCGGAGACCACCACGATCCGCTCGGGATCGGCCACCACGCCCCGGCGCCGCGCGAGCAGTCCGGCCAGTGCCGTACGCAGCCGGGGCAGCCCACGCGGATCGGGGTAACCCAGCTCCTGGTGCGGAAGCTCCGCGAGCACACCACGCTGCGCCGCCGCCCATGCCGCGCGGGGGAACAGCGACAGATCGGGTGTGCCGGGGACGAAGTCCGCGCGGGCGCCGGGGGCGCGCGGGGCGAGGTCGTGGGCGTGCGGGCGGGCGGCCCGTACCGCCGCTCCCACCCACGTCCCGGAGCCCCGGCCGGAGCGCAGATAGCCTTCCGCCGTCAGCTGCTCGTACGCCTCCGTGATCAGCCCCCGCGACACACCGAGGTCGGCGGCCAGGTCACGGCTCGACGGCAGCCGGGTCCCCGGCGCGAGCCGCCCCGCCCGCACCGCCTCGCGCAGCGCGGCCTGCAGCGAACGGCCACGCGCGCGTGCCGGTGCGGCGGCGGCGGGCAGCAGCAGCTCCCAGGCGGAGGAGGCGGCGGGCCCCTCGGGGCCGGTCTGCGGTGACGTCATGACGGGGCCACACTAGGCGTTCCCGGGCCACGGGGCGCCGCCGTACGGATCGCCCTCAGCGGCTGCCGTCGAGGATGACGCGCGCGACCAGCGCCGGGTCGTCGTTCATCGGGACGTGGCCGCAGCCGGGCAGCCGGACCAGTCGGGCCCGGGGAATGATCTGCTTGGCGCGCACGCCCTGGCGGGGGATCAGCAGCCGGTCCCGGGTGCCCCAGGCGACGGTCACCGGGATGCCGGGCACATCGTCGGTGAACCGTACGGCGGTGCCCGCGCGGAGGGTCTCGGCGAAACCGGTGGCCCCGGCGAGCGCGAGCGTCTCGGCGACCACGGCCTCGGGGGAACGCCGCCCCGGACGGGCGTAGATGGTGCTGGTCAGCGCCGCCCGGCCGGCCGCGAAGCGGGCGAGGCGCTCGACCAGCGGAAGCGGCATCCGTTCCGCGATCCGCCGCATGCCGATCAGCACGCCGAAGGCGTACCGCCGCTCGGCCCGGGTCCAGAAGCCCGCCGGGGACAGGGCGGTGACGGACCGTACGAGCCGTTCCCGGCCGAGTTCCAGGGCGAGCAGGCCGCCGAGCGAGTTGCCCGCGACATGCGGCCGGTCGAGCTCCAGTTCCTCGCACAGGGCGCTCAGGGCGGCGTTCATGGTCGGCAGGTCGTGGGTGAGGCCTTCGGGCAGTGACGGGGAGGCGCCGAAGCCGGGCAGGTCCACGGCGATCACCTCGCGCTCGGTCGCCAGGATGTCCACCACCGGGTCCCAGGCCTGGCGGTGATGACCGATGCCGTGCAGCAGGAGCAGCGGTTCGCCGCGGCCCACACGCGCGTAGGACAGGGTCACGGTCTGCGGGCCGAGGGGGGAGGTGACCTTGAAGGAGACGGTCGCGGACATGAGGGTGCTCCTCGTCTGGGACTCGCGGAAACGGACGCCGCCCGGCGCCGTGGACAGCTTGTCAGCAATTGCTACCGACGGGTAGCCCCCATGTCGGTGGCCGGCCGCCGGTGCCGCCTGGACACGACCGCGCGGGTCGGTTGGGATGGTGCCGTGACCACCGACACCGTGACCGACGTCTTCGAGGAACACCGCCCCGTCCTCCTGGGGGTCGCCTACCGCATGCTGGGCCGGGTGGCCGACGCGGAGGACGTGGTGCAGGACGCGTGGCTGCGCTGGTCGGGCGGCGACCGGGCCGAGGTGCGCGAACCGCGCGGCTACCTGGTGCGCGTCACCACCCGCCTCGCCATCGACCGGCTGCGCCAGATCAAGGCGCGCGGCGAGACGTACGTCGGCCCGTGGCTGCCCGAGCCCTACGTCACCGACTTCGGCGACACCGTCCCGGACGCCGCCGAGCGGGCCGTCCTCGCCGACTCCGTCTCCCTCGCCGTCCTCGTCGTCATGGAGTCCCTGTCGCCGCTGGAGCGCGCGGTGTTCGTGCTGCGGGAGGCGTTCGGCTATCCGTACGCCGACATCGCGGCCATGCTCGACCGCGGCGAACCGGCCGTACGCCAACTCGCCGGCCGGGCCCGCACGCACGTCGAGGAGCGCCGCCCGCGCTACGAGGTCGACCCCGCCGAGCGTCGCGACCTCACCGAACGCTTCCTGGCCGCGGCGGCCGACGGCGACCTGGAGGGCCTGCTGGAACTGCTCGCCCCGGATGCGCGTCTGGTCGGCGACAGCGGCGGCAAGTCGCGTGCCCCGCTGCGGGTCCTGGAGAGCGCCGACCACGTGGGGCGCTTCCTCCTCGGCGTCACCCGCAAGAGCGTGCCGGACCTCTCCTTCCGCTTCCTGGAGCTCAACGGCGGCTTCGCGGTGCTCGTCCTGTCCGGCGACAAGCCCGACTCCGTCGTCCAGCTCGACGTCGCCGACGGGCGCGTCCGGACGGTGTACGTCATCCGCAATCCCGGCAAACTGCGTTCGCTCGCCGCGGTCCGGTAGAAGCCCCCGCACCGGAGCCCCCGTCGTGACAGCGGCCTCGCCGTTGTGCCCGATTGGTATTGACCAAGGGTGAGGGGCGCCTTATGGTCGCAGATAAGTGAAACAACCTTTAATAAACAAGGGCGCTAAAACGCGGCCGGACACGGCGATCGTGGAGGACAGGGTGGGGACCACGCAGCTGGAAACGGTGCCGGAACCGAAGTACTGGCATCTCAGGACCGTGCTCAGCGAGGCGCTGGACTCGGAGTTCTCCGTGGGTGAGATCCTGCCCAACGAGCGCGACCTCGCCGCCCGCTTCGGCGTCGCCCGCGCCACGCTCCGACAGGCCCTGGAACAGCTCGAACTCGAAGGCAGGCTGCAGCGCCGCCGCGGTGTGGGCACGACGGTCGCCCCGCCGCGCATGGGCGTGTCCGTCGGCACGGCACAGCACGCCTGGCCGGGCGGGCCGCACGACGCCTGGCAGACCCTCGACTGCGTGCTCGAGGTGCCGCCCGCCGCCGTCGCCGAGACGCTGGTGACCGGCCCTGACGAGCCCGTGCACGTCGTGCGCCGCTCCCGCGTCTCCCACGGCCAGCCCGTCGCCGCCGAACTCCTCTACGTCCCGGCGGACTCGGTACCGGACCTGTCCGGCATCGACGCGCCGTCCGGCACGGCACGCGCGCGTGCCGTGCTGCGGGAACTGCAGCGCCTGGAACTGGAGCGGCAGGAGAACGCGGTGGAGCTCGGCTCCGCCCGCGCGGACGACGCGCGCGAACTGGACCGTCTGCCCGGCGCGCCCGTTCTCGTCGTCACCACCCGCTTCATCGCCCGCGGCCGTACCGCCGCGCTCTCCGCGGCCACCTACCGCGCGGACACCTGCCGCCTGACCTTCGGTGACTCCGGCGGCGTCGAGATCCACCACGGCCCGGAACGCCGCGCGTCCTGACACCGCGCCGGCCTGTGGGGGCGCACTCGCGCCCTCTCACCGGCCGGCCGGGTACGGGCGTGCCCGCGGCTCCCGGCCGGGTGGCCGGTGACGGGGCGGGGGTTCCGCACCGGTGCGAAGGGCGGGGCCCCTGGGCCCTGTCGTCGAATTCCCGCCTGCCCCGCGACGCCGTGCGCGCCCTCTCGCCGCAGCGGGCCCTGATCCTCGTACTGGACGTACTCGGGTCAGGGCCCGGCACGCCGGGGGCACGCACCCGATGCCGCAGGGCCCGCTCTCCGGGCGGACGGCGGGAATGTGACGACGGGACCTGGGAGATGTCGTTTGGATCTTGCCGGGGTCGCGGTGTCCGGCACGCACCTCCGCGGCGTCGTCGTCGGTCCTCGACGCTCCGCGTCGGCTCCCTCCTCCGCCTCGCGGCCGCACGCACCGGACCCCGCCCGGCTCGGCTGTGAGGCGCCGTCGCCCGAAGCCGGCCTGGTCCAAACGACACCCCTAGCGGCGCGCGGTCACCGTGCCCTCCACCGCGAAGAGTTGTTCCTCCACGTGGTCGAGGGCGAGACGGACCGCGCCGGTGGCGACCGCAGCCTCGCCGAGGTGGGACAGGGTGACCTTCGGCGGGCGCAGGCAGTAGCGGGCCAGTTCGCGGCGCAGCGGCTCCAGGACGCCGTCCAGGCCGGCCGCCCAGCCGCCGATCACGACCAGCTCCGGGTCGAGGGCCAGCACCAGTGCCGCCACGTCGTGGACGAGCCGGCGGATGAACCGGTCCATGGCCGCCAGCGCCCGCTGGTCGCCCTCGCGGGCCTGGGTGAAGACCTCGGCGACCGCCTGCTCGTCGAGTGGGTGCAGCGGTTCGTCCGTGGTGGACAGCAGGGTTTCGGGGGTCGCTTCCCGGCCCAGCAGATGCAGTGCCCCGATCTCGCCGGCCGCCCCGCCGTACCCCCGGTGCAGCCGCCCGCCGATGAGTGAGCCGGCGCCCGGGCTCAGCCCGGCCAGCACGAACACCACGTCGTCGGTCCCCCGGGCGGCGCCCTTCCAGTGCTCGGCGACGACAGCCGCGTTGGCGTCGTTCTCCACCAGCACCGGACACCTGAAGGACCGGCTCAGGCGTTCGCCGAGGCCGAGTCCCGTCCAGCCGGGCAGCGCCGTGCCCAGCCGCACCGTGCCGTCCGCCTCCACGATCCCCGGCGTGCCCACGCCCACGGCCCGCAGCGAGCCGCGCGGGACACCGGCCCGCCGCAGCAGCTCCGCGACGGCCGTGCTGATCCGCTCCAGCCGCTCGTCGGCGTCGACGGTCTCGTCGACGTCCCGCGCCTGGGCGCCGATCACCCGGCCGTCCAGATCGGCCAGCAGCGCGGCCACCCGGTGCACCCCGATCTCCAGGCCGAGCAGGTGCCCGGCCTCCGCCCGGAACCGGAACCGCCGCGCCGGCCGTCCCTGCCTCCGCGCGGCCCCCTCCTCGGCCGCCGTCTCCACGACGAGACCCGCCTCGATGAGCCCCTCCACGACGCCCTCGACGGTCGGCCGGGACAGCCCCGTCACCCGGGTCACCTCGGTCAGCGTCGCGCAGTCCGTGGCCCGCAACGCGTGCAGCACCACCGCGGAGTTGATCCTTCGCAGCAGCGAGGGGTCCCCGCCGGTCAGCCGACCCACCGTCCGTCCTCCCAGCTCGTGCGCGTGTTGGGCGGATCGTACTCGGCGCCGCCGACCCCGGCGACCTCCGGGCACGGCCGCCCCGGGGACGCCGTTCAGCCCGGCGTCACGAAGCCCGACTCGTAGGCCGCGATCACCGCCTGGGTCCGGTCCCGCGCCCCCAGCTTCGCCAGCACGGCACTCACATGGGACTTCACCGTCTCCGTCCCCACCACCAGCCGCGCGGCGATCTCCGCGTTCGTCAGGCCCCGCGCCATCAGCCGCAGCACCTCCCCCTCGCGCTCGGTCAGCCGCGCCCGATCCAGCACGTCGCGCGCCGCGCGGTTGCCGTCGGCGTACTCGGCCGCGAGCCGGCGCACCGAGGCGGGGAACAGCAGCGACTGGCCCTCGGCGACCAGCCGCACCGCGTGCACGATCTCCGCGGGCCGCGCCCGCTTCAGCAGGAACCCGTCGGCGCCCGCGCGCAGCGCCCCGTACACGTACTCGTCGTTCTCGAACGTCGTCACGACGAGGATCTTCGGCGGCGCGTCGACCGACCGCAGCAGCGCGCGCGTGGCCTCGATCCCGTCCATCAGCGGCATGCGTACGTCCATGGCGACCACGTCCGGCCGCAGTTGCCGCACCAGCGGAATGACCGCCGCACCGTCGGCCGCCTCCCCGACGACCTCGATGTCCGGCTGCGCCTCCAACACGGCCCGCAGACCCGCGCGTACGAGGGGTTCGTCGTCGACGAGCAGAACGGTGACCGGCATCCGGCCAGCCTAGATCAGCGCATCGGCAGCTCGACGCGCACCCGCCAGTCGCCCTCGTCGGGGCCCGTCCACGCCCGGCCGCCCAGGAGTGCCGCGCGCTCGCGCATGCCGCGCAGACCGCTGCCCCGGCCGGGCCCGGGTACCGCCCCGGTGAACGGATTGCGGACCTCCAGGCCGAGCGAGTCGTCGTCGACCGCGATACGGACCCGCACGGGGACGGCACCCGCGTGCCGCAGCACATTGGTCAGGGCCTCCTGGAGGATGCGATACCCCTCCCGGGAAACCGGCCCGGGCACGGTGTCCAGGGGCCCGGTCATGTCGACGTCGACCTTCGCGCCGGACGTCCGCGCGGACTCCAGCAGCCGGTCGGCGTCCGTGAGGGTCGGCCGGCCGCTGACCGGCCGCCCGGACTCGCGCAGGACGCCGAGGACCCGCTCCAGGTCCTCCAGCGCGGCCCGGCCGGTCTCCTCGATGGCGTCCAAAGCCCGGTCGGTGAAGGCGGGATCGCCGGCCGCGCGGGCGGCGCCCGCCTGCACGACGGCCACGGTCAGGGCGTGGCCGATGGAGTCGTGGAGCTCCCGGGCGATACGGGTGCGTTCCAGGAGCTGCTCGGTGCGTTCCTCCATGGCGGCCAGCCGCTCGGCGGGGGAGGGACCGAGCAGCCGGTGGGCCAGCGCCGTGATCAGATGGCCCGGGGCGACCACGGCCACCGCCAGGGTCACCAACGCCGGGGGCAGCAGGAGGACGTGCCACCCGTCGTGGCCTTCGAGGAGGAGCAACTCGCCGGAGGCCGTGTCCCCGCCGAACGCCGCCGCCCCCAAGTCCACCGTGGCCATGAGCAGGTTCACGGTGAACACGGAGGTCGCGCAGCCGATCAGCAGCCGCGCCTGAAGCCATACGACGAGCCTGCCCCGGTCGCTCCAGGAGGCGGACGGCGCGACGACGACACCGGCGCTCTCGCTGTCGTGCCGCTGACCGGTCAGCAACAACCTGGCCTGCAACCCCTCCACGGTGCGCATCGCGGGCACCAGCCCGACGGGGACGAGCACCAGGGCCGCCGCCGCCCAGGTCCACCACGCCTCCTCGAGAAACAGCCACAGCGACGGCCACACGATCGCGATGAACAGATGCAGCAACCGTGTGTACGTCACCGTCCGCCCGAACGGGCGCAGCAAACGGACCATGCCGTCATCGTGCCAGCCGTCACCGACGAGGGACCTCCCCCGCACGGGGGAGACGATCTCCACCGGCGGGGGAGGCCCCGCCCTCGTACGAGCCGTCACGCTGCTGTCATGACCAGCATCGACGTCCAGGACCTCACCAAGGAGTACGGCACCCGGCGAGCCGTCGACCACCTCACCTTCCGCGTCCTGCCCGGCCGCGTCACCGGATTCCTCGGCCCCAACGGCGCCGGCAAGTCCACCACCATGCGCCTGGTGCTCGGCCTCGACCACCCCACGTCCGGCTCCGCCACCATCGGCGGCCGGGCGTACGCCACCCTTCCCGAACCCCTGCGTCACGTGGGCGCCCTGCTCGACGCGCAGGCCGCGCACGGCTCCCGCACCGGCCGCGACCATCTGCGCGTCCTGGCGTCGAGCCACCGGATCCCGGACCGCCGGGTCGACGAGGCGTTGGAGGAGACCGGCCTGGGCCCGGTGGGGCGCCGCCGGGTGCGGACGTACTCCCTGGGCATGCGCCAGCGGCTGGGCATCGCCGCCGCGCTGCTCGGGGACCCGGCGGTGATCATGCTCGACGAGCCCTCCAACGGCCTCGACCCGGAAGGCATCGTATGGATCCGCACCCTGCTGCGCCGGCTCGCGGACGAGGGACGGACCGTCCTGGTCTCCAGCCATCTGATGAACGAGACCGCCTCCTTCGCCGACCACCTCGTCGTCCTCGGACGGGGCCGGCTCCTCGCCGACACCCCGATGCGGGAGTTCATCGACGCGCGCGTGCGCCCCGCCGTCCGCATCCGCACCTCCGACCCCACCGCCCTCAAGAGCGTTCTCGCCGGGCACGGTCACGACGCCGTGGAACACCCCGACGGCCACTGGACCGTGCCGGACGCGCGCGTGGACGACATCGGACGCCTCGCCTCTGCCGCGGGGGTGCCGATCCTCGAACTCACGGCGCACGAGGGCACGCTGGAACAGGCATATCTGGACCTGACCGCCGCCGAGACCGAGTTCGCCGCGCAGCCCCAGGAGGCCTGACCGTGCAGTTCGCATCCGTTCTCCACGCCGAGTGGCTGAAGATCCGCACCGTCCGCTCGCTCCCCGGAACTCTGCTCGCGCTGTTCGCCGCGACCACGGCGTTCTCCGCGATCGCCGGGGTCTCGAACACGTCGGACCCCGAGTTCGACCCCCTGTTCATGGCCCTGTCCGGTGTCGCGCCGGGCCAGATCGCCGCCATCTCCTTCGGCGCCATGGCCGTATCGGCGGAGTACCACAACGGGGCCCTGCGGCTCTCGCTGGCAGCGGTCCCGCGGCGCGGACGCTGGTTCGCCGCGAAGGTCACGGCCATCGCCGTCCCCACGCTGGCCGTGAGCCTGCTGACCGCCCTGGCCGCACTCCTCGTGGCGCGGGCGGGGCTCGGCCCGGCGGCGAGCGGCCTCACCCCGGCCGAGCAGATCCGCGGTGTCGTGGGCTGCGGCCTCTACCTCACGCTGATGGCCCTGTTCGCCGCGGGCCTGGCGACCCTGCTGCGCAGCGGAGTGGCCACGCTCTCCGTGCTGATCCCGTTCGTCCTCGTCGTGTCCTTCGTGATCGGTGACGCGGCCGGCACCGTCGTCGACTTCCTGCCCGACCGCGCCGGACAGGTGGTCCTGCACGAGACCTACGACGGAACCCTCGGCCCCTGGTCGGGACTCGCGGTGACCGCGCTGTGGACGGCCGCCGCCCTGGTGGCCGGGGCGTGGAGCCTGCGCCGCCGGGACGCCTGACCGGAAGCCGGCCGGCGCCCCCCGGCTGCCGGGGGCGGCGGGTTTACCGGAGCCATGGACATCGCCCGGCACATCGCCCTCATCGACGAGCTGTGCTTCCGTCCCTTTCCGGCGGAGCACGGCCCCTCGGACGTCGGCTTCGGGGGACCGGTGACGGACCGGGCGGCGATCCCGCGCGGTGGGCGGTCACGGTGGACCGGTTCGAGAAGGACCGCGACGCCGTCTACGAGGTGCCGGCCTCCCGCTGGGGTGACGTCGGTCCCTGGACCCTGCGGACGGTCCCGCCGCGCACGGAGGGGGAGGAGACACCCGAGCCGTGGGCCTGGCTCGGTGCCCGCGCCGGCGTGGCCTGGCTGTGGGAGGTGCAGGGCACCGGCCGCTGGGTCGCCGTGGCGGTCGCCGACCGGGACCCGGGCGACGCGATCCGGTTGCTGGCGGTGTCACGGAAACAGCCCCGCCCTGACCACCGGCCGTCACTGCTCGGCCGCGGCCTGCCGCAGCCGTCCGAACTCCTCCGCCAGCGTCGCCGGCGTCCAGTGGGCGTTCAGTCCGCTGGGATTGGGCAGGACCCACACGCGGGTGTCGCCGATGGTCCGCGCCTGCGGCCCGACTCGTGCCTTCCGGTCGTCGAACGCCGCGCGGTACGCGGTGACCCCCACCACGGCCAGCCACCGCGGCTGCAGCCGGGCCACCTTCAGGGCGAGCAGCCGCCCGCCCTCCCGGTACTCCTCGGCGCTCAGCTCGTCGGCCCGCGCGGTCGCCCGCGCCACGACATTGGTGATCCCGAGCCCGTACGACAGCAGCTCCCGCTGCTCGGACGGCAGCAGCAGCCGGGGCGTGAAACCGGAGCGGTGCAGGGCCGGCCAGAAGCGGTTGCCGGGGCGGGCGAAGTGGTGGCCGGTCGCGGCCGTCATCAGACCGGGGTTGATGCCGCAGAACAGCACGCGCAGGCCGTCCGCGACCACGTCCGGTACGAGGCGGTCGCGGGCGGCCTGAAGCTCCTCCTGGGTGAAGCGCGTCAGAGGATCGCTCCCGGGGTGTACCCGGCGGCCTCCGGGCGCTGCTTGACGATCTCGTCGACGCGGCCGACCACGGTGGCGACCTGGTCGCTCGCGGCACCGGTGAAGGACAGCTTGTCGGCCATCAGCGCCTCCAGCTCCGCGCGGCCGAGCGGCAGCCGCTCGTCGGCGGCGAGCTTGTCGAGGAGGTCGTTGCGCTCGGCGCCCTGCTCCCGCATGGCGAGGGCGGTGGCGACGGCGTTCTCCTTGATGGCCTCGTGCGCGACCTCGCGGCCGACGCCCGCGCGCACGGCGCCCATCAGCACCTTGGTGGTGGCGAGGAACGGCAGGTAGCGGTCCAGCTCCCGGGCCACGACCGCCGGGAAGGCGCCGAACTCGTCGAGCACCGTCAGGAACGTCTCCAGCAGACCGTCGAGCGCGAAGAACGCGTCCGGCAGCGCGACCCGGCGCACCACCGAGCAGGACACGTCGCCCTCGTTCCACTGGTCGCCGGCCAGCTCACCGGTCATCGAGGCGTAGCCGCGCAGGATCACCATCAGGCCGTTGACGCGCTCGCAGGAGCGGGTGTTCATCTTGTGCGGCATCGCGGACGAGCCGACCTGGCCCGGCTTGAAACCCTCGGTCACCAGCTCGTGCCCGGCCATCAGCCGGATCGTCTTCGCCAGCGACGACGGCGCGGCGGCCAGCTGCACCAGCGCGGTGACGACCTCGTAGTCGAGCGAACGCGGGTAGACCTGACCGACGCTCGTGAACGCCTGCGAGAAGCCCAGGTGCCCGGCGATCCGCTGCTCCAGCTCCGCGAGCCTGCCCGCGTCACCGCCGAGCAGGTCCAGCATGTCCTGCGCGGTGCCGACCGGGCCCTTGATGCCGCGCAGCGGGTAGCGGCCCAGCAGCTCCTCCACCCGGCCGTACGCGACGAGCAGCTCGTCGGCGACGGTGGCGAACCTCTTGCCGAGGGTGGTGGCCTGCGCGGCCACGTTGTGCGAGCGGCCGGCCATGACCAGCTCGCCGTACTCACCGGCCAGCCTGCCCAGGCGGGCCAGCACGGCCACCGTACGGTCGCGCACCAGCTCCAGCGAGAGCCGGACCTGCAGCTGTTCGACGTTCTCGGTGAGGTCGCGGGAGGTCATTCCCTTGTGCACGTGCTCGTGCCCGGCGAGGTCGTTGAACTCCTCGATCCGCGCCTTCACATCGTGCCGGGTGACCTTCTCGCGCTCGGCGATCGAGGCCAGATCGACGGTGTCGAGGACACGCTCGTAGTCGGCGATCGCCGCGTCGGGCACCTCGATCCCGAGGTCCTTCTGGGCCCGCAGCACGGCGAGCCAGAGCTGCCGCTCCAGCCTCACCTTCTGCTCGGGCGACCAGAGCGTGGCGAGCTCGGCGGAGGCGTAGCGTCCGGCGAGGACGTTCGGGATACGGGGCTTGGCGGGCGCAGCAGTCACGTACAGGGAGTCTACTGGCGATTCCTGCAGGCCGGCGCCACCGGGTGGCCTGGAGGAAACCACAAGGCGGGGCTACAGGCCCTCGTAGGGCAGCAGCTCGGGCCGCTTCGGCGGCAGACCGTCGCCCGAGGAACGGCCGGTGAGCCGGCGGCCGATCCACGGCAGCAGGTACTGCCGGGCGAACCGCGCGTCCGTGACCCGTCGCGCCACCCAGCGCGGCGGAAGCGATGCCTCCGGGGGCAGATGCCACTCGGGGTCCTCCGGAGGGTGACCCAGTGTCTGCCACACCGCCTCGGCGACCCTGCGGTGCCCGTCCGCGGTCAGATGCAGCCGGTCCACGTCCCACAGCCGGGGGTCGGCGAGCGAGGGCGCCCCGTACAGGTCGACGACCAGCGCGCCGTGCCGTTCGGCGAGCTCGTCGACGCACTCGAACAGCGCCTCCATGCGCGGGCGGAAGCGCTCCAGGACCGGCCCCTGGCGGCCGGGGCTGCGCATCAGCACCAACTGCTCGCAGTGCGGGGTCAGCCGCTCCACGGCCTCGGTCAGCAGATCGCGGACCATGCCCATGTCGCACTTGGGCCGCAGGGTGTCGTTGAGCCCGCCGACCAGGGTGACGACGTCGGCCCGCATGGCGACGGCGACCTCGACCTGCTCGTCCACGATCTGCCGGATCAGCTTGCCGCGCACCGCGAGGTTGGCGTACCGGAAACCGGGAGTGGTGGCCGCCATCCGCGCGGCGAGGAGATCGGCCCAGCCCCGGTAGGTGCCGTCGGGAAGGAGGTCCGACATGCCCTCGGTGAAGGAGTCGCCCAGGGCGACGAGGCTGCTGTGGGTGGGATTCGTCTGCATGGCGACACAGATGGTATCCCGTGGCACATACCCGTCGGTCGGTCGCCCTTCCCCGTGCTCAGGCCCGCTGCCCGAACAGCTCCTGCAGCACGTCCTCCATGGTCACCAGCCCGGCCAGCCGCCCGTCGGACCCGAGGACGGCCGCCAGATGCGTACGGCTGCCCCGCATGGCGGTGAGGACGTCGTCCATCGGCGTGCTCTCCCGCACGCGCGCGATGGGCCGCATGTCACCCAACCGGAACGGAAGGTCCCGCGGCGAGGCGTCGAGGGCGTCCTTCACATGCAGATAGCCGACGATCCGCCGCTGCTCGTCCACCACCGGGAAGCGGGAGAACCCGGACTCCGCCGACAGCCGCTCCAGTCCCTCCGGGGTGACCCCCACGCTCGCGTAGACCACGTGTTCCAGCGGCATCACCACGTCCCGTACGGGCCGCCGGCCCAGCTCCAGCGCGTCGTGCAGCCGTTCGCGCGCGCGGTCGTCGATGAGGCCCGCCTCGCCGGAGTCCTTCACGATCTGGGCCAGCTCGGCGTCCGAGAAGGACGCGGCGACCTCGTTCCGTGTCTCGACCCGCATCAGCTTCAGCAGCGCGTTGGCGAACGCGTTGACCGTGAAGATCACCGGGCGCAGCGCGCGGGACAGCGCCACCAGCGGCGGACCCAGCACCAGGGCGCTGCGCACCGGCTCGGCGAGCGCGATGTTCTTCGGCACCATCTCGCCGAGCAGCATGTGCAGATACGTCGCGAGCGTCAGCGCGATCACGAACGACACCGCGTGCCCCGCGCCCTCCGGCACACCCACCGCGTGGAACACCGGTTCCAGCAGATGCGCGATGGCCGGCTCGGCGACGACGCCGAGGACCAGCGTGCACAGCGTGATGCCGAGCTGCGCGGCCGCCATCAGCGCGGACACATGCTCCAGACCCCACAGCACGCTCTTCGCGCGCCGGTCGCCCCTGTCCGCGTACGGCTCGATCTGGCTGCGGCGGACCGAGATCAGGGCGAACTCGGCGCCGACGAAGAAGGCGTTGACGACCAGCGTCGCCAGGCCGATCAGCAGCTGTACGACGGTCATCGCCGCGCCCCCCTGTCATCCGTGGCCACGGCCGTCCGCCGTTCCACCGTGTGCCGGTCGTCGAGGGGCGCGTGCAGCAGGACGCGTGCCGCGCGGCGGCCGGTGGCGTCCACCACGTCCAGGCGCCAGCCGGCGACCTCGGAAGTGTCACCGACGGCCGGGATGCGGCCCAGTTCGGCCGCCACGAGTCCGGCGAGGGTCTCGTACGGCCCCTCCGGCGCGCGCAGGCCGACCCGGGCGAGCTGGTCCACCCGCGCGGAGCCGTCGGCCGAGAACAGGGAGCGCCCGCTCTCATCGGTGCCGGCCCGGGCCAGGTCGGGGGTCTCGTGCGGGTCGTGCTCG
Organism: Streptomyces sp. NPDC020731; assembly: GCF_044334705.1. Lineage (NCBI taxonomy): Bacteria > Bacillati > Actinomycetota > Actinomycetes > Kitasatosporales > Streptomycetaceae > Streptomyces > Streptomyces sp. NPDC020731. The sequence goes on from NZ_JBIRTN010000026.1 coordinate 99,254, forward strand.
TCGCGGACCTCGCCGACGACCTCCTCGACGATGTCCTCCAGCGTGGCCACGCCGGCCGTGCCGCCGTACTCGTCGATCACCACGGCCATGGTGCGCCGCCCGGAGAGCCGGTCGAGGAGACGGTCGACGGTGAGCGTTCCGGGGACCAGCAGTGGTTCGCGCATCAGCTCCGACACGGGCACCCGGGCGCGGCGCTCCGCGGGCAGTGCCAGTACGTCCTTGACGTGCGCGGTGCCGACGACCGCGTCGAGGGTGTCGCGGTAGACGGGGAACCGGGACAGCCCCGTCGCCCGGGTCACGTTCGCCACGTCCTCACAGGTCGCCCGCACCTCCAGCGCGATGACCTGGACGCGCGGTGTCATCACGTTCTCGGCGGTGAGGTCGGCGAGATTCAGCGTGCGGACGAAGAGCTCGGCGGTGTCCGGCTCCAGGGCGCCCTCCCGGGCGGAGTGCCGGGCGAGGGCCGCGAGCTCCTGAGGCCCGCGCGCGGACTCCAGTTCCTCGGCGGGCTCCACGCCGATGCGGCGCACTATGCGGTTGGCCGTGTTGTTCAGATGCGTGATGAACGGGCGGAAGGCCGCGCTGAACCAGCGTTGCGCGTTGCCCACCCGTCTGGCGACGGTCAACGGCGAGGAGATCGCCCAGTTCTTGGGCACCAGCTCGCCGACCACCATCAGGAACACCGTCGACAGGGCCGTGCCGATCACCAGGGCGAGGGAGCGGGCCACCGGGCGGGAGACGCCGATGTCCTCCAGCGGTCCCGCGATCAGCGCGGCGATCGACGGCTCGGCCAGCATGCCGACCACCAGGTTGGTGACCGTGATGCCGAGCTGCGCGCCGGACAGCTGGAAGGTCAGAGCGCGTACGGCCTTGAGCGCGCCCGCGGCCCCCCGCTCGCCGCGCTCGACGGCCCGCTCCAGCTCGGCCCGTTCGACCGTGGTCAGGGAGAACTCGGCCGCGACGAAGGCGCCGCAGGCGAGCGACAGCAGGATCGCCGCCAGAAGGAGGAGCACTTCGGTCATCGGGTCACCTCTGTCCCATGGTCGGACAGGACGGGAACGGATGCGCGATGTCGTGGACCGGGGGCTCGCCCATGGGCGGACGCACACAACCTTTCATGGAGGACCGAGGGGCCGTCCAAGGGTAAAGGATCGGCAAAGGGGCGCCGTCGGGCCGTGGATCACCCGGTGAGGGGCTTCACCCAGCGCCGCCAACGTTCCTCCCGCGTGTACCCGGCGGCGCCCCATGCATGGCGGGCGGTCCCGTTGCTCTCGAGCACCATCGCGTCCGCGCGGCGCCCGCCGAACCGTACGAACCGCTCCTCCGCGGCGGTCAGCAGCGCGGAGCCGATGCCCCGACGGCGACGGTCCGGGTGCACCGCCAGCCGGTAGAGATGGCACCGCCAGCCGTCGAAGCCCGCGATCACCGTGCCGACCAGCTCACCGCCGCTCTCCGCGAGGATCAGCGCCCCGGGATCACGGGCGACCAGCCGTTCCACGCCGTCCCGGTCGTCACTGATGCTCGTGCCCTCGGCGGCCACCTTCCAGAAGGCCAGCACGGTGTCGAGGTCCTCGGGCGTCGCGGCCCGTACACGCAACTCGGTCATGCGGTGATCACAGCACGCGGGGTCCCGTACGACAGGCCATTCCACGATCCGGACCACCCCGACCGCGCGAGCCGCCCCGCCCCGCCCCCACCCGTCCGTGACGCCCGCTGTGGGCCGCGTGCCCTGCCCGGACTCGTCCGGCGCCTGTCCCGTGGGGGCGGCGGGGTCCCGTGCGGCCGCGTCCGGCGACCGCCTTCCGCACGGGGCGGCACGGCCACGCCCGGCGACGCCTCCCCGCGTGTGCGGCATGCTCCGGGTGTTCCGCCCACCCGACACGCCGGGCCGGGCACGCCGTGCCGACTCGCGGCGACGGCCGCCGGCCCGCCCCGCCGGCTCCCACGCGGCGCCACGGGGTCCGCGCGTCCGCACGGGCCGTGTGCCGCAACCGCTGCCGGGCGGGCCCGCGACCGTCGGACGGGCCCGCACGCGGGCGAGGGGCACGCGACGGCCCCCTGCGCGCCCGTGCGGGGTCACTCGTGCGCGATGGCCTCCAGCACGTTCATCCGGGACGCCCGCAGAGCCGGCAGCAGGGCCGCCGCGATGCCCACCACCGCCGAGCCGATGACGACCGAGACGACCGTGCCCCAGGGGACGGCGAGGGCGGTCATGCCCTGGAGGGCCAGGACCTGCTGGATGCACAGGCCCCAGACCAGCCCCAGCGCGAGTCCCAGAACCGCGCCGAACACGGCGATCACCACCGACTCCAGCCGGATCATCCGCCGCAGCTGCCGCCGGGACAGGCCGATCGCCCGCAGCAGACCGATCTCGCGCGTGCGCTCCACCACCGACAGCGCGAGGGTGTTGACCACGCCCAGCACCGCGATGACGATCGCCAGCCCCAGCAGCGCGTACACGAGGTACAGCAGGACGGCGATCTGGTCGTGCACCAGCTCCTTGTAGTCGGCCTGGTCACGGGCCTGCACCTGGGGATACGGCTCCAGCGTCGTCTCCAGCCGGTCGCGCAGTTCGTCCACGCTCGTCCCCGCGGCGGCGTTGACGTACAGCGCGGAGTCCTGCCCGCCCGGCACGTACTCCTCGACCGTCGCGATGCCGAAGACCAGCCCGCCCTGCGTCCCGAAGCCCTCACCGCCCTCCATGTCGGTGAGGGCGGCCACCGTCAGCTCGGTGCTCCTGCCGCCGGGGAACTCGACCGGGACCGTGCCGCCCATGCGGACGCCGTGCTCCTCGGCGAAGTCCGCGTCCATGGCGATGTTGCCGTCCGCCAGCGCGGCCGCCGTGCCACCGCTCGCGTACGTCACGCGCGCGACCTCGTCCGCCCGGTCGTCGTACCCGGCGGCGGTGGTCTCGACCCGCTCCCCGTCCGGCAGCCGTACCGCCACCGGCGCGAACCGCTGCCGTACGACCAGCCCGACGCCCTCCGTGTCCCGGACCCGGTCGGTGACCTCCTGGGAGAACGGCACGAAGTTGGCGTTCTGCAGCACGAGGTCGGCGCCCAGCGTCTTGTCGATCTGCTCGTCGAAGGAGCGGGACATCGAGGCGCTGGCCACCGACATCCCGCCGACCAGGGCGAGCCCCACCATCAGCGCGGCGGCGGTCGCGCCGGTACGGCGGGGATTGCGCAGGGCGTTGCGCTGGCTCATCCGGCCGACCGGGCCGAACAGCGCGGGGAACGCCCCGCCCAGCACCCGGATCACCGGCCGCACCAGCAGCGGACCGGCGATGACCGTCGCGATCAGCGTGAGGACGACACCGAGCCCCAGCAGCGAGGCCGCCGAGGAGGTCTCGCCGGCGAGTACGCAGCCCACCAGCGCGGCCGCGCCGAGAGCGCCCACCGAGGAACCCACCACCGCGCGGGTGCGCAGCGGCCGTCCCACCCCGGCGATCTCCGCGTCGGCCAGCGCGGCCATCGGTGACACGCCCGCCGCGCGGCGGGCCGGGAGATACGCCGCGACGAAGGTGACACCCACGCCGACGACGTACGCGGTGACGGGCGTGGGCCATCCGACGACCATCTCCGTGGTCTTCAGGTTCATGCCGAACACGCCCATGAGCCGGATCAGCCCGAAGGCGAGCCCGACACCGGCCGCCAGCCCCAGCGTCGAGCCGACCAGACCGAGCAGCACCGCCTCGGTGAGCACCGACCGGCGTACCTGCCTGCGGTCGGCACCGAGTGCCCGCAGCAGGCCGAGCTCACGGGTCCGCTGGGCGATCAGCATCGAGAAGGTGTTGACGATCAGGAACACGCCCACCAGGACCGCGATGCCGGCGAATCCCAGCATCACGTACTTGATCACGTCGAGGAATCCGCCGAGTTCCTCGGCGGCCGTCTCGGCCAGCTCGTCCGCCGTCCTCACCTCGTAGCTTCCGCCACCGAGCTCCGCGGTGACCCGGCGCTTCAGCTCCGCGTCGGTCACGCCCGGCGCCGCGTCCAGGGAGATGCTCGTGGCCCGGTCCGCCGAGCCGAGCAGTCTGGTGGCCGCCACCTCGGGGTCGAGGAAGACCAGCGCCGCGCCGGGGTTCGTGGTGGTGAACGTGGCGATCCCGACGATCTCCACCCGGAACGAGCCCGGCTGCGCCTGCACGGACAGCGCGTCCCCGATCTCCACACCCTTGGTGTCGGCGGTGTCCGCGTCCAGCACGGCCTCGCCGTCGCCGCGCGGGGCGCGGCCGGAGGTCAGCTCCACCACGCTGCGCTCGCTGACGTACCAGTCCACCGCGAGGGTCGGCGCGCCCGTGGTCGGCCCCACCGACTCGCTGTCGCTGTCGACGACCGTGATGTTCGAGGCCTCGACGTCCGGATGGGCCGACCCGACGCCGTCGACACGGGCCAGCTCCCGCACCAGCGAGGCCGGTACCGTCCGGACGGCGCCCGTGGGCACCGACGACTCCAGGTCCTCCCGGGGCTCCACCGTCACATCGGCGGAACTGGACGCGAACAGCCGGTCGAAGGTATGGGAGACCGTGTCCGAGAAGATCAGGCTGCCCGCGACGAACGCCACGGACAGGACGACGGCCAGCGCGGACAGCAGCAGCCGCCCCTTGTGTGCGAGAAAGCTCCGCAGCGTCGCCCGCAGCACGGCGTCAGTCCTTCTCGGAGGTCTGCTCGCCGTCCGCCGGGACAGTGCCCGGGGCCGGGCCGTCGGCGTCGTCCGCGGGGGCGCGGAGCGCGTCGAAGCGCTTCATCCGCTCCAGCACCGACTCCGCCGTGGGCTGCCGCATCTCGTCCACGATCCGGCCGTCCGCGAGGAAGAGCACCAGATCGGAGTGGGCGGCGGCGCCCGGGTCGTGCGTGACCATCACGACGGTCTGCCGGAGCGAGTCCACGGCCTCGCGCAGAAAGCCGAGCACTTCGAGACCCGCGCGGGAGTCGAGGTTGCCGGTCGGCTCGTCCGCGAAGATCAGCTCGGGCCGTGAGGCCAGCGCCCGCGCGCAGGCCACCCGCTGCTGCTGGCCGCCCGACAGCTGTGCGGGCCGGTGCCTGAGCCGGTCCCGCAGCCCCAGCGTGTCGATGACCTGGTCCAGCCACTTCTCGTCGGGCTTCTGGCCCGCGATGTCCATGGGCAGGGTGATGTTCTCCCGCGCGTTCAGCGTCGGGATGAGGTTGAACGACTGGAACATGAACCCGATCCGGTCCCGCCGCAGCCGGGTCAGCTCACGGTCCTTCAGACCGGTTATCTCGGTGTCTCCCAGCCACACCTGTCCGGCGGAAACGGTGTCGAGCCCCGCCAGACAGTGCATGAGCGTGGACTTCCCGGACCCCGACGGCCCCATGACGGCGGTGAACCGTCCGCGCACGATGTCCACGTCCACCGAGTCCAGGGCGAGCACGGTCGTCTCGCCCGAGCCGTACGCCTTGGTCAGTCCGCGGGCGCGGGCCGCGATCCCGTCGGCCGACGCGAGGCCGGGGGCGTGCTCCGCAGCAGGTGTGGACAAGGCCGCCTCCTCCGAGTGGACGTCAGGTCGTGCTCGTCGCGCCGAGGGTAGTGTGATCCGGCCCACACCCGGTATCCCCCGTGGGTGCAGGTCCGTCTCCACCCCAGGTCTGGTACCTGATGCCGGTGTAAGGGGCACGTTCTTCACGTTCCTCGGCCCCGCCGCAGCGCTTGCCGCTGCTAGCGTCCCGGCGCTAGCTTCGAGGTATGGCGAAGACCCAGCTGAACGTGCGCGTGGACGAGGGCACCGCCCGCGCGGCGCGGGAACGTGCCCTTGCGCGCGGGATGAGCGTGAACCGCTACATCGAGGAACTGGTCCGGCAGGACACCGGTGAGGCGGGCAGAGCGTTCGTCGAGGCCGCCGCCGACTTCATGAAGCAGTACGAGAACGTCTTCGCCGAGGAGTTCGGCAAAGAGCGCGAAGGCACGCGCGAAGGTCGCCGCTGAGCCGTTGGACAACCTGCGCATCGACCTCGCGTGGCTGCTCATGCTCGCCGAGCGGCAGACCCCGGGGGACCCCCGGGTCACCGACTGGGGCGCCCTCGTCGCCGCCGTCGCACGCCACGAGGCCGAGATCTTCGACGTCCCCGTCTACGACAGCCCGCACGCCCGCGCCGCGTCGATGCTCCAGCTGCTGATCCACATCCCCGCGCTGGAGCGTTCCAACGCCCTGTTCGCCTCCGCCGTCGCGTACGGCTATCTCGTCGCCGGCGGTCTGAAGGTCGTCACCTCGCCGGAGCAGGTGCGCGATCTGGCCCGGCTCGTCAACGACGGCGAGGCGACCGTGGACGACATCGCGGCCGAGCTGCGCCGCTGGTACGAGTGATCAGCTCCCGGTGGCCGCCGCGTCGCCCGCCGGCCGCCACGCGGTGCCCATGACGCAGTACGAGGTGGGCAGCGCCGGCCCCTTGTCCGGCATCAGCATCCGCCGGTACGGGCCGAGCTCGAACCCCGCCTCACGCAGCGCGCCGACCGGGTCCCGCGCCACGTGGCAGCCACCGGCCAGCGTCGGCCACACCGTCCGGTCCAGTGCCCGCTGGGTGAGGTGCATGACCCGGCCGCCGCCCCTGCCGTGCTCGAAGAACCGCACCTCGCCGCCCGGCCGCAGCACCCGCCGCAGCTCCGCGAGCGCCCGCGGCACGTCCCGGACGCTGCACAGCACCAGCGAGAGCACCGCCGCGTCGAACGCCTCGCTCTTGACCGGCAGCGCCTCCGCCGCACCCGGCGCGACATCCACCGGCACCTGCGCGCGCAGGGCGGCCTCCACGGCCAGCGCCCGCAGCTCCCGCTCCGGTTCGATGGCGACGATCTCCGAGACGGTCCCCGGATAGTGCGCGAAGTTCAGACCGTTGCCCGCGCCGACCTCGATCACCCGGCCGGACAGCCCGCCGAGCAGTCTGCGCCGCACCCCGGCCATCCCCCCGCGGGTCTCGGCGGCGACGCTGAGCCGGGCATAGCACCGCGCGAACAGAGGATGGTGCACGGCATCCCGCTCCACCTTCGTGGACCGGCCGGACGGTAGTTGCATGAGGACCTCCCCCAGGACTGGCCTACGCCGATTCTCCCCCGAACGGGTGATCCACACCCCCGCTGTCGTCAGGGTGCCTCGCGCACCCGGAACGTCTCCGCGTCCCAGGTTCCCTCCAGCCGGGGCGCCAGCCAGTGCGGTGCCGAGGCCCGGAACCCGGCGGGGTCCAGCGCGCCCGCCCCGGCCGGTACGGCGCCCAGCAGCGGGGCACCGGTCACGTCCGGCAGATCCAGCAGATTGCACCGCGAGGCCAGGTCCGGTTCGGCGGGCCAGCTGCCGATCACCACACCCGCCAGGTCCAGTCCCCGTCCGCGCAGTTCACGGGCCGTCAACTCCGTGACGTTCAGGGTGCCGAGCCCGGCCGACGCCACCACCAGCACCGGCGCGGCCAGCAGCGCCGCCGCGTCCGCCAGCGTCCCGCCGGCCGCGTCGAACCGTACGAGCAGCCCGCCCGCGCCCTCCACCAGCACCAGATCGTGCTCCGTGGCCAGCTTGGCGGCCCGCTCCGCGACCTCGTGCGGATGCACCGGCGCCCGGCCGGCCCGGCGGGCCGCCGTGGCCGGCGCCAGCGGATCCGGGTACCGGGCCAGTTCGGCCGTCGTCACCGCGCCGGCGAGCCGGGCGACCTCCTCGGCGTCCCCCGGCTCGTCCGGCCGCACACCCGTCTGCGCCGCCTTCAGCACGGCCACCGACCGGCCGGCCGCCAGCGCCGTGGCGGCCACCGAGGCCGTCACCACGGTCTTGCCGACCTCGGTACCCGTACCCGTGATCACCATCACCGGCATGTCATCCCTCCTTCGCCGCCGCGCACACCGCGCGGGCGATGCGCGCCACGTCCGCGTCACCCGTGACGTACGGCGGCATGGTGTAGATCAGATCGCGGAACGGCCGCAGCCACACGCCCTCACGCACGGCGGCCTCCGTGGCCGCCCGCATGTCGACGGCGTGATCGAGCTGGACGACCCCGATGGCACCGAGCACCCGCACGTCCCGCACACCGGGCAGTCCGGCCGCCGGCGCGAGCCCCTCCCGCAGGCCCGCCTCGATCCGCTCGACCTCGGAGAGCCAGTCCTGGCCGAGCAGCAGCTCGATGGAGGCGCAGGCCACGGCCGCCGCCAGCGGATTGCCCATGAACGTCGGACCGTGCGCCAGCACCGGCACCTCACCGCGCGAGATGCCTCTCGCCACCCGCGCGGTGCACAGCGTCGCCGCCAGGGTCAGATAGCCGCCGGTCAGCGCCTTGCCCACACACATCACATCCGGCGTCACCGCCGCGTGCTCCGCCGCGAACAACGCGCCCGTGCGCCCGAACCCGGTCGCGATCTCGTCGAACACCAGCAGCACGTCGTGCGCGTCGCACACCTCGCGCAGCACCCGCAGATACGCGGGGGAGTGGAACCGCATTCCGCCCGCGCCCTGGACCACCGGTTCCACGATCACCGCGGCCAGCTCGCCGGCGTGCCGCTCGACCGTCGACCGCAGGTGCTCCGCGTACGCCTCCTCGTACCCGGCCGGCGGCTCGTCCGCGAAGACCTGGCGCGGCAGCACCCCGGACCACAGCTCGTGCATCCCGCCCTCGGGGTCGCACACCGACATCGGCTGCCAGGTGTCACCGTGGTAGCCGCCCCGCCAGGTCAGCAGCCGCCGCTTCTCCGGGCGGCCCAGCGAACGCCAGTACTGCAGGCACATCTTCACCGCGACCTCGACCGACACCGACCCGGAGTCGGCGAGGAAGACATGCTCCAGACCGTCCGGCGACATGTCGACAAGCAGCTTCGCCAGCCGTACGGCGGGCTCGTGGGTGAGCCCGCCGAACATCACATGACTCATCCGCTCCAACTGCCCGCGCGCGGCCTCGTCGAGCACCGGGTGACGGTAGCCGTGGATCGCCGACCACCAGGACGACATCCCGTCGACCAGTTCGCCCGAGCCGTCGGCGAGCCTCAGCCGCACCCCGCTCGCCGACTCCACGACGAGCGGTTCCTGACGGCCCGGCATGGGCCCGTACGGATGCCAGACATGCCGCCGGTCGAGCTCCAGCAGTTCGGCGACGGACCGCTCAGGCATTGGGTGCGAGGTCCGTTCCGGCACCCCGGCGGCGGACGGCGACCAGGTCCGTACGAGGCTCCTCGGGCGTGCTCCCACAGGAGTCCGCGGTCGCCGAACCGCACACACCGGCGCCCTCGTGCGAGGTGCAGCCGCCGCCCGCGCGGTGCTCCGGCAGTGTCACCTCGCCGGTGCCCTCCACCTCGAACCCGGCGTCCGCGATCATCTCCAGGTCCGCCTTGCCGGCCTGGCCCTCGCTGGTGAGGTAGTCGCCGAGGAAGATCGAGTTGGCCAGGTGCAGCGCGAGCGGCTGCATCGTGCGCAGGTGCACCTCACGGCCGCCGGCGATCCGCACCTCGACGTCCGGGCAGACGAACCGCGTCATCGCCAGGACGCGCAGGCACCGCTGCGGGGTGAGGTTCCACTCCTTGGCGAGCGGCGTCCCCTCGAACGGGATCAGGAAGTTGACCGGCACCGAGTCCGGGTCCAGCTCACGCAGCGAGAAGACCACGTCGACCAGGTCCTCGTCGCTCTCGCCCATGCCGGCGATCAGACCCGAGCAGGCGGAGAGCCCCGCGGCGTGCGCCTTCCGCACCGTGTCCACCCGGTCGGCGTACGTGTGCGTGGTCGTGATGTCCCCGTACGTCGACTCGGACGTGTTGAGGTTGTGGTTGTAGGCGTCCGCGCCCGCCTCGCGCAGCCGCTCCGCCTGGCCGTCGGAGAGCAGACCGAGACAGGCGCACACCTCGACGCCCTCGTTCTGATCCTTGATGGCCTTGATGGTGTCGGAGACCCGGTCCACGTCACGGTCGGTGGGGCCCCGGCCGCTGGCCACCAGGCACACCCGCTTGGCGCCGCCCGCGAGACCGGCGGCGGCCGCCTGCGACGCCTGGTCCGGCTTGAGCCAGGTGTACTTCAGGATGTCGGCCTTGGAGCCGAGCCGTTGGGAACAGTAGGAGCAGTCCTCCGGGCACAGGCCGGACTTGAGGTTGACGAGATAGTTGAGTTTCACCCGTCGGCCGAACCAGTGCCGCCGCACCTTCCCGGCCGCGGCCACCACATCGAGCAGGTCGTCGTCGGACGTCGCGAGGACGGCCAGAGCTTCCCCGCGGGTCGGCGTCTCGCGCCGAAGCCCCTTGTCCACCAGCGTGTTCAGCAGGTCCATGAAAGCCGATCCTGTCCTACCCGCCCCGCCCGGGCCAAGGAGAGTTCGTACAACAGAGGCACTTCGAGGTGTGGGTATTGCCACACAGTGGTCCGTCCGGCCTCCCGCTAATGTCTGTGCACTGCCTACAAAATCCCCGGAGGACCCATGGCGTTCGGCTGGATCGACGAGCAGGCGGAACTGCGCCGCCGGGCCGGACTCGTACGCGCCCTGCGCCCCCGGGCCGCCGACACGCCCCTGCTCGATCTGGCGAGCAACGACTACCTGGGCCTGGCCCGGCATCCGGAGGTCACCGAGGGTGCCGCACGGGCCGCGCGGACCTGGGGCGGCGGGTCGACCGGCTCCCGGCTCGTCACCGGTACCACCGAACTCCACACCGAACTGGAACGCGAACTGGCCGGATTCTGCGGCTTCGAGGCGGCCCTGGTCTTCTCCTCCGGCTACGCGGCCAACCTCGCCGCCGTCACCGCGCTGGCCCCGCACGGCTCCAGGATCGTCTCCGACGCGGGCAACCACGCCTCGCTGATCGACGGCTGCCGCCTGGCCCGAGGTGCGACGCAGGTCGCGGCGCACTCCGATCCCGACGCCGTGCGCAAGGCGCTGGACGGGCACGACGGACCCGCGGTCGTGGTGTCCGACACGGTCTTCTCGGTGGACGGCGACGCCGCCCCGCTCACCGGGCTCGCCGCGGCGTGCCGGGAGCACGGCGCGGGACTGGTGCTCGACGACGCGCACGGTCTGGGCGTGCTCGGCGACGGCGGGCGCGGGGCCCCGCACGCGGCGGGACTGGCGGGCGCCGACGACGTCGTCGTGACGGTGACGCTGTCCAAGTCGCTCGGCAGCCAGGGCGGAGCGGTGCTCGGCCCGGCCCGGGTGATCGAACACCTGGTCAACGCGGCCCGGACGTTCATCTTCGACACGGGGCTCGCCCCCGCCGCGGCGGGGGCGGCCCTGGCGGCCCTGCGGCTGCTGCGCCGCGAACCCGGGCGCGCGGCACGGGCGGGCGAAGTGGCGCGGGAACTGCACTCCCGGCTGACGGCCGCGGGTCTGGAAGCGGTACGTCCGGACGCCGCGGTCGTCTCCGTGCGTGTCCCTTCCCCGGAGCAGGCCGTGCGATGGGCGGCCGACTGCCGGGCGGCCGGCCTGTCCGTGGGCTGCTTCCGTCCTCCTTCCGTGCCCGACGGCATCTCACGGCTCAGACTGACCGCCCGCGCGGACCTGTCCGGGGTGGAGATCGAACGCGCTGTACGGGTGATCGGCGAGACGCGGCCATGAGTCGGCGGGGCACGGCCGTGCGTCGCCGGAGGACGGGTCGACCGGTCGGCTCGTCAGCCGACCGAGGTCACGAACTCCGTCCAGCCGGCGGGGGAGAAGAGCAGCGCGGGCCCGTCCGGGGCCTTGGAGTCGCGCACGGCGAGCAGTCCGGCCAGGGGGCCGGTGGCCGGCCGGGCCGTCTCGACGCAGTTGTTCGCACCCGTGCTGTAGCTGCTGCGCAGCCACCTCACATCGTGCAGTGCGAGGCTGGAAGGGATGGTCCGAGGCGGTACGGGCATCGTGCCTCCTTACACGCCGGCGGCTGCACCGGCGATGAAATCCAACGAGTCCTCGGGTGAAAGGGCGTGGATCGAGAGGGCATTGAAGGCCTCCGAATACACCCGGAGGTCTTCTTTCCGCTCCAGATGGAGGCTACTCGTCAAGTGGTCGAGAACAACCACGTCCAGATCAGAAGTGCGCGAAAATGAAAAGATTACGAAAGGACCGGTGACGCCGATGTGCGCGCCGGCGCTGAACGGCAGGACCTGCAACCGCACTTGGGGGAGCCGGGCCGCCTCGACCAGCCGGGTCAGCTGACGGGTCATCACGCCGGGACCGCCGACCTCCCGGCGCAGCACCGCCTCGTCCAGGACCGCGCTCAGCTCCAGCGGCGGCGTCGCCCGCAGCACGTCCTGCCGGGCCAGCCGCACCTCCACCAGTGTGTCCAGGCGCTCCTCCGACGCACCCTCCAGGGCCGCCTCCGTCACCGCGCGCGCGTACTCCGGCGTCTGCAGCAGTCCCGGGATCACCGTGGTCTCCAGGGTGCGCATCGCACTCGCCTGCGACTCCAGGCTGATGAAGTCCCGGTAGGTCGGCGGCAGTACACCGCGGTAGGCGTGCCACCAGTGGTGCCGGCCGCCGCCGTCACCGGAGCCCGACAGCACCAGCAGCAACTCCCGCAGCTGCGGGTCGGCCACGCGGTAGACGTCGAGCAGTAACCGCACGTCGGGCGGTTTCACCCCGCTCGTACCCGTCTCGATCCGGCTCACCTTCGACTGGTGCCAGCCCGCCAGCCGGGCCGCCTCACCGCTGGTGAGTCCCGCCGAGGTGCGCAGCGCGCGCAATTCGGCGCCCAGTTTCCGGCGGCGCACCGCGGGACCGTGCTGCATGACTTCTCCTTACTCCTTCCGAGTCGCCCGGATACGGTCTCCCGTCGCAGAGTTCACCGCTTTGAGCGACAGATATATGCATATCTTGGTGGTTCGCCGTCCTGTGCCGTGTGGTGATGGCAGTCTGGCGGCGAAGCACCAGTGCGGGACCGTACTCGAACCATCCGCTCCGTGTCGGACTGCGGTCCCGTGGGAAAGGGACGACGTCGCCATGGCAGACCATCTGGAAGCATCCGTCACTCTGCCGAGCGATCCCGCCTCGGTCTCGGCCGCCCGCGCCCATGTGGTGGGCGCGCTGGAGGAATGGGGCATGCCGGCGGGCACGGAACTGTGCGACACCGTCCGGCTGATCGTCTCCGAACTCGCCACCAACGCGGTGCAGCACACGTTCGGGCAGTCACCCACGTTCACCGTGGACGTCGTCCTGGTCCGTGACGAACGGGTGCACATCGGTGTCACGGACAGCCACCCGAGGCTCCCCAAGCGGCTGCCCGCGGCGGTCCAGCAGGACAACGGCCGCGGGCTGGTCATCATCCGCTGGCTGACCGCGGAATGCGGCGGCAGGCTCAGAATCCGCCCCACGCGTGAGGGCGGCAAGACCGTATCGGTCGAACTCCCGTGGGCCGTCCAGGCCGTCGAAGCGGTCACGGCGACGGGACAGCAGGAGCAGTAGTGGGGCGGCGGGGGGGGGGGGGCCCGGGGGGCCCCCCCCCCCCCCCCCCCCCCCCCCCCCCCCCCCGGCGGGCCCCCCCGCCCCCGCTTCTCTCCGCCTCGAGGCCGGGTCCGCGTACGGCCTCTCGTGTGAACACCCCGCGAGGCGCGCACACTTTGCGCATTTTGTCTGCTTAACAT
>NZ_JBIRTN010000027.1:0-97695 GCF_044334705.1 Streptomyces sp. NPDC020731
CCCTCCAAGCCTTCGATATCGCCTTCGACGGCCGCCTCACCGCGACCCAGCGGTAACAACCAACCCACGAGTTACACCACTCGCTGGACACACCCGACATCGTCGAACGCTTCAGCCGCGCTGCCGAGAAGAGGGGCATCACCGCACACCGCGTGAGCGACGGAGAGAGAGTGCTGCTGTAAGAGAGGGCCGCGTCTCGTTCCTGATGGTGTGGTGTCGCCCGTTCGTGGGTGATCGGGCCGTTCCATACTCGCGCTCAAGGCGGCCTCGGGCACGACGGGGCAAGGGCTCCGGTGCGGGCGTCCAGTCGGTGCGGGGCACGATGGGGGAGCCGGTGTCCGGAGTGAACGCGGGCGGGCTCACGCAGGGCATGGCGCTGGGCACTGCCCGGCCCCGAGTGGGAAGGACGGACTGTTGGTCATGACGCTGGTTTGACGCTCTGGGCGCCCGCCCGCCCGCCGGCCGGCGAACCGAGAAATGCGCTCTGACCTGGCCCTTTCCGATGACGCATCACGTGGAGTGCGTGGCGATCCTTGAACCGGCCGCGAAGGGCCGCTGACCTGCGGTTTCGTGCGTGTGTATTATGCGCGTTGTGGGCGTTACGGGCGGTATTTCGACGCTGGAATCATGCTCATGACGCTCGTTCTGGCGGGGTGTCGCCTGGCTGATCGTGTAGGTCGTGCCAGTTGGAGGGCGCGTTCCCGCGGGCTGTCTTTGCAGAAACTTGAAGACTCTGCTGCGCAATTTGGCTGGGTGTCGGTTCCGGCTTCACCGGCGCGTGAGCACGCGGAACTCGTTACCGTCGGGGTCGGCCAGCAGCACCGCGTCGTCCCCACCGTGGGCGGAGTCGAGACGCTTCGCCCCGAGGGAGAGCAGGCGCTCGACCTCCGTTTGCTGATCGTCGTCCGGCACGAGGTCCAAGTGCAGGTCCTTGCCGGGGTCCGGCATGAGCGGCGGACCGCCCCACGTGATCTTCGTACCGCCGTTCGGTGACTGGACGGCGGTCTCCTCGTCCTGGTCCCAGACCAGCGGCCAGCCCAGCGCCTCGCTCCAGAAGTAGCCCACGGCCTGAGAACCATCGCAGGCGAGCGCTCCGATGAAGCCGCAGCCGGCGAGGAAGTTGTTGTGCGGCTCGAGGACACAGAACTCGTTGCCCTCGGGGTCGGTGAGCACCACATGGGAGGCGTCCGGTCCCTGGCCGACGTCGGCGTGCTGCGCGCCGAGGTCGAGCGCTCTGGCCACGGTCTCCTGCTGGTTCTCCAGGGAGGAGCTGGTCAGGTCGAAGTGCAGCCGGTTCTGGGCGACCTTCTGCGCCGGGGAGGGACGGAAACCGAGGCGGTAGCCGGCGTCGTTCCCGGACAGCAGGGCGACGCCGTCGTGAGAATCGTCGGCTCTCTCCAAGCCCAGGACGCCGGACCAGAAATGCGCCAGGCGCTCGGGCTGGTGCGCGTCGAAGGAGATTGCGAAGAGTCGGCTGCTCAATTGCGCCACGCATCCTCGGTCCGTTGAGTGCCAGCTGTCGGCAGGGCGCCGTGTCAGCGCCTCGAACGAGGATCCTATGGGCGGGCCGGCCTCGGTTGCAGCCGAGTTCTCCGCGGCCCCAGAGCCGGAGCTGCACCCTTCGGGGTTTGGGCTGCGCGTTGGTGGCTGAGGCGGGTGAGTCTGCTGGTCCGGGGCGTGAAGGATGGTTGGCGGGGGTTCCAGTGGGCGTCGAGGCGGATGACGTTGACGGCGGTGGCGGAGAAGGCGTGCTGGAGGCGGACCCTGGGCAGGCCGCGGTAGCGGGCCCGGCGGGCCTTCCAGTCGATGCGGAAGGCGCTCTTCTGGAACCCGGTGTCTGCCTTGGCCTGCGGTGAGTGGTCGAGGAGGGCCGGGGTGACCATGGTGATGCCCTCGCGGGCGGCGTCGTGGATGAGGTCGGCGGACGGGTAGCCGGCGTCGAGGCAGTGCTCACCGGGGTCAGGCCGCGGCCGGCGAGGTTTTGTCGGACCGGCCGGGTGGCCTTCGCGTCCGGGACGGTCGCGTCGGTGGTGAGGACGTCTGTGATCAGCCGCAACGGCAGCGCTTCGGCTTCGGCGGGAGTGTCACAGGTTTCGGTGAGGCGGACCTTGTAGCCGAGCCAGAACAGGTCGTCGCCCTTGGCCGCCCACCGCGCATCAGGATCGTAGGGGGAGGCCAGGCGGAGTCGACCGGGCGGGACGCCTTCCTTGTCGGCCTCCCGCTTCACAATCACCTCCCGTCACCGTCCACGTCGAGGGATCTCGCGAGAGGGTCACCGGCGCGCAGTGGCCCCCGAGCGCCGGGAGTGGCTGTCAGGCCGCTGCAAGCGCGGCGCGGGCGTCGACGCGCCGGTGATAGCGACGCATGACCTGCCGGGCGACCGGCTGGGCGAGCAGCGCCTCGACGAGGGACGCGATGGTGCAGTTCCGCGGCCACAGGTACGCGAACTGCTCGAGGGGCTCGGTGGAGATCTGCCGCGTGCCGATCCAGGTGCCGACCACCGTCATCACGAGGGAGATCAGCAGCACGCTGCACAAAGCGTTCAAGATCATATGAGCGCGGAAGCTGTCGCCCGGTCGCACGAGCCGCGCGGTGAGCAGCCTTGACGGACTGTTCGGCGGTCCGGTCGGCCTGGGCTGCCGAACAGACGAGGTCGTTGCCACGAGGACGAGCACCGTATGGCCACGGTGCTGCACCAGGGCCGGGCCTCGAGTGCCTCCGGTGGTCACACAGCAGGCCGTGTCGCGTTGCGTCCGCGGGTGAGCAGGACGCCCAGAGCGATCATGCCCAGGCCGAGCAGGAGATGGAGCCAGTTGTCGGCGGTGTTGAGGGGGACGAAGTTCGCGGCGCTGTCGTGGTCGATGAGCAGTCCGTACAACCACAGGACCAGGTAGACGGCACCGCCGGCGAGGAGGTAGAGCCTGGCTTGTGATGCGGTGCGGGACAGCGCCAGCCCGGCCACACCGAAGGCCAGATGCACAAGGCTGTGCAGGATCGACACCTGGAAGATGCCCAGCAGCCTGGCTTCGGAGTGGTGGGAGGCGAACCTCATGGTGTCGTAGTCCGTGGTGACACCCGGGATGAAGCCGAGAACACCGACCAGCAGAAAGACCACTCCCACCAGCAGAGCCGCCTGCTGGACCGGTGTTCGGGCGGTACGTGGCCCCCGCGCGGGAGTGGACATGGCGCTCTCCTCGTTCAGGTTCGGAACCGGGATCGGCTGTCCGGTCCTGTCGTTGCCGTGGGCGGGTGCAAGCAGCCGTCGGAGACATGGCGCACAGCTCCTCGTGCGCGCGTAACGCCGCGAGCCCCCGAGTGCGCGATCTCCGACGGGGTGGTCACGGCAGGCCCGTCTTGTGGCACTCGCCCCGGGGAAGCCGCTGGGCCGGCCTGACGGGCGGGCGACGCACTCCGTCCCCGAGGGCGCAGCCCTACGACATGAGGTGGGTCGCGGAGCGGGCCCGCCCCCACATGCCGGGAATCTGCTCGATGGGACGCTGTTGCTCGCCGTGCAGGGCGTTGAGCACCACCAGACATCCGGTCAGCGCCGGCACCACCCACTGCACGCGGGCCAGCTGCCGCCGGGCCTTGTCGAGGTCGAGGGGATGCTTCTGCGCCTTCTCGGCGTCCTGCGGGTCCGTCGAGGAGGCCAGTTCGACCTTCTTGCCCAGGACGCGGGCGTAGGCGGTGGCGGCCAGGGCCGCGGCGGTGACGATGGTCTTGGCCGTGGTGGAGGCGGCCACTCCCTGCTGGGCGGCGACACGGTGGGCGTTCACAGCGAGCAGCCCGCCGCCCCCGAACAGATGCGCGCCGATGGCGGCGGCGTTGACCGGTGTCCACTTCGCCCATCCCGACGAAGAGATCCGTTCCCCGGTCGGATCATTTCCGCCTTCGTCCTTGGCCGCGCCGTTGAGGCCGACCGCGCCCATCAGCGAGCCGCCGAACCAGGCAGCCAGGCCCACATCGTGCAGACTGCGGATGAGAGTGTTGCGTTCGGACATGACGGTGCTCCTTCACAGAACGAACCGGGGGGGCAGGCCGACGGGAACGTCGAGCACTACCCCACCTTCACCCGGCACCGGCCCCACCGCCATCGCGGCTGGCCCGGACGGGCGCAGCACCGTGGGAAAGGCGGCAGGACCAACGCGTCCGGAGTGCACGCGGTGTGAAGGCGATGACGGGGACGAGGGGAATTCCCGCACCTTCGTCGCCCGTGGGACTGCCGGTGACCTGGCCGGGTTCGTCACCCTCTCCTGCTCCGGATGAAACCGTCGGCTGACCGTCGAGGACATCGAGCACGACCGCACGCACCGGTTGTCGCACGCGTACGCACGCGCCACATCATGACCACCGCCGTCGATGCCGGCGGGCAGGGGCACTCCTTACGGCCGGGTGAGGTTCGTCCGCGGACACCCCGCTGACCGCTGACCGCTGACCGCTGACCGCTGACCGCTGTCGGCCGGGGGCCGGGGGCGCCGGGCCGGCCGTGGTTTGCCCGGCCCGCACGGGGATATTCCTCTGTGGGCGGTCGCCGTCCGCAGGGCATGGTTCACACTCACGACGAGATGGGGCCGGAGGTGTCCGGAGCGGTTGGTCCATGACGCGTCCCGCAGATCCCGTTCGCCGCCGTCCGCGCATCCGGGAAGCCGATCGCCGCGCATTCCGTTCCTTCACGCGCGAAACGACCGACGCCGTGCCCACCTTCACCGACCGGGGCGACCGGCGCACTGTGACGCGGTACATGCCGTCACCACGTCGACGGCGGCGAGAAGCGGATCTAGCGTACTCCCACGGTTGCGAGCGGATCGCCGGGCGTCACCGCGGAGTTCGGAGCCGGACCGTTCTCGGTACGAGTGCCGAGGCGCTCCGGGCCATTGCGTCCATGCAGACCCCTATGGGTGACCACGAGACGAAAGAGCCGAGCATGCTCATTGGAGTGACCCGGGAGACCAAACCCGGGGAGACCCGGGTCGCGGCCACCCCCGCGACCGTCAGGCAACTGACCGGACTGGGCTACGACGTGGTGATCGAGACCGGAGCGGGTGCGGGCTCGAGCATCACCGACGAGGCGTACACCCGGGCCGGTGCCGCGATCGGCACCGCGGAGGAGGCGTGGCGCTCCGACCTGGTCTTCCGGGTGAACGCCCCCGAACTCCCGGAAGTGGAACGGCTCGAGGAGGGCGCGACGCTGGTCGCCCCGCTCGCGCCGGCGACCAACAAAGACCTGCTCACGGCGTTGGCCGCGCGCAAGGTCGACGCCTTCGCGATGGACGCGGTTCCGCGCATCTCCCGGGCCCAGTCGCTGGACGTCCTCTCCAGCCAGGCCAACATCGCGGGATACCGTGCGGTGATCGAGGCGGCGCACCACTTCGGCCGGTTCTTCACCGGTCAGGTGACCGCGGCGGGCAAGGTGCCGCCGGCCAAGGTGCTCGTCGCCGGCGTCGGCGTGGCGGGTCTGGCGGCGATCGGCGCGGCCGCCTCCCTGGGCGCCGTCGTCCGTGCCACCGATCCACGGCCCGAGGTCGCCGACCAGGTGAAGTCGCTCGGCGGTGCGTACCTGCCGGTGGACATCGAGGTCGAGCGGTCGACCGACGGGTACGCGAGGGCGACCTCCGAGGCGTACGACCGGCGGGCCGCCGAGATCTACTCCGAGCAGGCCGCGGAGGTGGACATCATCATCACCACGGCTCTGATCCCGGGACGGCCGGCGCCGAGACTGATCACGGCCGCCGACGTCGCTTCCATGAAGCCGGGGAGCGTCATCGTCGACATGGCGGCCGCCCAGGGCGGGAACGTCGAGGGATCGGTCAAGGACAAGGTCGTCACGACCGACAACGGTGTGACGATCATCGGCTACACCGACCTGCCCGCGCGTCTGCCGGCGCAGTCGTCACAGCTGTACGGCACCAACCTGGTCAACCTGATGAAGCTGGTCACTCCCGCCAAGGACGGGCGGATCACCGTCGATCTCGAGGACGCCGTGCAGCGCGGGCTGACCGTGGTCCACCAGGGTGACGTGCTCTGGCCACCACCCCCGGTGCAGGTGTCCGCGGCCCCCGCCGCGGCCACTGCGGCGAAGGAGCCGGAGAAGACGGGGGAGAAGGTGGTGAGGGCGGAGAAGAAGCTCTCCGCGACCGCGAAGACGGCACTCGTCGGCACCGGATCGCTGGCGCTGTTCCTGCTCAACGCCTTCGCCCCCTCGGAGATCACGCAGCACTTCACCGTGCTGACACTGGCGATCGTGGTCGGCTTCTACGTGATCGGACACGTGCACCACGCGCTGCACACGCCGCTGATGTCGGTCACCAACGCCATCTCGGGGATCGTCGTGGTGGGTGCGCTGCTTCAGCTGACGGGCTCCGACAACGTGGTGCTGGCGCTGGCCGGCGTCGCCACGCTGCTCGCCTCGATCAACATCTTCGGAGGCTTCGCCGTCACCCGCCGCATGCTCTCGATGTTCCGGAAGGCGTGAGGTGACCATGGACGTCCTCTCGATCTCCAGTGCGGCGTACCTGGTCGCCGCCCTGCTGTTCATCCTGGCGCTCGCCGGGCTCTCCCGGCACGACACCGCGTCCCAGGGCTGGGGCTACGGCGTCGCGGGCATGACGCTCGCGCTCGCGGCCACGGTCCTGCGGGTCACCGACGTCGGTTCACTCACCTCCGGCATCGTCCTCGTGGCCGCGGTCACGGCCGGCGCGGTCGTCGGACTCTGGTGCGCGAGGAGGGTGCAGATGACCGGCATGCCGGAACTCATCGCGCTGCTGCACTCCTTCGTCGGTCTCGCCGCGGTGCTGATCGGCTGGAACGGTCACCTGGAGGGTGGCTCGCACGCCGACGGCATCCACCACGCCGAGGTCTTCATCGGCGTCTTCATCGGCGCGGTCACCTTCACCGGCTCCGTCGTCGCCTTCCTGAAGCTCTCGGCGCGGATGAGGTCCGCACCGCTGATGCTGCCGGGCAAGAACGTCATCAACGTCGGGGCTCTTGTCGGCTTCGTGATCCTCACGGTGCTCTACGTCATCACGCCGTCGCTCGGGCTGCTGACAGCGGTCACCGCGCTGGCGCTGGCGCTCGGCTGGCACCTCGTCGCCTCCATCGGCGGCGGCGACATGCCCGTGGTCGTCTCCATGCTCAACAGTTACTCCGGCTGGGCGGCCGCCGCCTCCGGATTCCTGTTGGGCAACGACCTGTTGATCGTCACGGGCGCGCTGGTCGGTTCCTCCGGCGCGTACCTCTCCTACATCATGTGCAAGGCGATGAACCGCTCCTTCATCTCCGTGATCGCGGGTGGCTTCGGGCTGGAGGCCGGCCCGTCGGGTGACCGGGACTACGGCGAGCACCGTGAGATCTCCGCGGAGGACACCGCCGAACTCCTCCTGTCGGCCTCGTCCGTCGTCATCACCCCCGGTTACGGCATGGCGGTGGCGCAGGCGCAGTACCCGGTCGCGGAGATGACCCGGCTGCTGCGCGCGAGGGGCGTCGACGTGCGCTTCGCCATCCACCCGGTCGCCGGGCGTCTGCCCGGACACATGAACGTCCTTCTGGCCGAGGCGAAGGTGCCGTACGACATCGTCCTGGAGATGGACGAGATCAACGACGAACTCGCCGACACGGACGTCGTACTGGTCATCGGCGCCAACGACACCGTCAACCCGTCGGCGGCCGAGGACCCGGACTCGCCGATCGCGGGGATGCCGGTGCTGCGGGTGTGGGAGAGCAGGAACGTGGTGGTCTTCAAGCGGTCGATGGCCGCCGGCTACGCCGGCGTGCAGAACCCGCTCTTCTTCCGGGAGAACTCCCGGATGCTCTTCGGTGATGCCAAGACCCGCGTCGACGAGATAGTGGGTGCGCTGTCGCGGGTGCCGGCCTGAGGGAGGCGGCGGTGTGCCGGTGCGGTGGTGGGACCGCGCCGGCACACCGCTCGCACTCCCGTCCATCGCGGGTCCCGACGGCGCGCGCAGACGGCAACGGCTCCACGGCGTCCCCCTGGACGGCGACCACGGCGAGCCGGTCGTGTTCGGCGGGCGGCAGCCGGACGCGGAAGCAGCCGATCATATGCGCCGTTTCGTCGCCTGGGGCTGCCCGCCGCTGGAGGAAACCAGGTGACCTTGGCCGGACCGCCCGGGTAGGGTCGGGCCATGCCCGAGCTGCAGCGGCTGCATGCTGGCCATGCCCCGGCGGTCCTGGCCTTCGAGCTGGCGAACCGCGCCTACTTCGCTGCCTCGGTCCCCGACCGCGGCGACGACTTCTTCGAGCAGTTCACCGACCGGTACAACGCTTTGCTCGCTGAGCAGGAGGCCGGCATCTGCGCCTTCCACGTGCTCGTCGCCGAGGAAGGATCGGTACTCGGCAGGTTCAACCTGGTCGACATCGAAGACCACACTGCGGAACTCGGTTACCGAGTCGCGCAGCGCGTCGCCGGCCGAGGCATGGCGACCGCAACCGTCCGGGAGCTGTGCCAACTGGCGGCGGCCCAGTACCGGTTGCGCACACTGCGGGCGGCCACCGTCCACCAGAATGCCGCATCCCGAAAGGTGCTGATCAAAGCCGGGTTCGTCCCCGTCGGCCCCGCTGACCCGGCCCACCTCGACGGTGAGCCGGGCACCTGGTATCAGCGCGACCTGGTGCACACGATCTTGCCGGGGGACCGGCTGCGGGAAGGCCGCGGTCACCGCTGATCATCGGTGTGTGAAGACTGACGATCATGCGGTGGCCGCGCTGGGCACAGCGTAGACCCAGCCCGCTGGCAGGAGGCGTTCGAGGTCCTGATGTCCCGGATGGCGAGCCGGTTCGCGCGGGTCGAATCCCGGCGTCGGGTGCGGGGCTCGGCGCGAGGGCTGTTGTCGGATCTGCCGCGCAAGAACTGCTGGACGACCGCGGAATGGGCCGGGGAGACCAGTCCGGACGGCATGCAGCACCTGCTCGGCCGGGTCAAGTGGGATGCCGACGCCGTACGCGAATGCGTGCTGGAACATCTGCACGACGAGAACGCGGTGCTGATCGTCGATGAGACCGGGGACGTGAAGAAGGGCACACACACCGTGGGTGTCCAGCGCCAGTACACCGGCACCGCAGGGCGGATCGAAAACGCTCAGGTCGCCGTCCACCTCGTCTGTGCAGGTCACCGCGGGCACGCGGCAGTGGACCGCGAGCTGTGCATCCCGCGCTCGTGGACGTGCGGCCCGGACCGCTGCCGGGCAGCGGGACTGGGTGAGGGCACCGTCTTCGCGATCAAGCCGGAGCCGGCCGCCCGCATGATCGGCCGGTTCCTTGACGCCGGACACCGCGTGAGCCGGGCCGCAGGCGACGAGGTCTACGGCGGCAACCCGAAGCTGCGGTCCGCGCTGGAACGATGAGCGCCTCTGACCTGCGGTTCTGTAGAGGTCGTGCTGGATGGAGGGTCCGCCGGCCTGATCGTCGTGGGGACAGTGGGAAGTCATGTCGACGCTCGTCCGACGCTGCTTCTGGCGATGGGTCATGCCTGTCGGCCTGCTGGTGATGCTCTGCGGGCTCCTCGTTCTCGACTCGTTGCCCGGCGGGCGGGGCCGTTGTTGCGGTTGACGGCGTAGCTGCTTCGGTGAGCACTCCACCCACGAACGGCCCTCGGCCCGAGGCGTACGAGCCGCATCCGGACGTCGACTTCAGCCCACCGCATGGCGACGACCCACCCTGGATCGTCGCCATGCGACCAGGCCGCCCGATCCTTTCTGCTGCGGGCCGAGTTTCAGATCCGCGTCATGGTCGAGGTGTATCCGCCCCCGCCCGGGTAGACCCAATCGCCGGTCGCCGTGGTGCCGTCGACGCTGAACGTGCCCTCGTAGTAGGCCGGGCTGCCCTTCGTGCCGGCCCAGATGGTCAGCTTGTCGCCGGCCAGTTCGTAGACGTAGTCGAAGGTGTTGCCGTTCGAGTCGTAGTACCGCGACACCACGTCCGCGCCGGCCGGCTCGCCGAACGGGCGGAGATTCCCGATCAGTTCCATGCCGGTGACAGGCTCGCCGAACTGGGTGAGTTCAACGTGCTGGATCAGGAAGAACCGGCCGGGCATCCACTCGTACCGCACGGTTCCCTCGGCTCCGCCGGTAACCGCCCAGGTGCCGACCAGGCGGTCCAGGGCCTTCAGTTCGGCGCTCGGCAGGTTGGTCTCAGACATCTCGTCCTCCTCGCTGGGTTCTCGCGGTTACCTCGGAGCCGCCCGCCTGTTCTCGACACCCGATGTATGTGACGTGAGTCACATTGCTGGCGTGTCGAGATCCCGGAACCGGCAACGAGGTAGCCGCGAGAACCCGCCAAGGAGGAAGTCATGACCGCCCCCGCCGTTCCCGCTGTTCCCACCGCCCGCACCTCGGACCGCTTGCTGGCCGCCGGAGCCCTCGCCGGGCCGGTCTTCGCCGCCTCGGCCGTCATCCAGATGGTCACCCGTGCGGGCTTCGACATTGCCCGGCACCCGATCAGCCAGCTCGCCACCGGCGGCCTCGGCTGGATCCAGATCGCGACATTCGTGCTCGCGGGGCTCGGCGGTCTCGCACTGGCCGCCGGTATCAGGCGCACTCTCCGCGGGGGGTTCGGGCAGCGGGTGCTCCCGGTCTGCGTCGGGATTTTCGGCGTCGGGCTGATCGTCGCCGGTCTGTTCACCATGGATCCGGAGAACGGCTTCCCGGCCGGTACCCCGGACCGGCCGGCCGCCCGGATGTCCTGGCACAGCGTCGTGCACTCGGCCTCGGCCGCCACCGCCTTCACGGCACTGGCCATCGCCGCCATCGTCCTGACCGTACGGTGTGTGCGCCGCCGGGCGGTACTCCCGGCTGTACTGAACGGCGCTGCCGCGTTCGTCCTGGTCCTGCCCATGTCACCGGACCACATGAGTATCCAGATCGCCGTGAACGGTCTGGTCGCCTTCACCTGGACAACCGCCGTTGCCAGTTCCCTGCGGCGCACCCTCTGACCTGCTCTACCATCACCCGGACAAGACGGAGGGGGAACCCTTGTGAAGTTTCTGCTGCTCGGCTACACATCGGCCGCCGCCTGGGACGCCGCGACCGCCGATGCCCCGTCCCCGGAGGCGTTGGCCTCGTTCGCCGTCTATCAGAGGTTCGAGCAGGAGCTGATCGGCACCGGTGAACTTGTCAGCACCGAGGGCCTGGGCCACCCGGCGGTCAGCACCACGGTCCACCGGACACCGGACGGAATGACGGCGACCGACGGACCGTTCGCCGAGCTGAAGGAAGTCCTGGCCAGCTTCGCCGTGATCGACGTGGCCGACCGGGAACGGGCTGTGGAGATCGCCTCGCGAATCGTGGAGGTGCTGGGCGAGCCGATCGAGATCCGGCCGATCATGAGCGAGGACTTCACGGCATGACCGGCGGGCCGGACATGACCATGGACGTCGAGAATCTGCTGCGTGCTGAAGCGCCGCAGGTGCTCGGCGCGTTGGTGCGACGCTTCGGCCGCTTCGACACCGCCGAGGACGCGGTACAGGAAGCGTTGCTGGCGGCGAGCCGGACGTGGCCGGCCGAGGGCGTACCGGAGGATCCGCGCAGCTGGCTGATCCGGATCGGCTACCGGCGTATGGTCGACCTGCTCCGGTCGGACCAGGCCCGGTACCGGCGCGAGTGGGAAGTCGGAATGGCCGAACTGGCCATGGGTGAAACGGAGCGCCGGCCAAGCCCTCCGCGGGAGACCGACGACGGCCTCACCCTGCTGCTCCTCTGCTGTCACCCGGCGCTGAGCCACGCCTCCCAGGTGGCGCTCACACTGCGCGCGGTCGGCGGTCTGACGACCGCGGAGATCGCGCACGCCTACGGGACGTCTGAAACCACCATGGGGACGCGGATCAGTCGCGCCAAACAGCAACTCACCCGGGCCGGAGCCCACTTCGCTCTGCCCACCGCCGCCGACCGGCACAGCCGGATGAGCGCCGCCATGCGGGTGCTCTATCTGATCTTCAACGAGGGCTATACGGCATCCACCGGCGACGAACTCGCCCGCATCGACCTGACCAGTGAGGCGATCCGGCTGGCCCGGACTCTTGCCGGCACCATGCCCGACGACGAAGAGGTGACCGGCCTGCTGGCGCTGATGCTGCTCACCGAGTCGCGGCGCGCGGCCCGCACAGGCGATGATGGCGGACTTCTGCCACTGGACGAGCAGGACCGGACCCGATGGAACCGCGATCTCATCCGTGAGGGCACCGAGTTGATCGACAGGGTCTGGAACCGGGGCGAGACGGGTCCGTACCAGCTCCAGGCAGCGATCGCGGCCTTGCACGCCGCCGCCGCGGCTCCGCAGCGCACGGACTGGCCGCAGATCGCCATGCTGTACTTGTGGCTCGAGCGCCTCACCCCGACCGCACCGGTACGGCTGAGCCGGGTGGTCGCGGTGGCCCAGGCCTTCGGGCCGGCCCGGGGACTGGCGCTGCTCGACGATCTCAACCGGCGCCACGGACTGGACCAGAACCCTCTCACCCGGCAACGGGAACGGGCGGTGCGCGCCCACCTGGTGCAGATGACCGGTGACACTGCCGGGGCCACGACGCTGTACCGCGAGGCGGCCACCCTGACCGGCAACCAGGTCGAGCGCCGGTACCTGCTCGACGAAGCCGACCGCCTCACCTGATCGATCCGACGTCCGGTCCCCGGCCGCTGCCGACGACGCCTCGGCGATGCTGACCAGGACGTTCCGGCCCTGAAGTCCTGGCCCGGACACCGGGGCCACGAGGGCGGCATCGAGCGAGCCGGCCCCCAGCCGCTGACACTGGCCGAACTGTGGGACCGCACGCCGGCGCTGCTCCTGGGGCGGGCTTACGACGTCCTGGCCGCGAACACGTGGGCGCACGGTTCTCCACCGCCTCCGACCCGGTGCGCACCCGCTGTTCACGACGTTCCCCGCCGATGCAGGAGGACCGGTGGCATAGGTCGATCAGCCGATGTCCGCCGGCCGGGTCCCCAGCAGAATCTGCGGAGGCGGAGCACGGGCCCGGCCGCCGGGCCGCGCGCGGTCCGGGTGGAACGACCGGTCGCACGGGCAACAGCCGGAACATCGGGTTCCCTTTCGCTTCCCTCTACGCACCGCAAAAGAAAAGGACCCATCGTGGCAACCAAGCGCTCAGCACACACCGTCCGGGAAGGCGACCTGCTCGACGGCAACGGCGTCGTCACCTTCGACTCCTCCGGCATCGGCGACCAGCCGGTGTCGTGGCCGTCGCGCGCCGAGCAGGCGAACGGAAGGACCAGCCCGGAAGAGCTGATCGCCGCGGCCCACTCCAGTTGCTTCTCCATGGCGTTGTCGCACGGCCTCAAGGAAGCGGGCACCCCGCCCACCGAGCTCGTCACCTCCGCCGACGTGACGTTCCGGCCCGGCGAGGGCGTCACCGGCATCCACCTCACCGTCGAGGGCACCGTTCCCGGCATCGACGACGACGCGTTCGTCACCGCGGCGCAGGACGCCAAGGCCAACTGCCCGATCAGCAAGGCCCTGTTGGGCACGACGATCACGCTCTCGGCCAAACTCGTCTGAACCGGACTGGACGATGTCCGTCGGGATACCGCGCGCCGCGGGGGCGCGCGGTATCCCTTGCCGTGAGTTGCCGTGAGTTGCCGTGAGTTGCCGTGAGTTCGGCCCCTCCGCCGCGACCGACCGCGCCACCGCCGTCCCCCCGGTGACGTGCCCCGGCACACGATTCCGGGGCCGCACGAGGATTTCGAGAGGATCCCGTCGAGAGCCCTGGACTTCCAGCCCGCGACGTCCGTGTCGGTGGTGATCACGACCCCGTGGACGGTGAGTGCGCGGCACCCGGGAAGCCCTCGCCCAGGGGGACGGCGGCCTGGTTGCGTCCCACCGAGCGGCCCGTTGCGAGTGCCCGGTGGGTGAAGGCGAGCGCCGTGGCCCCGGTTCTCCCGCGATCGGCACATCTGTCCCGGGTGGTCGCCGCGCTCAGGGCACCGAAGCGATTCGGCGTGATCGGTCCACGGATCCGACACGCTGCTCGTACCATGTGATCTGCCAAAGGTGGCAAATGAGGGGGAGCCATGTCGCAGCTCGTGCGCTTGCAGATGCCGGATGAGCAGGTCATCTGGGCCACGGTTGATGAGGGTGACGGGCCCAGCGACTCCGGTCTCGGCGAGCGGATCACGGAAAGACTCGAGGGGTTCCAGGAATCCCTCCAGGCCGTCGCCTCCAATGTGCGCAACGCCGTGGCGAAGGCCCACCCCGACGAGGTCAGTGTCGAGTTCGGTCTGGAACTGGCTGCCGGCGGGAACGGCCTTGTCGCCGCCCTGGCAGGTGGCAGCGGCAAGGCGGCGTTCAAGGTGACCTTGAGCTGGAAGGGCGAGCCCTCCACTGTCACACCGGTGGTGCCACCGCAGCCGGCCCAGCCCCCGGCCGTACCCCCGGTGCCACGGGCTCAGGACTGAGGCCACACGCTGTGCGCAGGCCCTCGCCGTTGTCACTTCTCCAAGAACACCTGGGCACCTGCCGCGTGCGTGTCCACGGAGCGTCGCAGGGGGCGGGTTTCTTCGTCGCCCCGGGTTACGTGGTGACCTGCGCCCATGTGGCCGGGGTGCGGACAGGCACTCGGTTACCCGTCTTCTGGAACGACACGGAGTTCGAAGGATTCGTGTTGACCGCGTCGGCCCCGCCCAAGGGCCGGGACTTGTGGCCCTATCCGGATCTGGCCGTGGTACGACTTCCCGACGCACCCACGAATCATCCATGCGTCTGGCTGGACACCATGCCTCCTTCGCGCGACGCCCCTCTGACCGCGATCGGCTTCTCCGACATCTACGAGTCCGGAAAGGCGTCCGAGCGCTCCGCCGCCCTCACCCGCGGGGGCACCACGAAGCTGCAGGGCGGCTCGATGCTGGAGTTGGTGGGCGGCGAGGTCAACAAGGGGCTGTCCGGCGGCCCGGTACTGAACCACGAGTCCGGTGGCGTCTGCGCGATCGTCAAGGCCACCAGGCTGCGGAACACCTCCATGGGAGGTCTCGGTACCCCCGTGAGCGCACTGAGGCTGCTGGACGTGGAGGTCTACCGCGCCCTCATACGGGCACATGACGTGTTCCACGGGCAGGACGACCGGTGGGCCCGGCTGTCCGACGGCCTCATCGGGCACGGCTCGGGAGGGGCCGGTGAGGGTCTCGACCCGGTGCTCGGCCCCGCCGAGGAACGACAACTGCTGGCGATCTTCTCTCGGCTGCCGATGGAGCCGATGGACGAGAACCCCTTGCCGGCCCACCGGACAGGCGTCGAAGGCGGATTCGACACGAAACCGTCCAGTACGAGCAGCCACCGCGCCGCGTTCTTCGCCGCAGCCGTCGAAGGTGCCCGCGAGCCCGAGTCGTATCCGCTACTGGACCACCGTGACGTCTTCACCGAGCTGGCCGCCCAGATGCCGCCCGAGGCCGGTCAACTGCCCTACGAGCTGGCCTTCGCCGCCGATCTCGCTCGTCAGGGCGTGACGGATCCAGCCTGTCAGGGAGCCGTGCAGCAGTTGCGCGACCTGGTGCTGATCACAGCGGGCAGGCTCGGGCTCGGCGAAAAGGTCCAGCAGCGTCTGGCCCAGGGGGCCGCGTCGGAAGCCCAGGCATCGATCATCGGCAGGATTCGCCATTCGATGCGCGACCGGCGGCTGTACCACGTCAGGGTATGGCGCTACCGCTCGGCGAACGACATCGATCCGGCCGCCCCGGAGTCGGACGCGCTTCCCCTGAACCAGGCGGTCGAGCGTCTGGCGGCGCTGCTGCCCGAACAGATCGAGATCATGGGCGGGGCCACCCGACCCGGTCTGATCGAGTTGATCCTCCCGAAAGAGGTACTCGACGAAGGCTTCGCCGATCTTTCGCTCTGGCCGCAGTTGCCCTGGTTCTCACTGGGCCGCAAACAGCGTGTGGTGGTCCGGCCGCTTGAGCGGCACGAGGCGCCCGCGTTGCACGCGGCATGGGCTGAGCGCTGGCAGCAGCTGGACGGCAAGGCGGTCAGCGAGATGATGGTGTGCGTGTGCGGTCGGGGTGATCAGCATCAGGCCGCGCTGGATGCCTCGTTCGACAGCGATCCGACATTGGCCGCGCTCGCGCTCGCTGGTTCTCCGCAGTCGCAGCCGGTCTCGGACGCCTACCAAGTGGCCGTCGCGTCCGGAGTGCCGATGATGGTGTGGCGGCGGGGCAGCCCGGTCTGCGAGCGTGACGACGGCGCCCGATGCGGGGCGCCGGACAGGCGGGCCTGCCCCGGCAACGGGTTCTTCGCCGAACTGTGTGCCACCTTGGACGACACGCGGCGAGACGAACTCCCCGAGAGGATCCGCCAGTTGCGCATCGATGCGCAGAAGCCCCCGAAGAGGGAAGGGCATCTCGGTGACGACATCGTCCTGCTGTGGGACGACCCCGGACGCCAGATCCCTCGGTCTCCTCTGACCCCGGCCCAGGAAGGACGCTCCTGATGAGCGAGTGGCGGATCTACCAAGGTGTGCGCGAGCCGCACGACGGCATCGACCGTTTGCCGGATCCGCCGCCGTGGCGGGACTTCGAGCACGCCGGTGAGGTCACCCCGTTCGACCGGAACGCCGAGACTCCCGGGGACCGGCGGCTCCCGAGAGGCGACGCGTACAAGGCCGAGGAACGCACCATCGAGGCGGTCAACACGGCCCTGTACCTGCGCCGCCCGCTGTTGGTGACGGGCGATCCCGGCGTCGGAAAGTCCACGCTGGCGTATGCGGTAGCTCGTGAACTGAAGTTGGGCACGGTGCTGCGCTGGCCGATCAACAGCAAGACCGGATTGCGTGACGGTCTGTACCAGTACGACTCGCTGGGCCGGCTGGAGGACGCCGGAGTCACCCGCGCGGCCCGAGACCCTGCAAGCGGTGTGCCAGAAGCGAGCGGGAAGGGAAGCACCGCCGGAAAAAGTGCCACCACATTCCCGGCCGCGGAGGCGGAGCACGGTACGGACGTCGGGCGCTATCTGCGGCTCGGACCGCTCGGCACGGCTCTGGCGCCGTACGCATTGCCGCGCGTCCTGCTCATCGACGAGATCGACAAGAGCGACATCGACCTGCCCAACGATCTCCTCGACGTCTTCGAGGAAGGCATGTTCGAGATCCCGGAACTCTCCAGGGTCGCCGACAAGCAGCCCAGGGTCCGGGTCCGCCCGGCCGACGACGGCGCCCGGGTCACGGTCGTGCGCGGCACAGTACGCTGCCACACGTTCCCCTTCGTCATCCTGACGAGCAACGGCGAGCGTGAGTTCCCGCCCGCGTTCCTCCGTCGCTGCGTCCGGCTCCATCTCCCCGCCGTCGACGACGACGAAAGGCTGCGGACCATTGTGCGGGCACATCTCCCCACCGCCGTTGAGGACGCCGACGAAGTCATCAGCAGGTTCCTCAGCCACGCCGCGTCGGGCGAGTTGGCCACCGACCAGCTCCTCAACGCCGTCTACCTGGTGAGCCGTACGGCACATGACGGTGCGCCGAGCCTCGACCGGCTCACCGCGCTGGTGTTCCAGCATCTCAATGTGACGGTGCCGACGGAGTCGTGATGGAGCGATTCGGCTCGCTGCTCGCCGACCTCTGTCCGGCGAAGCAACCGCCCACACCTCGCGAAGTGGCCGAACTCATCTGGCTGGCACGGCATTTACCCGAGGGGGTCGGGCAGGACGGGCGGGTTCCCCCGCCGTCCGGGGAACACCTGATTCCGTCCACCACGGAGGACGGCCCCGGGCCGGATCCGTTACAGGCCGGTGACAGAGACCCGTCCGAGTCCCGAGCTACACGTCTTTATCTGCCCGGGGACGGCTCCCCGGACGAGGGAGCGGAGACAGAAGCCGTACAGGCGGCGCCGGTTCGCGTAGGCGGGTCGGCCGCGTTGCCCCGCCACCGCGAACTGGCGCGCGCACTGCGCCCTCTCAAACGGCGCGTCCCCTCCACGGTGAGCACGGTTCTCGACGAGGAGGCCACGGTGACCCGGATCGCCGAGCACCACCACTGGATTCCTGTGCTCACGCCGGCCGAGGACCGATGGCTCGACCTCGTGATCGTCCTGGACGCGTACAGCGCGAGCGGCGTCTTCTGGGAGCCGCTCGCACGCGAACTGCGCTCCCTGTGCCGACGGCTCGGCGCGTTCCGAGACGTACGCCTGTGCCGTTTGCTGGCACGGAGCGACGGTTCTCCCGGGCTCGGAATCAGTGCCGCGACCCCGCCGCACTTGCTGCGCTCGACGAGTTCGGCGGTCGATTCCACGGGCCGCACGATCACCCTCGTCCTCACTGACGGCGTGGCGCCGGCTTGGGGGTCCGACATGCTGCGCGGAGCGCTGCGGAAGTGGGCAGCCAGTGGTCCGACGGCGATACTCCAGACACTGCCTGAGCACGCTTGGGAGCGGACGGCCCTGGCGCCGGAGCCGGGGCGCTTTCGCAGCACGGAAGCGGGAGGGGCCAACTCCACCCTGCTGTACGCCGGTTACGGCCTGCGTTCGGACGGCCCGAAGCTTGGTGCTGTTCCCGTACCGGTGTTGGGGGTCAGCCCTGAGTGGCTTGCCCCCTGGGCGCACGCGATCGCGGAACCCGCCGCGTTCGACGCGGCCGCGGTGCTGTTGCCCGCGTCCGCGGCACTCTCACGGTCCGGCCCCGGAGCGCTCGACGTGAACGAGGTGTCCGGACGGGACGTCACGTTCGACGACTTCCGGGCCCAGGCGCAACCCGACGTCTTCCGTCTTGCCGCGTACCTCGCGGCTGTCCCGCTCAATCTGGCGGTAATGCGTGCGGTGCAGTCCGCGATGCTGCCGGACAGTCCCCTGTCCGACCTGGCGGAGATCGTCTACAGCGGACTCCTCCGGACAGTGCACGGCGGCGCCCGCACCGACGAGGTGCTGGGCCAGGCCTATGAGTTCGTTCCGGGTGCGAGGGAGCGCCTGCTGAGCACCATCCGCCGGGACGAGGCCGACGAAGTGATCGCCACGATCTCCGCCTACCTGAAGCGCAACGCCCCGGCGATCAGTGCTCGCTTCACGGCCGCTGTGCCCGACCTCGAGGGAACGCTCACCCTCCCGGCGGGCGCGCGGCACTGGGCAGAGGTCCACAACCTGGTACGCCGGCGACAAGGCGGACGTCCGGCGCCGGTGGTACCGCGTGAGCCGGTGATGCCGGACGTGGTGACGGAGCCGGCACCACGACCTGCTGAGCCGACAGCACGATCCACCGTTCTCGTCCTGACCGCACTCCCCCTCGAATACGCCGCCGTCCGCGCGCACGTCATGGAGCGGCGGGAGCTGGTCCACCCTGACGGAACCCGGGCCGAAGAAGGCCGGCTACCGGGTACTGCCTGGCAGGTCGTCCTCGCCGAGCTGGGCATGGGCGCCGAGCGGACCGCCGCTCTCACCACCCGGCTCATCAACTGGCTGCGCCCCGAGGCCGTGTTCTTCGTCGGTATTGCCGGCAGTCTGAAGGACGACGTCGGGATCGGCGACGTCGTCGTGGGCACACGGGTGTACGAGATCCACGGCGGCAAGCAGATGCCGGAGGGCTTCCTGGTCCGGCCGACGGCCCTGCCGGGCTCGCACGCGCTCGAACAGGCGGCCCGTTCCGCCGTGCGGGACATGCCCGGCGTACGGGCGCACTTCATGCCGATCGCCACGGGCGACATCGTCCTGGCGGACGCCGAGTCCGAGATCGCCCGGTTCATCCGCAGGAGCTACAGCGACGCGGGTGCGATCGAGATGGAGGGTTCCGGTGCGCTCCAGGCAGCCCGTCTGAGCGGCCGGCTGGACGCCCTGGTGATCCGGGGCATCAGCGACCGTGCTGATGGCGGCAAGCGTGATGCCTACGTCGCCGGTTCACAGGAGCGCGCCGCAGAGCAGGCGGTCGCGGTCACGATGGCGGTGCTGCGCAAGCACCGGCCCCGACACGGCAATGAGGAGGTCTCCCACCGGCTCGGAGACGGGACGCGGAACGGGCAGGGGATGACGGCGCTGTTGGCGGCCTTGGCCGAGGGCGCGGGTGGGGACGGTGGACGCCGGGCGGTGGAGAAGCTGGCGCGGGCGGTGGGGCTGGAGGCCGGCGCGTCCGTCCGGGAGATCGCCGAGGCGGCACAGGACCCGGCGCGGCGGGAGGCCGTTCGGGAGTGGGGTGAGGCGGTGGCCGACCTGCTGGCCGCCGATCCGCGGGGTGTCGCCGGTGCCGTTGCGCGGGCCATGGAGCGGTCCGTGCCGGGAAGCGGGACGTCCTGGTACGACGGCGACCACGTCGACTTCCGTGGCGGGGTCTTCCTGCGCGAGGTGGTCGGCGTGCAGGTCGTGATCCAGCAGGGCGGGGCCGCCGACCCGGAGGCGATGGCCGGCCTGCCGCCGAGGCCCGGCGGGTTCACCGGGCGGGAGGAGGAGACGGCCGTGTTGCTGGGCGCGCTGGACCCGGCCGGCGCGCAGTCCTCCGGGTCGGCGGCGACCCTCGTCGCCGCCGTGTCCGGTCTCGGCGGCATCGGCAAGACCGCGCTGGCCGTCGAGACCGCGCACCTGGCCCGTGAACGGGGCTGGTTCCCCGGCGGGGTCCTCTTCATCGACCTGCACGGCTACGACCGCGAGCCCGTCACCGCCGACCGTGCCCTCCAGGCCCTGCTGCGCGCCCTGGGCACCCCGCCGGAACACATCCCCACCACGACGGACGAGCGGGCGGCGCTCTACCGCTCGACGCTGGCCGCGCGGGCCCAGGAGCGCGGCGCGGTGCTGGTCCTGGCCGACAACGCCTCCTCATCGGAGCAGGTACGGCTCCTCCTGCCGGGCGGCTCCCGGCACCACGTCCTGGTCACGTCACGCCACCGGCTGCCCCAATTGGGCGCGCGGTTCATTTCCCTGGACCGGCTCAGCCCGCGACAGTCGTACGAACTCCTCGACCGTGCCCTGCGCATCGCCGACCCGCACGACAGCCGGGTGGCCGACGACCCCGACATGGCCGAGCGGCTCGCCGGCCTGTGCGGGCACCTCCCGCTGGCCCTGCAGATCGCGGCCGCGCTGCTGGCGGAGGACCCGGGCAAGCCGGTGACCGAACTCGTGGCGGAACTGGCCGAGTCCCACGACCGCCTCGACCACCTCGACGGCGGTGAGCGCAGCGTCCGCGCCGCCTTCGAGCTCTCCTACCGCCGACTGCCGCCCGAGCCCGCGCGGCTGCTGCGCCTGCTCGCTCTCGCGCCGGGGCCTGAGGTGAGCGACGAGGTCGTCGCCGCGCTGGTCGGCGCCGCGGAACCTCCGATGCGCGACCTCAGGGAATTGGCCCGTGCGCACCTCGTGGAGAGGGAGGGTGAGCGCGGGTGGTGGCGGTTGCACGACCTGGTGCGGGTGTTCGGGGCGGATGTGGTGGCGGGGGACGCGGGGTTGCGGGAGGAGGGGGAGGCGGCGCGGGAGCGGGTGCTGGGGTTCTACGTGCGGTGGGCGGATGCGGCCGATGACCGGTTGCGGTGGCTGCCGGGAATGGCGGAGCCGGAGCGGTTCGGGGACCGGGGGCAGGCGTTGGCGTGGCTGGACGGGGAGCGGGCGGGTCTGGTCGCGGCGGTGGGGTGGGGGCGGGAGGAGCGGTTCGCGGGCGCGGCGTTGCGGCTGGCCTTGTGTCTGGGGGAGTACCTGGCCTGGCGGCGGTACTTCGACGACTGGATCGCCGTCGCGGAGGCCGCGCGGAAGGCCGCGCAGCGTGTCGGGGACCGGCTGGGCGAGGCCATGGCGTGGAACAACCTCGGCAGCGCCCTGGGGGAGGCGGGCCGGGCGGGGGAGGCGATCGACGCCCACACCCGGGCCCGCGACCTGTACCAGACCGTCGGAGACCGTGACCGCGAGGCCATGGCGTGGAACAGCCTCGGCGTCGTCCTGGGGGAGGCGGGCCGGGCGGGGGAGGCGATCGACGCCCACACCCGGGCCCGCGACCTGTACCGGGCGGTCGGGGACCGCCACGGCGAGGGCAGGGCGTGGAACAACCTCGGCATGGCCCTGCGCGAGGCGGGCCGGGCGGGGGAGGCGATCGACGCCCACACCCGGGCCCGCGACCTGTACCGGGCGGTCGGGGACCGCCACGGCGAGGGCAGGGCGTGGAACAACCTCGGCATGGCCCTGCGCGAGGCGGGCCGGGTGGATGAGGAGACCGAGGCGTACGGAAGGTCCCTGGAGCTCTTCCGAGGATTCGAGGACCGGTACGGCGAGGGACGGACCCTCCACAACCTGGCCCGAGCCCATGAGGCCGCCCGCCGCCCCGCCGAGGCCCGCGCCGCCTACCTCCAGGCCGCCGACGCCTTCACCCGCGCCAACGCTCCGGACGAAGCCGCCCAGGTCCGCACCCGGGCCGCCGTCCTCGACGACTCACCCACCCGCTGACCTTCGAAGCGTGGTGCCGGTGGGGCTGACGGCCCATGACCCCTGCGTACGACGAGTGCGTGAGGTGCGCGCGGGGCGGCGGGCCGGCCGATGGGCACGCCGGCCGCCCCCGCCCGCAGCCTCGGCGCCGAACACCCCGAGCCGACTGCCACCGCAGGCCGGCACGGGCGGCTGGACAACGACCCCGCCCTGGAAGAGGCTTCCTGAATGATCGATTCCGCCGTCCGCCGTCCGCCGGCGCCGTAGAGCGCTCTTCGTCTTCTTCCTGATACCCGGCCTGTCGATGTCCTCGTGGGTCACCCGCACCCCGGACGTGCGGGATCAGCTGGGTGCCTCCACCGGCGAGATGGGCCTCGTCCTCTTCGGGCTGTCCGTCGACTCCATGCTCGGCATCCTCGGCTCCGGCCCCCTGGTCTCCCGCTTCGGGCCACGGCCCGTCATCGGCGCCGGCACCACCCTGATCGTGCTGAGCATGCTCCTGATCGGCGTCGGCACCACCTTCTCCTCGGCCCCCGCCGTCACCGCCGGCCTGTTCCTCTTCGGCGCCGGCATGGGCGGTGGCGAAGTCGTCCTCAACGTCGACGGCGCCGAAGTCGAGCGCCTCACCCGGCGCACCGTGCTGCCCGCACTGCACGGCTTCTTCAGCCTCGGCACCGTCATCGGCGCCGGCGCGGGCATCGCGTGCACCGCCGCCTCCGTCCCCGTGTTCTGACACCTCGCCGCCGTCGCCCTCACCTGTGCCGCCCTCTTCGCCCACGCCTACCGGGCCGTCCCCGCCGGGACCGGCGGAGCACGGGAGACCGCGGGGCACGCCGGGGACGGGCAGAAGGGGCAGCGGCCGGCGGTGTGGAGGGACCGGCGCCTGTTGCTGATCGGCGGCATCGTCCTGACCATGGCCCTGGCCGAGGGAGCCGCCAACGACTGGCTGCCGCTGCTCATGGTCGACGGACACGACATGGACCCCGCTCTGGGCTCCGCCGTGTACGCGGGCTTCGCAGCCGCCATGGCGATCGGCCGTTTCGGCGGCGGATTCTTCATCGACCGCTTCGGTCGTGCCCCCGTCGTCCGCGCCGGTGCCCTCTCCGCCGCACTCGGACTCGCCGTCGTCGTCTTCGTCGACGTGCCCCTCGTCGCCGGAGCGGCCGTGTTCTTCTGGGGGCTGGGCGCCTCGCTTGGCTTCCCCCTGGCCCTCTCGGCGGCCGGTGACTCCGGACCCGACTCGGCGGCCCGCGTGAGCCTGGTCGCGACGATCGGCTACGTCGCGTTCCTCGTGGGTCCCCCCGGCCTGGGCTTCCTCGGCGAACGCTACGGCCTGCGCGCCGCGATGACCGTCGTCCTCGTCCTCGTCGCCGTGGCGATCCTCCTCGCCCCGGCCGTCGACACCCGCCGCAGGACGTCGGTCCGTCACCTCTCCGAGCGGCAGCCGGCGCCGGTGGACGCACCCTGACGGAACCCGCACCGCCGACCTTCGGCGGAGCATCCGGGCGGGGCCGGTGAGCGCGGGCGGAAGCGGCTTCGGTGGTTCGCGTGCCGCACCGCCTGGCCGGCCCGGGGGAGGGGGGGAGACGACCCCCTGCCCGACGTCCGCGCCCCGTGGAAGGGACGACGGCGCGTCGCACGACGTCAAGGGAGCGCGCGCCAGGCCGCCTCGTCGAAGT
Organism: Streptomyces sp. NPDC020731; assembly: GCF_044334705.1. NCBI lineage: Bacteria > Bacillati > Actinomycetota > Actinomycetes > Kitasatosporales > Streptomycetaceae > Streptomyces > Streptomyces sp. NPDC020731. The sequence goes on from NZ_JBIRTN010000027.1 coordinate 23,987, forward strand.
CGGCGGGCAGACCGCCCCCGGTGAGGTCCCAGGCCCACATGCCGACGAACGCGCCGGTGAAGCCGAGGGCCCGGATCCGGCCGTCCTCGAACTCCTCGGCGTGCTCGTCGGACAGGACGGTGGCGTCCAGGGGCGGTCCGACAGGGTGCCAGTCGTCGCCGGTGGCGTAGCGGAAGCGCAGGACGGGCCCCCGGAGGTCGAGGCCGAGACGCAGGCGGCGGATCCCGCCGAGGGGTATTCCGCCGGCTTCGTCCACGATCAGCGCGCCGCGGTCGCAGCTCGCCGCACGCAGCACCGCCCGTCCTTCGTCGTCCGCCGTGACGTGCAGGAAGTACCAGTTGCGCGTGTTGTAGTACGCGGTGATCCCGGCCAGGTGCTGGAAGGAGCGCGGCCGGTACTCCATCGTCGCTTCGAAGGAACCGTCCGCGGACGTCACCCGGCGGCCCACCAGACTGGGACCGGTCAGGCTCTGCGGAGAGCGGCCGCCGTGCAGCCGCAGATGGGACGGGCGGGCCGTGAGGGAGACCCAGTCGGGAGTCGCGGGGCGACGCAGCGCGGACCACTGCGGTCCGAGCACCGGCGCGTCGAAGCCGTCCGCCGCGTCGGCCCCGGTCCGCGTTCCGGCACTGTCGTCGGCCGGCGCTTCGGGGGCGGGGACCTCCAGGGCGGGCAGGCCCGTGGGGACGCGCGGCCAGCCGTCGTCGGTCCAGGTGACGGGCGCCAGCGCGGTCTCGCGGCCGAGCAGGCACGGGCCCCGATGGCCGTGGGGCCGTGCCACGAGGTAGGCCAGGTACCACTGGCCCCCGCCCGTCTCGATCAGGCTGCCGTGTCCCGCCTTCTGCAGCGGCAGGTCCGGATGGTGCCGGGCGGTGATCAGAGGTCCGTGCGGGTCGCGTTCGTAGGGGCCGGTCAGTGTGCGGGAGCGGGCGACGGTGACCTGGTGGTCGTAGCCCGTGCCGCCGTCAGCGGTCAGCAGGTAGTACCAGTCGCCGCGCCGGTAGAGGTTGGGGCCCTCGATCCAGCCGGCCTGCGGCGGCAGCACGATCCGCACCGGGTCCCCGACCAGACGGCGCGCGGACCGGTCGTACCGGGTCGCCTCCAGACCGGCCGAGCCGCCGTGCCCCGGCCGCCAGTCGTGGACCAGGTTCAGCAGCCGGCTGTCGGGGCCGTCGTGGAAGAGGGACGCGTCGAAGCCCCGCGCGTGCAGCGGTACCGGATCGGACCAGGGGCCCTGGATCGACGGGGCGGTGGTGAGGTGGTTGGGGCAGTCGGTGAAGCCTCCCGCATAGGTGGAGACGTTGCTGTAGACCAGGTGGAACAGCCCGTCCGCGTAGGAGAGGTTCGGCGCCCACACGCCGCCGGAGTCCGGGCAGCCGGTGAGGTCGAGCAGCCGCGTGGTGTCCAGAGCACCGCCCAGCGGTCGCCAGTTCACCAGATCGCGGGAGTGGTGCAGCCGTACGCCGGGGTGCCACTCGAACGTCGAGGTCGCCAGGTAGAAGTCGTCACCCACGCGCAGCGCGGACGGATCCGGGTGCGAACCCGGAAGGACCGGATTCCGGATGATCTGGGCAGTTGGTTGCCGCATGCGCCTCGTGTGCCTCTCGAACCCTGGACGACCGCACCGTGAAAGCATGGACCGTAATGTCGAACCCGCTTGCGTTCAAGCGGGGGAGGCGACGGCACGACACCACCCGCGACCAGGTCCGCCGCGTCGGCCGGCCGGGGCATGGTTCTCGTGGAGGCGCTCGCCGACCGGTGGCAGGTCCCGGACCGCCTCCCCGTCGGCAGGACGGTCGTCGCCGAACGGGACCTGCCCGGCCGTCGCGGCCGCCGCGGGTGAGTTTCCACAGGGCGGGGCGTCCGCCGGGCGCGGCGGCGATGATGGACCGATGGCGGAAGATCTGATCCGGCCCACCCGTGGTGGGCGTACGGCAGGCCGGCCGGCGCGCGCGGTGCTGTCCCCGGCGCTGCGCGCGTGGTTCGGGCTGGTCGCGGCCCTCGCCGCGCTGGTGGTCGTCGTGCTCGGGGCCGTGTACGCCGGCGACGGCGAGGCCGGCGGGGTGGACGCGCGGATCGCGGTGGACGGGGTGGGGTCGTCGTGGCGGCGTGTCGCCCTGGCCACCGACTTCCTGGGGGAGCCCCTGGGAGCGGCGGTGCTGGTCGGAGCCGCCGTGACGGGTTGTCTGCTGCTTCGGTGGCCCCGCGCGGCGGTGCTCGTCGTGGCCGGCGCCGGTCTGGCCGTGGGGACGACGACGCTGCTCAAGCCGCTGGTGGGACGCACTATCCATGGCCACGACAACCTGTCCTACCCGAGCGGGCACACCGCCTTCCTCACCGCGTTCGCCCTCACGGTGGCGCTGCTCGCGACCGGCCGGCTCGGCCTCGGCAGGACGGCCGGCCTGTCACTCGTGCTCGCCGCGGCGCTGGTCGCCGGCGCCGCCATGGGCTGGGCGCAGGTCGCCCTGGGCGCGCACTACCCGACCGACGCCCTCGGCGGCTGGTGCACCGCGCTGGCGGTGACACCGGTGACCGCGTGGCTGGTCGACACCGTGGCCGACGCCGGTCGGCCGGAGCCCCGCTGACGCCACCTCATGCCAAGCGGCGGAACACCGGCTTCACCGGGCGTCCGCCCAGCCAGGGGGTGGGGTCACCGGCGTCCAGTGCCTTCCGGTACACCGCGCACGCCTGGGCCACCGCGTCGACGGTGTGGTCGATGTCGGCGTCGGTGAGTGCGGCGCTCACCACGAACGAGGGGGCCAGCACCCCGCCCACGAGGAGCTGACGCAGGAACAGGGTGCGGTACGGCTGCGACGGCCGGCCCTTCTCGTCGAGGGTGGCGAAGACCAGGTTGCTGGCCCGGCCCCGGACGACGACGTGGTCGCCGACGCCCATGCCGGCCGCGGCGTCGCGGACACCGGCGGCCAGCCGCTCGCCGAGAGCGTGCAGCCGCGCGGTGACGCCCTCCTCCACATAGGTGCTCTGCACGGCCATCGCGGCCGCCAGCGCGTGCGTTTCCGCGCCGTGCGTGGTGGACAGCAGGAACACCCGGTCGCCGGAGTGGCGCGGCCCGCCCCGTTCCATCAGGTCGCGGCGCCCGGCCAGCGCGGAGACGGCGAACCCGTTGCCCAGCGCCTTGCCGAACGTGGAGAGGTCGGGGACGACGCCGTACAGGCCCTGGGCACCCGCCTCGGACCAGCGGAAGCCGGTGATCATCTCGTCGAAGACCAGTACGCAGCCGTGCCGGTCGGCCAGCTCGCGCAGGCCGGCGAGGTACCCGGGCGGCGGCTCGGTGTGGGTGGCGGGTTCCAGGATCAGGCAGGCGACCTCGTCCTGGCAGCGGCCCAGCAGCTCCTCCGTGGCGGCCAGGTCCCCGTAGGGGAACGCCACGGTGAGGTCGGTGGTCGCCGCCGGAACACCCGCGGACATCGGCGTGGTGCCGATGAACCAGTCGTCGGTGGAGAAGAAGGGATGGTCGGCGCAGAGGGCCACCCGCGGGCGCCCGGTGGCGGCGCGGGCGAGGCGCACCGCGGCGGTGGTGGCGTCGGAGCCGTTCTTCGCGAACTTCACCATCTCGGCGGTCGGCACCGTGGCCAGGAAGCGTTCCGCGGCGTCGACCTCCACGACGGACGGCCGGACGAAGTTGCTGCCGCGGTCCAGTTCCCGCCGCACCGCCTCGATCACGCGGGGGTGGGCGTGACCGAGGCTGACCGACCGCAGGCCGGAGCCGTACTCGACGTAGCGGTTGCCGTCGACGTCCCACACGTGGGCGCCGCGGCCGTGGCTGATGACCGGGGCCAGGTTCTCGGGGTACTGGTCGTCGCCCTTGGCGTAGGTGTGCGCGCCCCCGGGGATCAGGGCGTGCAGCCGCTCGTTCGCCTGTCGCGACCGGGGCAGTCGGAACTCTTCGGTGGCCACGGCAACCTCACCTCTCCAAGTGTTTCAGGACCTCGGCGAGGCTCGGTGCCTCCCGGTCCCGCCGGGACATCGATGTGACCGGCAGCGGCCAGGGAACGGCGAGCTCCGGGTCGTCGAAGGCGATCGTCACGTCCTCGGCCGGGTCGTGCGGGCGGTCGATCCGGTACGAGGTGTCGGCGGTCCCGGCCAGCGCCTGGAAGCCGTGCGCGCACCCCGCCGGGATGTACAGGGTCGCCTGCGTCTCGCCGGACAGCTCGAAGAAGGCCCGGCCCAGGTAGGTCGGCGAGTCCGGCCGCAGGTCCACGACGACGTCGAAGACCCTCCCGTACGAGCACCGTACGAGCTTGGCCTCGCCGGCGCCGGAGCGCAGGTGCAGGCCGCGCAGCACGCCCCGGACCGAGCGGGACAGGCTGTCCTGGACGAAGGCGTCCGGGTCGAGGCCCACGGAGCGGACCACGTCGGCGTCGAAGGTGCGGCAGAAGAAGCCGCGCTCGTCGGCGTACGGCGTCGGCTCGAACAGGTACGCGCCGGCGATCGCCGGGACTTCGGTCGCCTTCATGGGGCCTCCCGCGGGGTGTGGGTGTGGTCGGCCGCCGGGAACAGGGCCGCGGTCAAGGCGGTGAACTGGTCCTCGACGCGCCGGGCGACGACCAGGTTCCGCTCGGAGAGGGTCCGCCGCAGCTCCGCCGACCGCCGCTCCAGCTCGCGGAACTGCTCGAGCAGCCGGTCGGCGTCGACCTCGCGGGCCGGGTGGCAGTACTCGCCAAGACCCATCTCCGCCATGAGCGTGTCGCTCTTCGCCGAATAGCTGAGCGCGAGCGTCGGCGTGCCGACCTTCAGTGCGCAGACCAGGTTGTGGTACCGGGTCGCCACCACGGTGTCGGCGGCCGCCGTCTCCTTCATCAGGTCGGCCAGCGATGCCGCCTCGGCGGCGGTGACCAGCGGCGAGTCCACCGCGTCGAGGATCGCGTCGACGACCGGCCGGTCGAGCTCGTCGCCGGTGAGCAGCCGGACCGGCCTGCCGTCCTCGACCAGCGCGCGGACGAAACGGGTCGTCCCGTCGAGGTAGCGCCGGTGGATCTCCTCGGCCCGGGCGCGCTCGTCGTTGCTCCCGTGGAAGTCCATGACGCCGACGCAGACCACGCCCGGCGGGCTCGGAACAGGCCCCGGGGGCTCGCTCGCCGGCGGTGCGGGAAGGGCGAACACGAGGTCCGCGTAGACCTCGTCGCGCGCGGTGTCCACGCCCATCGCCCGCATCGCGTCGCGGGACGTGGCGTCCCGGTACGACCGGTACGCGGCCAGCCGCGTCGACCAGCGCGTCAGAGTCCGGGTCGGCCGGTTGCCGATCCTGGCGGCGCCGACGCTGACCAGCGCGACCCGGGCGCCGAACAGCCGTCCGGTCGCGCAGAGCAGGAACAGCGAGTACGGGAAGCCCCACGGCCGCAGTGGCAGTGTGGTCTCCAGGACGCCGGTGCCCGGCACGATCACCACGTCGTGCCGGCGTGCCCAGGCGGCGGTGCGGACGACGTCGACGAGTTTGCCCAGACCCTTGGCCGCGATCGCGCCCGCACGGGAGGCGGTCCGGTATTCCCCGCGGTACCAGTTCAGCCGCGTCGCGGGGATCCCGTACCGGGCCGCGACGGCCTCGGGTCCGCCGCACAGCGCGTCCACGACCGCGTCCGGGTGCTCGGCGCGGAGGTAGCCGAGCACGGCCTCGAGCGACCCGTCGTTGCCGACGTTGCCGGAGCCGAGCAGGCCGAACACCCCTACACGCAGGGACTTCACGCCCGCCTCCCCTCACGGCCGGCGACGAGGGCGTCGACGGAGACGGTGAGCCGGTCCGGGCCGGCCGGGGCGCGGTCCTCGACCCGCTCGCCGGCGCCCGGCCGCACCCGGCTGGTCATCCACGCGGCCAGGTGGCGGTAGCACGCGCGCCGGTCGGCCGGGGACAGCGGCGCCCGCCGGACCGCCGCGGCGAAGCCCCAGACGTACTCGGCGAGCAGCCGGGGCGTCGGGTGCAGCGGGCCCGCCCGGCGCGGGTCCAGGTTGACGCACCGGGAGCGCTTGGAGGGGTTCGCCCGCTCGGCGCGGGTGGGGTGGTCGCGGCGGAAGTACAGCAGCTCCGGCACCTGGTGGAAGGGCCCGTGCAGGGTGATCTCGGCGACGAACACGCGGTCCGCGTGGTGGTAGCTGTCGTGCGGCTTCACCCGGCGCAGCACGTCGGCCCGCATCACCCCGTAGAAGTCGTCGCCACCGGGCTCGAACAGCAGGCTGCGGAAGCGCTCCGGCGCGTGCGGGGAGTCGGTGGCGAGCCCGTACTCGTAGGGGACCTTCACCTTGCCGTCGCCGTCGATGACCGCCTGGCCGCTGTGCGCGAGGATCACGTCCGGCCGCTCGTCCAGCGCCTCGACGCAGGCCCGCAGCAGGTCCCGGGCGTACAGGTCGTCGTGCGAGGCCCACTTGAACAGCTCGCCGCGGCACTCGGTGAACACGTGGTTGTGGTTCGGCGCGGCGCCGATGTTCCGGGGCAGCCGGAGGTACCGGATGCGCGAGTCGATCGCGGCGTACCGGCGGCAGATGTCCTGGGTCCCGTCGGTCGAGGCGTTGTCGGAGACGACCAGCTCGAAGTCCTCGTAGGTCTGGCCGAGCAGGGCGTCGAACGACTCGGCGAGGTACTCCTCGCCGTTGTACACGGGCAGGCCGATGCTCAGCCGGGGATGGGTGGTCACGGTGTCCTCACTTCGGGGATGGGGTGGTGGTGGTGCTCGCGCAGGGCGGACCGCAGCTGGAGCCACCACACGGCCGAACCGCAGGCGGACGCGGCGGCGACGCCCCAGGCCGAGCCGATCGTGCCGGCCACGACCGCCCCGCCGATTCCGCCGGCGACGTAGCAGGTGGAGGCGAACAGCTGGCAGCGCAGGCTGCGCCGGGCCGCGGCGAGCGCGCGGAGCCCGGCCGCCGCGCCGGTGCCGAGTCCGGCGCCCGCGACGCCGAGCGTGACCGGCACGATGAGCTCCGAGGCAGAGCTCCAGACGTCACCGAGAACGAGCTCGCCGAGCCGGTCCGGCACCAGCAGCAGCGCCGCGCCCCACAGCAGCGCGCCGACGGCCTGCCCGCCGCCGAGGAGGAGGCAGAACGTTCCGAGCCGCCGCGGGGCCTGCCGCAGCACCCGCGCCGCCTCGGCGACGGTGACCAGCGACAGCCCCATCAGCACGGCGAGGAACGGGCCGAGCAGGAGCTCGGCGCCCCGGACCACACCCACCGCGCCGACCCCGACGATCGCGCCGAGCCCGTACGCCCGCAGCTGGCTCGAGCCGCTGACGCCGACGTTCTCGACCAGGTACCGGTAGCCGAGGTCGCGGTGGTCGTGGTGCCACTCGCGCGCTCCGGCCGGCCGGGGCCGGATGCCGGACTGGAAGCAGCCGTACCCCGCGGCCACCGTGGCGGACCCGCCCCAGGCGAGCAGGAAAGCGGTCACGGTGCCCACGTGGGCCGCCACCACCATGGCCGGGACGAGCGCGACGCCCCACACGACGTCGTTGACGAACGCCTTCCGGCCGGCGCCGGCGGCGAAGAACGCGTACCGCCAGGCGTCCTGCAGCAGCAGCCCCGGCAGCATGACGCCGAGGCCGGCGAACGCGGGCCCCAGGCGACCGCCGATGCTCAGCCCGGCGACCAGACACGCCGCGCCGATGACGGCGCCGACCAGGAGCGCGGTACCCGACGACCGGGCCACCGCCCCGCGCCAGGACGCCTCCGGCACGCCGCTGAAGCGCACCACGAGCGGGTCGGTGGCCAGCCCGCGGGAGACGTTGAGCACCACGCCGTAGGTCACCCAGGCCAGGCTGAACACGCCGAACGCGGTCAGCCCCAGCGAGCGTGCCACGTAGATGCCCACCACGAAGTTGGACAGGCTGGAGGCCGCCTGGTCGGCCAGTCCCCAGGACAGCCGCCCGGCGACGGCCCGCCGGGCGGACCTGGCCGGAGGCGTCGTCTCTTTCCCGGTGGACATCGGCGTCACGCCTTGATCAGCCCGGCGCCGTGCAGGGCGTCGGCCGCGGCGGCGACGGCGCTGAACGGCAGCCCGGACCGCTCGGCGACGTCCAGCAGAGCGTGCTCGCCGTCGGAGAGGCTGAGCACCCAGAGCATGGCCAGCTGGGCCTGCTTCGCGTCGCTGCGCCCGCCGAGCGAGTCGTACAGCCCACGCCGGCCCAGCTGCGGTTCGCCGTACGGGCTGAGGTTGACGTACCGCCGGTTGCGGTCCAGGACGGCGAACGCCTCGCGGCAGACGGCGAGCGTGTCCGCCATCGCCCGGGGGGAGACGAAGTCCAGGTTGTCCGCCGAGGTGTGGTACTCGGGATAACCGGCGTACGGGGTCCGGCTGAGCGAGCCCACGCCGAGATCGAACCCGGGCGAGCAGAACTGCCGCTCGTCGTAGCCGTACGGGGTGAACTCGGTGATGTGGTGCGGGCGTTCGGAGGCGGCCAGCACATGCCGCAGTACCCGGTCGATCTCCGCGTCGCCACGCCTGCTCTGCTTGTACGTCAGCCGGCCCGGGTCACCGGCGCAGGCCAGCACCAGGCCGTGCTTGACCCGTTCCACCCGCTCCGCGTTGCGGGCCAGCCAGGTGATCGCCCCGATGGTGCCGGGGGCGAAAATGAACCGGTAGGTGTAGTAGGGCTGTTGCTCCGCCAGCGCCCGGGCCAGGAACACCGCCACCGCGATGCCGGCCAGGTTGTCGTTGGCCAGCGACGGGTGGCAGACGTGGCAGGAGACGATCACCTCGTCGGGGACCTGCCCGGGGATCACGTGCTCGGCGTAGGTGAGGTGGCCGTCGGCGAGTGTGGAGTCGATGCGCACCTCGTACTCGCCGTCCGGCAGCGCGTCCAAGGTCTCCTGCGCCAGACAGAAGCCCCATTCCGGCGTGTAGTAGCTGGTGCGGTACGGCACCCAGGCCGGGTGGTCCGGCAGGGTGTGCAGGTGCGGGCGGAGTTCGGCCAGCGGCATGGTCGCCGACACCGGCACGCTGTAGCCGAGCACGTGCAGGCTGGACGCGGCGAAGTCGACGACCCGCCGGCCGGCGCCGTCGGCGATGTAGGCGTCCCGGATGTTCCACTCCTGCGGGATCGTCCAGTCGAGCACCTGCGTGCCGGTCGGCACCTCGTGCACCCGCAGCGGGACGTACTCGCCGACGATCTCCAGGGTGGCGCGCACACCGTCGCCGGTGATGCTCCGGCACAGCGGGTACAACCGCTCCACCAGCGTGTGCATCTCCTCGCCTGCCTCGGTCATCGGCGCCACCGCAGGGTGTCGTCGACGGTGCCGGTGTCGGAGGCCGCGCGCAGCACGGCGAGCCGGGTGAAGCGGCGCTCGAAGTCCTCCCGGGTCAGACCGTGTTTCCGGTAGGCGTCGGCGAGTTCGAGCGCGCCCTGCTTCACCGTCCACTCGCAGTCGAAGCCGGGTATCGCGGCGCGGAACCGGGAGAAGTCCACCCGGTACGACCGCGGATCGGCACCGGTCTCCCCGGTGATCACCACCTTGGAGCCGGACACCGCCTCGGCGACCTGCTCGGCGATCTCGGCGACCGTGACGTTGTTGGTCTCGCTGCCGATGTTGAACGGCCGGTCGTGCACCGCTTCCCGCGGCGCGGTCAGCGCGGCCGCGAAGGCCCGCGCGATGTCGGCGGCGTGCACCAGCGGGCGCCAGGGGGTGCCGTCGGAGAGCACGAGGACCTCGCCGGACAGGAGCGCGTGACCCACCAGGTTGTTCAGCACGATGTCGGCGCGCAGCCGGGGCGAGTGACCGAAGGCGGTGGCGTTACGCATGTACACCGGGCTGAAGTCGCCGTCACAGAGCGCGTGCAGGTCGTCCTCCACCCGCACCTTGGACTCCGCGTACGGCGTCACCGGGCGCAGCGGGGCGTCCTCGCCCACCAGGTCGTCACCGCCGGCGGCACCGTAGACCGAGCAGGTCGACGCGTACAGGAAGCGCTGGACCCCGGCGTCGCGGGCCAGCCGGGCCAGCCGTACGGACGCGTGGTGGTTGATGTCGTAGGTGAGCTCCGGCGCCAGCGATCCCAGTGGGTCGTTGGACAGCGCGGCCAGGTGGATCACGGCGTCCACCCCGGCCACGTGCTCGGCCGTGACGTCGCGCAGGTCCACACGGTGCCCCGGCGGGTCCGCGGGCGTCGGGCCGAGGACGCAGTCGGCGAACAGGCCGGCGTCCAGGCCGACCACCTCGTGTCCGGCGGCCGCGAGGACGGGCGCCATCACGGTGCCGAGGTAGCCCTGGTGTCCGGTCAGCAGTACGCGCAAGGTTCATTCCCCCAGGTCGAGAGTGAGTTTGGTGACGGCGAACGCCTCGGCGTAGCGCGCGTGGCATTCGATGCCGCGGATCCGGGCAAGACCGAGGAAGGCCTCCCGGTCGTACCAGGGCCGGTGCCGCTGCGAGGGGTAGTGCTCCTGCAGCAGCCGCACCTTCTGTTCGGCGGTGTCCGGCGACAGCGGCTGGTACGCCGCCATGCGGCCGAGATCGCCGTCCCACTTGACGATCTCGTAGCCGAGCACGAGGTGGTCGCGGAACGCGGTGGTCATCAGCTTCGCCAGGCCGCGGTGGTCCTGGTGCGCGTCCTCGGTGCGCGGGGCCAGCACGAGATCGGGCTCGGTCCGCCCGCGCAGTTCCTCGACCGCGGCCTTGGCCTCCTCCCAGTGCGCCGGCATGCGGCCGTCCGGCAGCTTGAGCACGGTCAGCCGCAGGTCGGCACCCGGGCAGAAGGCGGCGAGCGCGGCCTGTTCCTCCTGCTCCCGCTCGCCGCCGCCGCCGGAGAGCACCAGCGCGTCGACGCGGATGCCCGGCCGCGCGAGGCACAGCGTCAGCAGTGTGCCGCCGGCGCCGATGGCGATGTCGTCGCAGTGCGCGCCCACCGCGACGATCCGGTCGAGGTGATCGGATCCGAGCCGGATCACGCGCCCACCCCCGCGCCGTCCCGTTCCCACACGGCCCACGGGCGGTCGCCCCGGGCGTAGGCGGTGTCGAGCGCGGCCCGCTCCTTCACGGTGTCGGTCGGCTTCCAGAAACCGCGGTGCCGGTGCGCCACCAGACGCCCCCGCTTGGCCAGTCGGGCGCATCCGTCGGCGACCAGGTCCCCGTTCTCCGGGATGTGGTCGAAGACCTCCTGGCGGAGCACGAAGTAGCCGCCGTTCTCCCACAGCGGCATGTCGCTCACCGCGGTGATGCCCCCCACCAGGCCGTCCTCGCCCAGGTCCACGCAGTGGAACGACGACTGCGGCGGCACCACCATCATCGACGCGCCGGCGTCGCGCCGGGCGAAGGAGTCGATCATCTCCGGCAGCGGGGCGTCGGTGAGCACGTCGGCGTAGTTGGCGAGGAACATCTCGTCGCCGTCCAGGTGGTGCCGCACCCGGCGCAGCCGCTCGCCGATCGGTGACTCGATGCCGGTCTGCGCGAACGTGATCGTCCAGTCCGAGATGTCGGTGGACAGCAGTTCGGTCCGTCCGCCCCGCAGCACGAAGTCGTTGGACGTCGTCTCCTCGTAGCTGAGGAAGAAGTCCTTGATGTGGTGGGCCCCGTACCCGAGGCACAGGATGAACTCCGTGTGCCCGAAGTGCGCGTAGTAACGCATGACGTGCCAGATCAGCGGTCGCGGCCCGACCATCGCCATCGGCTTGGGCACGTCGTCCGCGGCTCCGCTCCGCATCCGCATCCCGTAACCGCCGCAGAACAGGACGACCTTCATCGCTTGACCTCGACAATGCTCAGTTCCGGTATGGGAAAGACCAGTCGGCCGCCCCAGTCGTGCACGAAGGACAGCTGCTCGACCAGCTCGGCCCGCAGGTTCCACGGGAGGACGAGGACGTAGTCCGGCCGGTCGGCGGCTATCCGCTCGGGCGGCAGGATCGGGATGCGGGTGCCCGGGGTGAACCTGCCGTGCTTGTAGGGGTTGCGGTCGACCGTGTACGGGAGCAGGTCGGGCCGGATGCCGCAGTGGTTGAGCAGGGTGTTGCCCTTGCCCGGGGCGCCGTAGCCGACCACCGTCTCGCCGCGCTCGGCCGCATCGACGAGGAACCGCAGCAGGTCCCGGCGCACCTTGGCCACCCGGGCGGAGAACTCGGCGTACCCGGACAGCTCCCGCAGCCCGGCGGCCTTCTCCCGGTCCAGCACGTCGGCCACCCGCCGGGTCGGCTCGCCGGCCACCTCGGCCGGCCGGGCCCACAGCCGGACGGAGCCGCCGTGCGTGGGCAGCAACTCGACGTCCACGAGCGCGAGTCCGCCGCTCGCCAGCGCCCGGGCCGCGGACGCGACCGTGTAGTACTGGAAGTGCTCGTGGTAGATCGTGTCGTACTGGTTCTCCTCGATCAGGGTCAGCAGGTGCTGCACCTCGACGGAGACCCAGCCGTCGTCGGCGACCAGGGCGCGCAGCCCCCGGGTGAACCCGACCACGTCGGGGATGTGCGCGTACACGTTGTTGGCCACGACCAGGTCCGCCGGGCCGTGCTCGGCGCGGACGCCGGCGCCGGTGGCCGGGTCGAGGAACGCCGTGAGCGTGGGCACACCCGCGTCCCGCGCCGCGGCGCCGACGTTCACCGACGGCTCGATGCCGAGGCAGCGGATCCCGCGGTCCACCATGTGCCGCAGCAGGTACCCGTCGTTGCTCGCGACCTCGACCACGAAGGCGTCGGGGCCGAGGCCCAGCCGCGTCGCGGCGTCGGTGACGAACGTGCGCGCGTGCTCCACCCAGGAGGTCGAGAAGGAGGAGAAGTACGCGTACTCGCTGAACGTCTCCTCCGGCGTGATCAGCGGAGGGATCTGCGCGAGCCAGCAGTCGGTGCAGACCCGCAGGTGCAGCGGGTACGCGGGCTCCGGTTGGTCCAGTTGGTCCGCGGCGAGAAAGCTCTCACACGGTGGCGTCGCCCCTAGATCGACGACGCTCGCCATCGCTTCCGAGCCGCAGAGTCGGCATCGTGTCATCTGCTGTCCCCATCCCCCCTGCCCGCGCGGGTGTCCCCGCCGCGAGCCAGTGCCGACCGACCCGCGATCGCGGTGCGGTACTCCTCCAGCAGGCGCTCCAGGCCGACGGCCGGGCTGAACCCCTGCTCGTAACGGTGCCGGGCCGCCAGCCCCATCTCCCGGTTGCGGTCCCGCTCGGCCGTGATCCGGCGCAGGCAGGAGGCGAGCGAGGCGGCCTCGCCCGGCCGGTGCAGCAGCCCGGTCCTCCCCTCCTCGACGAGTTCGACGAAGGCGCCGTGACCGGCGGCGACGACCGGGACCCCCGCCGCCATCGCCTCCACGACCACCAGGCCGAACGCCTCCAGCCACGTCGAGGGGGCCACCACGGCCACCGCCCGCGCGACGGCCTGCCGGCACTGGGCAGGGTCGTACAGGCCGACGTAGCGCACGTCGTCCCGGCCCGCCGCCCAGGCGGCCACCTCTCGCTCCAGCGGTCCCGTGCCGGCGATCACGAGCGGTACGCCCACACCGCCGCCGGCGGCGAGCTCGTCCCACGCGGCCATGAGCAGCCGTACGCCCTTGGCCTGGGCGAGCCGGCCGAGGTAGAGCAGATGCTCGCCGTCGCCCGCCCGGCAGGCGCCCGGATCGGGCACGAAGTTGTGCTTCACCGCCAGCCGTTCGGCCGGCATGCCGGCCCGCACCAGGACGTCGCGCTGCGCCGCGGAGATGCAGAGGAACCGCTCCACGCCGGACCACCACCGCCGCCGGTTGACCGACAGGCTGACCGCGAGCGGCACCGTCGCCGGCCGGGAGTTCCGGTAGCAGCCGTGCCGGACGGCGGGCAGCGGCGCGGACCCGACGCACTCGGTGCACGGCCGGCCGTCCCGCTGCAGCGTGCCGGGCGGGCAGACCTGGGTGTAGTTGTGCAGCGTGGCGACGGCGGGCACCCCGGCGTCGGCGCAGGCGGCCAGCACCGCGGGCGACAGCAGCGGGAAGACGTTGTGGACGTGCACCACGTCCGGCCGCCCGGCGCGCAGCCGGGCGGCGAGCTCCGCGCGGACCGCCGGGTTCCACGGCACGAGGAGCGACAGCGCGGCCTTGGCCGGCAGGGACCGGGCGGCGATGTCGTCGCTGCGCCGCTCGAACACCTCGACCCGGTGGCCGGCCCCGCGCAGCAGTGCCACCTCCTGGTCGACGACCTTGTTCTCCCCGCTCGGCTGCGCCGAGGCGTAGTAGTTGTGCACCACGAGGACGTGCATGCTCAGGTCACCTCCGATCTTCGGGCCCATCGCGGGACGCGCCGTCGGGGGACGTCGGGCGTCGGGAGGGGAGCGGCCGGGGCGGGCGCCACGAGGAGCGAGGCGGCCACGGCCAGGTGCAGCAGATACGGCGAGGCGTCGCCCAGACCGGCCTCGGTGTACGACGCGATCGCGCAGTAGCCGATCAGGAAGATCGCGCAGGCCCTCGACAGCGACGGCGGCCGCAGCAACGCGACGCCGCCCAGCACGACGATGATCGCCGCCACCAGGACGACGCCGGTCATCCCCTGTTCGTGGTAGACGGCCAGCCAGCTGTTGTCGATCGGCAGCCCGCCGAACGACTTGTCGCCCAGGCCCGCGCCGAACAGGTACTCCGAGGTCGTCCGGGGTGCTGCCAGCAGGGCGTCCCAGACCTTGGCCCGGCCGGTGAGGCTGGTGAAGTTCTCCTGGCTCTGTCCGCGCAGGAACCACGCCTGCAGCGCGGAGGCGAACCCCACCGCGGCCACGGCGGCGCACAGCACCGCCCAGGCGAAGAACCGGCGGGCGGCGGCGCTGGTCAGGACGAGCGAGCCGATCGCCACCGTCAGCCCGACGAGCAGGCCGAGCGTGGCCGTGCGGGTGTGGGTCAGTGCGAGCAGGACGAGTGCCGGCACGACGACCAGCGCCGCGCTGCGCCGGTCGGTCCGGCGGCCCAGGACGAGCAGCACGGTGAGCCCGGTGATCACCGCGGCGTACTGTCCGATCTGCGGCGGGGTGAGCGGCCACAACGCGCCGACCAGCCGCCCGCCGTAGAGCTCGGGCATGGCGGTGCCCGGTGAGACGACCAGGCCGGCGGCCACCGACCCGAGGACCACGAAGTACATCCGGATGTGGTGCCGGACGAACGTCAGGCCGCCGTCCCACCAGCGGCTGAGCAGCCACAGCGTGCCGACGAAGAGAGCCAGCCGGGTGCAGCGGAACAGCGCGCCGAACCCGGACTCCAGGCTCGCGCTGGAGATCACGCTCGGCACCAGCAGCAGGGTGAGCAGGAACACGTAGGCGGTGGGCCGGATGCGCAGCCGGAGATTGGCCGCGAGCGCCAGCGCGAACGCGGCGACCAGCGCGCCCATGGTGGCCATCTGGATGAGGGAGCGGGGCAGCGGGACGATGGTCTCCGCCCCGGCGGAGCCGAGCGTGTTGAGGACCAGCAGCCCCCAGGCCGTCCCGACGGTCTTCGGCGCCCGGTCCGCGCCCATCTCAACCACCGTCCCGTGCGCGGAAGGTGCTGCCCGCGTCCTGTCGGTACGGCGTGCCCTGCCACTGCCCGGAGTCGAGGACCCGGCTCGGGTCGTGGGCGACGAACGTCCAGGGGCCGACGTAGACGTTGTCGTGCCAGCGGTTGTGCTGCTCGAGGGTGATCGCCTCGGCCACCCGCTCGCCCTGGTACGGCGACCAGTCCGGGTAGGTGCCGTAGTTGGCCAGCACCGCCATGCGGTCGCACTTCTCCGTGCAGTCGACGACGGACTTGTCCAGCACGAAGCGGTTGTCGTGGATGTCCACCCGCTGGGTCCTCCACCGGCAGTCGGCGTAGAGCGGTGCGGTGGCGATCGCCGGCTGTGCGCAGCGGCCGGTGTCCTTCACCAGCAACGTGCATTCACCGGACGAGGTGTTGGCCGGGCTGTTGCAGAACCGGTCGGCGTTCTCCCACAGGGTGATCCCGGACCAGTTGTCCTCCAGCACGTTCCGGTAGATCTCGATCCTGTCCGTGCGGGCCCGGATCCGTGGTTCGCCGCCGGACTCGGACAGGTAGACGGTCGCGAACGGGAAGGTGTCGCCGCGGTCGGCGTACTTGCGGCCCTCGACCCAGTTGTTCCGCCGGATCGTGTTCTTCCGGATGACCGCGTTGTAGCTGGTCTCGTAGATCAGCGCGGCACCGTCGTTGGCCTCCAGCACGTTGTCCTCGATGCGGAAGTCGTTGTTGTTGGTGTCCGCCCACAACCCGGTACCGCGGTTGTCGTGCACCCAGTTGCCGCGTACGTCGGCGCCGTCGACGGCCCAGAACTTGACGCCTCCGGTGCAGCCGCAGCCCTTCCGCCGCCGCTCCCAGTCGTCGGTGTTGTTGCCCGTGATCTCGTTGCCCTCGACCACCAGGCCGCTGATACGGCCGTCGGCCTTGTACGCGTTCATGCCGTACTGGCCGTTGTCGCGCAGGCAGTTGGCGCGGACCCGCTGGCGGGCACCGGCCATCAGCCCGGCGCCGGAGTTGTTCTGGATCGTCGCGTGCTCGATCACCCACCCGTCGGCCGAGTCGTGGTTGACCACGCCCTCGTCGTGCGGCGCGACGAAACCCTGCACGGTCAGGTGGCGGATGGTGACGTCGCGGGCGGTGCCGCCGAACGCGTACTGGTTGGTCCTGTGGCCGTCGAGCACCGCGCCCGGCGCGCCGAGGTAGCTGTTCCCCTCCTTGGGGACGACCTGGGCGTAGCGGTCGGGATCGAGCCCGTGCGTGCCCGGCCGCAGCCAGAACGTGGTGTGCGGAGGGCTGCTCCTGGTCTTCGCGGCCAGGTCACCGGCCACCGCGGGGTCGACCGTCACCGCGCCCGCCGGCGCCTTCGCCGGCCCGGCCGCGGGCCCGTCGCACACCCGGGCCACGGACGCGGCCGGCGCGGCGGTCGGCTCCGGCCGCGCGTCCGGCGTGCTCTCACAGCCGGTCGCCGCCAGCAGGACCAGTGCCAGCGGTAACGCCCGGCGCCGCCACGTGCTTCCCAAGTGCCCTCCTCCCCTCAACCCTTGAACCCGAGCACGGTGGTGAAGCCCTCCGTGCCGTCGGTGGAGCCGGTGCCGACCAGCGTGGTGGCGGGTTCCTTGCGCCCGAAGCCGGGGGAGTACCAGCCCAGCGGCGGGTCGCTCTCGCCGCGATGCGCCCGCCAGCTCAGCTGCCCGGGCAGGTCGAGTACCGCGGAGCGGTCCTCGCCGTCCCGGGTCCAGGTGAGCACGGCCCGGTTCCCCGCCAGGTCCGCGGCGATCGCCGGACCGAGGTGGAACGCCAGGCGCACCTCCCGGCGCGGGCCGCGCACCTCGTCGACCACCCTCAACTCCTGGCTGGCGGAGTTCAGTTCCACCCGGCGGCGGTGCACGGAGGGCTGGTAACCGTCGTGTTCGGCGCACCAGCGGGCCACTTCCCCGTCGGAGGTGTCCGCGACCAGGACGCGGCTGCGGGCGTGCCGGGTCCACAGGAACGGGCCGCCGGAGACGGACTGGTCGGCGCCGTCCAGCTGCAGGGTGTTGTGGCCGAGGGTCGACCGGAAGTACCGCCGCCACTCGGGCTGCCCGTGGTAGCAGTACGTCCCCGGGTCGGCGAGCACGTCGACCCCGTCGTGCCGGACCTCCACGGACAGCGCGTCCGCGTGGGCGTGCGCGGCGATGGACAGGAAGCCGTGCGGACCGCCGTCGCAGCGGCACCAGATCTCCCCCGGACCACGCAGGATGGTGAGCCCCGCGTCGGTGAAACGGTCCGGCCGGCTCGCCGGCCGGGACACCGCCGGGGTGCGGCCCGTCCGGAGTGCCCCGTCGCCCGGTGCCTGCCCTCGGTGTGCGGTGTCGCCGCTCGTGTGGCGGAGCCATCTGCCCGGGGGCGCCGTGCGGCGAGGAGGCGTGCCGGGCGCCGGGGCGCGGCCGGAGAACCCTGGATCGGCCCCGGGACGGATGAGCGCGGCCAGCAGCGGGGTGCGCACATCGGTGCCGGTCACCGCCGGCCACCAGTGGAGCCGGCCGAACACGGCGTCCCCGGTGGCCAGCAGCGAGGCCCAGCGGTCGGTGCCCGCGCCGTCCACGACCAGCCCGTGCCCGTCGTCCGCGTCCCCCTGGCGCGGCGGCCGCAACCGGTTGTCCACGACGGCCGCGAGCGCGTCGGTCATCCGCAGCAGCACCAGCCGGACCGTCGCGGGGACCGGCACGCCGGCGGCGTCCGCCTCGGCCACCGCGGCCAGGCCGAGCTCCAGCACAAGGCCGTGGTACTCGGTGGCCAGCTCGCGGTTGAGGCCGGAGCCGAAGGTGTTGCTCCGCAGCCGCCGCTCCAGCGACCGCAGCGCGTCGGCCCGCCAGCGCGCCGAGGCGGGGAACCAGCCGAACGCGCAGGCCGCGGCGAACTGCCCGGCGGTCTCGGCGATGACGTGGTTGTTCGCCGAGGACCCCCGGCTGGGGAAGGCGGCCAGCCAGCGCTGGTGGTGCCAGATCTGGCGCAGCGCCACCGGATTGTCCTCGAACAGAGTGGCCGCGCCCGGCCAGCCGTCGAGCAGCCGGCGGACCCACACCCAGGACAGCAGCCGGATCCCCAGCTCGATGCCGCTGGTCCAGTGCACCGAGCGCAGCGGCGCGTTGGCCGCCCACCACGACCGCAGGTGCCCGGCCACGCGCTCGGCGTACCGCTCGTCCCCGGTGAGCGCGTAGGCGGCGGCGAGCACGGTGAGGTGCTGGTGCCGGGACAGCTCCCAGATCTGCTTGATGTCCCCGACCGCGTCCTCGTTCCGGTACGGCACGTCGAAGGCGTAGCCCGACGGCGCCCGGCGCCCGGTCTTCGGGTCGTACGACCAGTCCGGGTCGGCCAGGTCGTCGCGGACCACCCCGAAGTACTCGGCGTGCCCGGCCAGCAGCCGGTCCGCCTCGGCGACGAGACGTTTCGCGGCGTCCGGCGGCACCGCGGCGATCGTCCCCGCGGGCAGTACCGCGGTGAACCGGGCGCCGGTCACGTCCGGGCAGTCCGGCCGCGACGACCGCCACCGCCGTCTGCGCACCGCGTCGCCCACCCGGCCGCCGACCTCCCGCGGCCCCATCCGGGACAGCCGCCGCAGGTACCAGCCCGCGCTCATGCTCATCGCGCCCCCGTGAGTGTCACCGGCGCGCCCGCGGCCAGACCGGCCTGTACGGCGAGGGTGGCCGCGGTGGTGGCGACCAGCGACTGAAGCGGCACCGGCATCGGCCCGCCGGTCCGTACGGCCTTGACGAACGCGGCCAGTTCGGCGTTCTGGCCCTTGTCCCGGGCCTTGGGCAGCCGCGAACTGACCCACCGCTTACGGCCATGGACCGAGGCACGGACGAAGTCGTCGAGCCGCAGCACCTTGCCGTCCGCGATGAGATCCAGCGTCTCCTTGGGGAACCCGGACGATCCGGTGGTGACGTAGCTGATCGTGGCGGTGGACCCGTCCGGGTAGCGCAGGACGACCTGAAGGTCCTCGTTGCCGGCCGGGGCGACCGCGTACACCGAGACCGGGTCGGCCTCCAGCAGCCAGCTCGCCGTGTCGATGAAGTGCCCGCCCTCGCCGGCGAACCGCGAGCCCTCGGTGCCCTGTCGGAGGTACCAGCTGCCGTGGTCGAGGCGGCCCGCGTTGACCAGGTAGCGCAGGCTCGCCGGACCGGTGCGGGCGCCGAACCGCTCCCTGGCCTCCCGCAGCAGCGGCGCGAACCGGCGGTTGAAGCCCACCTGCAGCCGGTCGTTGCCGGACTCCTCCACCGCCGCGAGTACCCCGGCCAGTTCGTCCTCGGTGAGCGCCAACGGCTTCTCCACGAACACCGCCTTGCCGGCCAGCAGCGCCCTCCGGGTCAGCTCGGCGTGCGAACTGTGCCGGGTGACCACGAACACCGCGTCGACGGCACTGTCGCCGAGCACGGCGTCGAGGTCGGTGGTCGCCCCGGCGAAGCCGAACTTGCGCTGCGCGTTGGCCCCGGACAGCGCCGTCGTGGTGACGACCGTCGACAGCTCGACGCCGTCGCGCTGTGCCAGGTGCGGCAGCAGCATCGACGACGCGTAGTTGCCCGCGCCGACGAACGCGAGGCGCACCGGCGTCCTCGCGGCCCTCACCGGACTCCGCTTCACGTTCACGGCGGGCACGACCACCACCGGGGCCTCCGCTTCGACCGCCTGTCCGGGATACCGGAACAGCACGGCCACGGCCTTCAGTTCGCCGTCCTTCAGGCTCCGGTACGTCTCGACGGCGTCGTCGAAGTCGGCGATACGGGAGACCAGGGGCTCCACGTCGACGCTGCCGCGGGCCATGAGATCGAGGAAGCACGCGAGGTTGCGGCGCTCGGTCCAGCGCACGTAGCCGATCGGGTAGTCCCGCCCCTGAAGCTCGTACTCCGGGTCGTAGCGCCCGGGGCCGTAACTGCGGGAGAACCGGACGTCGAGCTCCTTCTCGTAGTACGCGTTCCACGGCAGGTCCAGCCGGCACTTGCCGATGTCGACGACCCGGCCGCGGTCCCGGCACAGCCGGGCGGCCAGCTCGACGGGCTGGTTGCTGCCGCCGCCGGCGGCCAGGTACACCTGGTCCACGCCGTGGCCGTCGGTGAGTTCGGCGACGGCGCTCTCCACGGCCGCGGAGCCGGGATCGCCGCAGGCCGCCGCGCCCAGCCGCCCGGCGAGCTCGCAGCGCTCCGGGTCGGGATCGGCCCCGACGACGCGGACCCCCGAGGCGGTCAGGAGCTGCACCACCAGCTGCCCGATCAGCCCGAGACCGATGACCAGCGCCACCTCGCCGAGCCGCGACTCGCCCTGGCGGACGCCCTGCAAGGCGATCGACCCGACGGTGCCGAAGGCCGCGTGCCGCGGCGCGAGACCGTCCGGCACCGGGGCGTAGAGGTTCTTCGGCACCCAGTTCAGCTCGGCGTGCAACGCGTGCTCGTTGCCGGCGCAGGCCACGAGGTCGCCGGCCTTCACGTCGTCGATCCCGGCGCCGACCTGCTCGACCACCCCGCACAGCGAGTAGCCCAGCGGGGTGTAGGAGTCCAGCTTGCCCATCACCTTGCGGTAGGTGGCGGGCACCCCGTTGACGGCCACGCTCTGCACCACCTTGGCCACCTGGTCCGGCCGGGAGCGGGCCTTGCCCAGCATCGACATGCCGGCCTCGGAGACCTTCATGAGCTCGGTCCCGGTGGAGATCAGCGAGTAGGCGCTGCGGACCAGCACACCGCCCGGCTTGCACCCCGGCACCGGCACGTCGAGCACCGCCAGCTCGCCGCTCTTGTAGTTCTGTACGACCTGTTTCACCGAAGTCCTCTTGTCTCTACGCCGTCAGGGGGCGGTCCGGCCGGACCCGGAGGTCGCGCCGCGGTACCAGTACTCGAGGGTCAGCACGTGCCACAGATGCTTGGAGAAGTCCCGGTGCCCGGCGGCGTCCTCGGCGACGAGCCGCTGGAGCGCGTCGCGGCGCAGGAACCCGGAACGGACGAGCTCGCCGTCGTTGACCACCTCGCGCACCAGCGGGGCCAGATCCCGGCTCATCCAGGCCCGCAGCGGGGCGCTGAACAGGCCCTTGGGCCGGTACACGATCTCCCGGGGCAGGATCGAGCAGGCCGCCTCCTTGAGGACGGCCTTGCCCTGCCGTCCGACGATCTTGCGGTCACCGGGCACGGCGAACGCCGCCCTGACCACCTCGACGTCCACGTACGGCACCCGCACCTCGGTCGACGCGGCCATGCTGGAGCGGTCGGTGTACGCGAGGTTCAGGCCCGGAAGGAACATCCGGGCGTCGCCCAGGCACATGCGGTTGACGAAGTCGTCGAGGTCGTTGTCCTCGTAGACGTCCGCGTGTTCGGTCAGCACGTCCTCGACCGTCCCGGCGAGGTCCGGATCGATCAGGGCCAGCAGCTCGTCCCGGTCGTACATGGTGTAGCTGCGCCGGAACGCGGTCTCCTCCGGCAGATCGGCGAAGGAGAGGAACCGCTTCGCGAAGCGCACCGACCGGTACCCCCGGCGGGCCGAGGCGACCGGCAGCCGGTCCACGGCCGCGGACACCCCGCGCCGCAGGGGCCGCGGAACACGCTGGTAGCGCAGCGCGAGCAGGTTGGCCAGGTGCTTGCGGTACCCGGCGAACAGTTCGTCGGCGCCCATCCCCGAGAGCATCACCTTGACCCCGGCCTCCCGGGCGGCCGAGCAGATCAGGAACGTGTTGATCGCGGCGGGGTCGCCGATCGGCTCGTCCAGGTGGTACGTCATCCGCGGCAGCAGGTCGAGCACGTCCGGAGCGATCTCGATCTCGTGCAGGTCGACGCCGAACCGCTCGGCCACCTGCCGGGCGTAGCGCAGGTCGTCCGGCATCGCCTCGAACCTGGCGTCCTCGGCGCGGAACCCGATCGTGTACGCGGAGATCCCGGGTTGGTCACGGGCCGCCAGCGCGGTCAGGTAGCTGGAGTCGAGGCCGCCGGAGAGGAAGGTCGCCACGGGCACGTCGGAGAGCAGGTGCCGTCGGGTCGACTCCTCGACGACGGCGGCCAGGTCCGGCTGTTCGCCGCTGCGGGCCCGCTCCCGGCCCTCGGCCGCGACGTCCCTCAGGTTCCAGAACCGGCCGCGCTCCACCCGGCCGTCGGGCCGGCACCTCAGCCAGCTCCCCGGCGGCAGCTTCTCCGCCTCGCGGAACGCGCACCGCGAGTCCGGCACCCAGTAGTACAGCAGCGAGGCCACAAGGGCCGCGTGGTCCACCTCCAGCGACCCGCCGGTCACGGCGGCGAGCGCCTTGAGCTCGGAGGCGAACACCAGACCCCCGCCGCGCCGGAGCAGGAACAGCGGCTTGACGCCGAGCTGGTCGCGGGCGAGCACCAGCTCACCGGTCCGCTCGTCGAAGACCCCGAACGCGAACATGCCGCGCAGCCGGGGCAGGCAGTCCGTGCCCCAGCGCCGCCAGGCCTCGAGAACCACCTCGGTGTCGGAGGTACCGCGGAAGCGCACCCCGGCGGCCGCCAGCTCGGCCCGCAGCTCGGGCGCGTTGTACAGCTCGCCGTTGTACGTCAGGACGAGGCCGCCCGAGACCATCGGCTGGGCGCCGGTCTCCGACAGGTCGACGATGGCCAGCCGGCGGTGCCCCAGGTGCACTTCGCCGTCACCGACGGGACGGCTGTACCGGCCCGCCCCGTCCGGACCGCGGTGGGCGAGGACATCGGTGAGCCGGTCGGTCACGGCCTTCCCGTCCGGCCATCGGTACGTGCCTGCGATGCCACACATGTCCTACCGCGCCTCCTGGTCGTTGTCCGGGATCCGGGCCGCCGGCATCGGCAGCCGCTCCGTCCGCCGCCGGCCCTCCCCCGCTGCCTGGACGGCGTGGGAGGTACCCCTACCGTTCTGTCGTTCCGGCCGCTCGCCGTGGCCGCGCGGCACGGTGTGCGGCCCGTCCCACAGCGTGCCGTCGGTCCGGTCTCGCGGATCGGGGTCGATCAGCACCACACCGATCACCGGAATGCGCTGGTCCGTGAGCTGTCGCGCCACGGTGTGCAGCCATGCGGCGCTGCCGTGCCCGGCCCGCACGACGAGCACGGTCCGGGTGCCGAGGTACCGCAGGTCGGTCCACGCCGTGCCGGGCGCCACCGAGCCGACGCCGATCCGGCGCTCCTGGGGCGCCACGGCCGCGGCGTCCACGCCGCTGACCACGGTGGGGTCTCCCGGCGTCGGGCGGCGCCTGGTGAGCTGCGGGCCGGGCAGACCGTCGACGACGACCACCGGCCCGTTCGCCGCCAGTGCCCGGGCGAGGTCCAGGGCGATCACGCTCGTGCCGCGCGCACAGCCCAGTTCCAGCAGCGACACCGGTTCCGCGGAGCCGCGCACGGTGCGGGCCAGGAAGGCGGTGAGCCGTGTCCGTGTCGCCCGGGTCCGTCGGCGCCGCCACGGTCCGGCCGGCCGGCGGGGCAGCTCCGCGACGACCGAGGCGCCGAGGTGCGCCGCGATCTCCCGCCGCAGCACGGGGCGGTCCGCCACCACTGCGGTGACCGAGGCCACCGCGAGTCCGAGGGCGAGCCCGAGGAGGAGCCCGATCGCGGCGTCGGTGGCAGCGGTCCTGGGCAGGGAGTGCCGCACCGCGTGCGGGGCGTCCACGATCTGTGTGCCGGCGATGAGCTGGGGCGTGCCGATGCGTGCCTCCGCGGCGCGCTGGCCGAAATCGGTGATGCGCGAGGTGAGTTCGGCCCGGCGGGCGAAGAGCGACTCCAGGTCCGCCGCCGCCTTCGGCCCGCTCTCCGGCGCTCCGTCTCCGATCGCCTTGTTGACCTCGGCGAGTTCGTCCCGCATGAGGTCACGCTGTTCGAGCAGGGTCTTGGCGTCCGCGTTCGCGGCTTCCCGTATCCGCCGTACATGGTCCGCGACGAACGCGTCGGCCAGCGCCTCGGCGCGGGCCACCGCTTCCGCGTCGCTGTCACCCGTCGCGGTGATCTGCAGCAGGTTGTTGGTCAGGCCGACCCCCTCGTAGTCCTCCATGAAGTCCTCCGGTTTCTCCGGGGACCCGAGGGACCGCAGGGCCTTGTCGGCGATCCGGGTGGTGTGCAGCAGCGCGGCGTCGGTGCGGATCAGCGTTCCGGGGTCGCTCGGCTGGTCCTGCTGATGTGCGACCAGCACCTTGGTCACCGCGGTCGGCGGCGGCGGCAGCAGGACCGCCACCGCCGTGCCGACGAGCAGCCCCAGCAGCGCCATGGAGCACCAGAGGCGGCGCCGCCTCCGTACCGCCACCACCAGCGCCTGCAGGTCCAGCAGCGGAGCGGCGGCCGACGACTCCGACGTCGCACTCGTCGTCACCGTGCACCTCCCGTCGCGTCGTGGCCCACCGCGAGCGCCGGCGTGGCGGTGTCCCGAGGAGGGCCGGCGGACCGCGTCGGACGGGCCCGGACCGGGTCGGCGAGGACGATGCCGACGACCTCGTGCCCGGCGTCCGCACACGCCTCGGCGATGCCGGCGAGCTCCTCAGCGGTCCAGCCGCCCGCGCTGAGCACGACCAGGGCACCGGACTCGTGGTCGCGGTCCGGCACCATCGGCCGGGACACCGAAACCCCCACCACCCGCAGCAGCGGATCGCCCTCGGCCTCGGCGACGAGCCGCCCGGCGGCCCGGCGGGCGATCTCGTCGCCGTCCGGAACGACGACCAACAGCCGCCGGGGGACCGGCAGCCGGTCCCGGAGGCGGGCGCACACCCGCCGGTAGCGGAGCTGCCTGCCGGCCTCGTCGCCGGAGGTCCGCGGGGTGGGTGTGTCCCACCGGACGTCGACGCCGAGCAGCCGGCGGATCCCGGCCCGCCGGCCACGGTCCTGCGGCCGGTGCGCGGGCTGCTCACCGGGTACGTCGACGGTGCCCAGCAGCGTCGAGCCCAGCGCCGCGGCGATCTCCGGTTCGGTGCGCAGCCGACGGCTCATCCGCGCGGCGGTGAGATGGCCGACGACCGCGAGCAGGAAGAACAGCAGCGCCCCGCCGACGACGAGCTGCGTCCTCGTCGGCGGTGCCTCGCCGGACGGCCGGGCCGCCGGCCCCATGACGACCATGCCGGCCCTGTTGGCGGTCGGGTCGACCTTGTCCAGCTCGGTGATGGCCTCCTGCAGCGCGGTGCGCAGCTTCGCGAGCTCGGTGCGGGTCTGCACGCTCTCCACGGTCCGCCCCGGATCGGCGGCGTCGGCCAGCTCGGTGATGCGGCGGCTGGTCCGCACCACCAGCTGCCGCAGCTCCTCGGGCCGCGCCGCCGCCGCGGAGTCGGAGCTGTCGCCCGCGACCCGCGCGGCGAAGGTGACGAACTGCTGGACCACCTGGTCGGAGAGCCGCTGTGCGCGCTCCGGGGTGTCGGCCGTGCCCGAGATCTCGATGATGTTCCCGTCGGCGGCCTTGGCGCTCACCCGGTCCCGCAGCTCGCTGCCGCCGACCC
Organism: Streptomyces sp. NPDC020731; assembly: GCF_044334705.1. Taxonomy (NCBI): domain Bacteria; kingdom Bacillati; phylum Actinomycetota; class Actinomycetes; order Kitasatosporales; family Streptomycetaceae; genus Streptomyces; species Streptomyces sp. NPDC020731. The sequence goes on from NZ_JBIRTN010000027.1 coordinate 49,767, forward strand.
CGCTCCAGCCGAGCTCGGCGGCCGCGCGGTCGACCACCACCGAACTGGTCGCGATCTCCGTCTGGGTCAGCAGCTCGCGCTCCTCCCACGCCCCCGGCAGCAGGACCGATGCCGACGTCGTGTAGCGCGGCGGGAACAGCAGGGAGGTGCCGTAGCCGACGAGCGCGCCCACCACGGCGAGGAGGGTGAGGAGCCGTCGGCGCCGACGGATCATCCGCCCGATCGTGACCAGGCGTATCGTGTCGTCGCTCAACGGCGCGGCCTCTTCCCGGCCCGGTACGTCTCGCCCGCCGGCACCGGGGCGTGGTCACGGCGGGCGGCGGCGTAGGCGGCGAGCAGCGACGCCTGCGAGTTCCGCCAGGCGAGCGGCCCGCCGATCCGCTCCTGGCCGACCTTGCCCATCCGGGCCCGCTGCTCCGGATCGTCCAGCAGCAGCGCGACGAGCTTCGCGAACTCGGCCTCGTCGTTCGCGGGTGCGTAGAGGGCGGCGTCACCGGCGGAGACCCGCGCCTCCTTCAGGTCGAACGAGACGATCGGCCGGCCCATCACCATGTACTCCAGGACCTTGTTCATGGTCGACACGTCGTTGAGCGGATTGCGCGGGTCGGGGGAGAGGCACACGTCCGCGGTGGACAGGTGGCGCACCAGGTCGGCGTCCGGAATGCGCCCGGTGAACTCCACCTGTTCCGAGAGCCCGAGCCGCCGGGACAGCTCCACCATCGCGTCGAAGGTGTCGCCGCCGCCGACGAACACCGCGTGCCAGTCGGTCCGCCCGACCTCGTCGCGCAGCTTCGCCAGGGCCCGCAGGGCGTAGTCGACGCCGTCCTGCGGGCCCATGACGCCGAGGTAGCACAGCAGATGGGGCTTGCCGCGCTTCAGCTCCGGCTCGGGCGGTACGGGGTGGAACCGCTCGGTGTCGGGCGCGCTGCGCACCACGAAGACGTCCTCCGGCCGCCGGCCGCCGCGGCGCACCGCGACGTCCCGGTAGCTCTCGTTCGTGGCGAGCACGACGTCCGCGGCCCGGTAGGTCATCCGTTCCAGTGCGCACACGGCGCGGTAGAGCAGGTCCTCGCCGCGGCCGAACCGGGAGAGGTACAGCTCGGGCACCAGGTCGTGCTGGTCGAACACGAACCGCGCGCCGCGCCGCTTCAGCCACAGGGCCGGCAGGAACAGCAGGTCGGGCGGGTTGCAGGCGTGGACCACGTCGACCGGGCCGACCCTCCGGGCCAGCCGGACCGTGTGCCACAGCGCCGATCCGTACTCCCGCAGGTAGCCGGCCGGCCCTCCGGTGGCCGCGCGCAACGGGTAGCGGTGGATCCGTACCCCGTCGATCTCCGCCTCCGGCTCGGTGTCCCGCTTGCTCCCCTGCGGGCAGATGACGTGCACCTCCCAGCCCGCGTCGCGCAGCGTCGTGCACTCCTGCCACACCCGCCGGTCGAACGGCACCGACAGGTTCTCCACCAGGATCAGCGCGCGCCGGCCGTGCCGGTCGCCGCCGGCCGTGTCACTGAACGATCTGTCACCAGGCAAGGCCCACGTACCCCGGTTCGGCCCGGCGCGCCTCGGCGTCGGGAAGGCGGACGAGATCGACGATCACCGGACCGTCGCCATGGGGGAGCGCCGACAGCACGGCCGGATCCCTGGTCCCGACCAGGCACACCTCGGCGTGTTCGAGCACCTCGTCGACGGAGTCCGCGAGCAGTTGCGCGAGGTGCGGCAGCCGGGTCTCGACGTACTCGCGGTTCGCGCCGAGCAGCCGGGACAGGCTCACGTTGGCGTCGTGGATCTTCAGGTCGTACCCCTTGCCGAAGAGCCGCTCCGCCAGCTCGACGAGCGGGCTCTCGCGGAGGTCGTCGGTGCCGGGTTTGAAGGACAGACCGAACAGCCCCACCCGGCGCTTGCCGGTGCGCTCGACCAGTTCCACCGCGCGCTGCAGATGGTCGGAGTTGGAGGGCAGCACATGGGCGAGGATGGGCACCGAGACGTCGGCCCGCTGTGCCGCGTGGACCAGGCTGCGCAGGTCCTTGGGCAGGCAGGAGCCGCCGAAGGCGAAGCCGGGCCGCAGGTAGGCGGGGCTGATGTTCAGCTTGCGGTCGGCCAGGAACACGTCCATCACCTGGTGCGAGTCCACCCCGAGCGCCTGGCACACCGCGCCCAGCTCGTTCGCGAAGCCGATCTTGAGGCCGTGGAACGCGTTGTCCGCGTACTTGATCGCCTCGGCCGTCGGGACCGGCACCCGGAACACCTCGCCGGGCAGGCCGTCGTACAGCGCCGCCACCACATCGCCGCTGGCCGGGTCGAGTTCGCCGATGACGGTCTTGGGCGGGTCGAAGAAGTCCCGCACGCTCGTGCCCTCGCGCAGGAACTCCGGGTTGACCGCGACCCCGACGTCCACCCCGGCCGTGCCGCCGACGGACTTCTCCAGGATCGGCACCAGCAGGTTCAGACAGGTGCCCGGGAGCATGGTGCTGCGGAACACGACGGTGTGCCGCCCGCCGCGCTCCGCCAGCGCGGCGCCGATCTGCTCGGTGACCCGCTCCAAGTACGTGGTGCACAGGCTGCCGTTGGGCTCCGACGGCGTGCCCACGCAGATCAGCGAGACCTCGCTGCCCATGATCGCCTCGCGGACGTCACGGGTGGCGCGTAACGCCCCGGTCCCCACGACCTCGGCGACGAGCTCGCCGATCCGCTCCTCGACCACCGGGGCCTTGCCGTCGTTGACCAGGTCGACCTTCACCTGGTTCACGTCGACCCCGATGACCTCGTGACCCGTACTGGCCAGGCACGCGGCCGACACGCAGCCCACGTAGCCGAGCCCGAAAACGCTGACTCTCACGATCTGTTCCTCCCCCCAGGCAGGCCCTCGCGGCCTGCGGTCCGCGCGCCGGCGGGACCGTCGGGTCGCCGTCCCCCGCGCATCAGTAGGCCCCCTGCCCGTGGAGCACCGCACGCAGCGTCTTCCACAAGATCACCGTGTCCAGGGCGAGCGACCAGTCCTCCACGTACCGCAGGTCCAGCCGGACCGCCTCCTCCCACGACAGGTCGCTGCGTCCGCTGATCTGCCACAGGCCGGTGAGTCCGGGCTTGACCAGCAGCCGCCGCCGGATGTCCGGGCCGTACGCGGCGGACTCCTCCGGCAGCGGAGGCCGGGGACCGACGAGCGACATCGATCCGGTGAGCACGTTGAAGAGCTGCGGGAGCTCGTCGATCGAGTACCGGCGCAGCACCGCTCCCACCCGGGTCACCCGCGGGTCCCGGCGGAGCTTGAACAGCAGGCCGGCGCCCTCGTTGAGGTCGGCCAGCCCGGCACGGGCCCGGTCGGCCCCGACGACCATGGTGCGGAACTTGAGAATGGTGAACTCGCGGCCGTCCTTGCCGACCCTGCGCTGGCGGTAGAACGCCCCACCCCGGCTGGTCGCCGGCACGAGCAGCCCGACGAACACCATCAGCGGCGCGAACAGCAGCAGCAGGATCGCCGCGCCCATCCGGTCGACGACCCCCTTGACCACCCGGCGGCCCCCGGTGAAGGCCGGCATGCTGACCCGCAGCAGCGGAATCCCGAGCACCGCGTCGATGTGCAGCCGGGGGCCGGCCACCTCCATCAGTACGGGCGCCACGACCATCTCGGCGTCGCTGCCCTCGAGGTTCCAGGCCAGCCGCTGCAGCCGGTGCGGTGACCAGTGCGGGTCCGGCGTGACCGCGACGACACGGTAGCCGTCGCGGTGGACGTGGCCCGCGACGTCCGCCAGCCGGCCGACGACCGGCACTCCGTCCAGTTGGTCACCGTCGGGTCCGAGACCGTCCGTCGTGCACACCGCGTCCACCCGCCAGCCGAGGTGCGGGAACTTACGGGTCCGGGTGATCAGGTCGCGCACGGTGGCCGGGCTCCCGGCGGCGAGCACCGGTCTCAGACACCGTCCTTCCTTCCGCTGTCTGTGCAGCCCGAGGCGCAGCAGATACCGCGCGGTCATGGTGACGAGCGCGATCGCGGGGACCGCGACGAAGATCCAGAGCTTGATGTTGCGCGAGGTGAGGGCGATTCCACCGAGTGCCAGGACGACGGTCGCCGCGAAAAGCGCGCGTCCGAGCCGGCGGAATTCCTCGGCGCCCTGGCCGAGCACGGCCGGAGCCCACGCCCGGCCCACCGCGAGCGCGCCCAGCACCAGCAGCCAGGTGCCGAAGGCGAGAATTCCCCATTTCTCGTGCCAGTTGGCCGCGTCCCGGGCCCCGAAGAAGTTTCCGATCGCCGCCACCACGAAGGCGGTGGCCACGGTATCGCCGGTGATCACGGTACGGCGGTACCGCTGCTCCCAGTCGATCGCGGGCTGGTTGATCGCCCCGTTCGCCAGACGCCCGCGCGCCGACGGAAACGGGCTGAGTAATCCCCCTTGCCGCACAGAACCCCCCAGGTCCCCAGTGGTTCAACGTGTTCCCCTGACACTGTTTCTCCACCCGGGAGGCCCCCGCCCCCCGCGCCGCGCTGTTCCTCCCCACGGGAGGCCCCCGCCCCTCCGCGCATGACATCCCGGCTGTTTCGGAGCCGGTTGAGCAACCCATCCTGGCGACAGCGGACTTGCCTGTCCCGCCAGGCTCTCGAGGTGCGCGGAACCCGTCGAAACCTCGGGTGCTCCCCGCACCCGGGGCCCTCTCTCGGACTCCGGGAATTGATCATCCCCACGTCCGGCACCAGGAATGCGAATACTGGCTTTCCGTAGCACCGGACCTATAGATCATTAACGGTCGCCTCATGTCCGAACGGCTGAAGCAAGGTCAATCTAGACCATCGGGGCCGGTATGAAGAGGGGTTGTGTGGAATTTGTGTTCAGCTCTGGGACTGGGTTCGCCGATCGATGACCGCCTGTAGGCGCTTTCACGCCACCGCGCGCTCCAGCGGCTCACCCGGCCCCGGGCGCGGCCGTACGCCGGCTGAACCACACCGTCCGCTGCGGCTCGCTCGGAGTTCCGCTGCGCTTCGGGTCGCCGAGGCGCACAAGACGCCCTACGCGCCTCTCTGGGCGGAGCCGTTGGCAGGGCACCTCAAGTCGACCTGGGCGTACGCCACTCCGCCGCGCACCGAGTGCGACGTCGGCGCGCTCAATGTGCTCAGCAGGGCAGGGCTGGCTCTCTGCGACGGTGCTTAGCCACCGACACAGGAAGCCCGCCGCTTTAGCGGTGGGTGGAGTTACCCCGTGAACCCGTACGCTGATCCCGCGTATGAGTCGCTGACCTGGTGAACGGCCCCCAGAGCCCGACACATTGGGGCCATGGCGCCAACCGTCCCCCACAGCAAGCCGGTTACCGTACGTATGTTCTCCCAGCGGTTCAGCTCCACCCCGCTGGGCGCCCGCCTCGCCCGCCGGCTCGCGCTGTACCGGCTGCACAGCTGGGGCTTCCCGTACGGATCCGCCGTATCCGACGCCGCCGCCCTGATCGTCGCCGAGCTGGGTGCGAACGCCGCCACGCACGGCCGCGTACCGGGCCGCGACTTCGAACTCCAGCTCACACTCTGCGGCGGAGCGGCCTCATACGAGGGCCCCGGACTCGGGGCGGAGGCCGACGCCCACCCCGCCCGCGTCCTCCGTATCGACGTCTCGGACACCCGCGGCGAACGCCGCCCGCCCCACCCCGGCGAGATCGTCGCCCCGGACGCCTCCGCCGTCGGAGGCCGGGGCCTGCTCCTCGTCGAGGCGCTGGCCGACCGGTGGGAGGTCCTCGACCGGCTGCCGGTCGGCAAGACCGTCCGCGCCGAACTGGATCTGCCGCGCTGACGTCGGCGCGATCGGTCGGCGGCCCTCCTGCCGGTCCGGACGCTGCTGTCGACCGGTGACCTGCTGTCCGAGTGTGCCGGACGGCCGCGGTGCGCCGTCCGGCGGCCGGGTCCGGATGGCGTCCCGCCGGGTGGTGCAGGGAGCCTCCGCGGTCGCACAACTGCTGCGGAAAGCCGGGCTTGCGTCCTGGAACCTGCGGTCCCGGCACTGTGGGGCCGGAGACGGGTACCTCGCTGGAAGCGTCCGGTACTTCGTGAGGCCTTCCTCGACCCTGGGATGCCCCAGGGGCCCGGCCTGTACCATCGGCGCCACACCAGGTGGGCGTAAGGGGCGGGCGTCTTGTCCAACGGGCTGTCGACTGAGGCGAAATGGACCAACACCATCGGAATCCTGGGCCTCGTCGTCGCCCTGTTCTTCGGCGCGCAGCAATGCGCTTCCAGTCCCGGTGCCGCGCCCTCTCCGGCCTCGTCCCCCACTGAGGACCCATCTTCTGCACCCACCGAACCCGAGCCGGACCCCACGACACCGAATCCCGACTCGACGGGCACTCCCACACCGGAGATCGCTTACCTGACGGAGATGGAAGAAATCCACGAGAACGAAGGCCCGGCCACGATCAACAACGAGCCGTACCCTCGCACTCTGCGCCTCTCTCTCGGGAACTGCGACAGCATGGTGTCGCAGAAAGTGATCATTGACCTCAAGGGCGAGTGGACTACGTTCAGGGCAACCATCGGCCTGCCGAGCGATACCCCGCCGGGAACACGCATCCAGTTCTCCTTCAGCTCCAACGGCAAGCAGATCGGCAAGGTGTACGAGCTCGGCATCATGGAGTCTCGTGATGTGACACTCGACGTGCGCGGTACGTCCCTTCTCTACCTTCACGGCGTGTTCCTCGAAGGTGAGGACGACTGTTACGTCGGTGACGCGGCATGGGGCGACGCACGGATCAGCAAATAGCCCGGGTGGGCGGCCTTGCCCCCGAACGTCGAACACGGCTCAAAGCATGAGCAGTTGGCGGGCAGGTGACACGCGAGTGCTCAAACGGGCGCCGTTGGGGCAGTTGCGGCTGAAGTGCTCACGCTTTTGGACGGTGTGCCCCGCCCGGGGAGGCGTCCGTCCCGGCAGCGCACATCTCGGCGAACCGGTGGGTGACGGCCGTTGAGCCGTTGACGACGTCCACGACATTCCTGCGACCACTGAGGACACCCGGAGCGAACGGCCGAGTGGGACGACGGGCGAGCGGGGCGGCCGGGACTTCCGCGACACGCCCCGGGCGTCCGCACGGGTCACGGGCCGCCGACGGCGGTGTGGTCCAGGTTGGTGACGCTGTGGTGCCAGGCCAGGGCCACGAGGACGAGGAGGGCGCCGTAGACGGTGGCGGGGACGGCGAGCCAGCCGGAGAGGTGCGGGGCGGCTTTGATCAGCATCAGGACGACGTACAGCACGTCGATGAGTCCGACGCCCGCGTAGGCGATGATGGTCGCGCCGCGCTGCCAGCGGGCGGCGGTGTGCAGGTTGGAGGCCCGCTCGCTGGCCGTGACACCGAGGACGGCACGGTCCAGGCGGGGACCGGCCGGGGGTTCCACCGCGTCCAGGATCGCCTTCTCCAGGGTGAGGATGGAGCGGGCCCGGACCGCGGCCAGGTTGACCATCTGGGCCTGGAAGGCCAGGACGCAGACCAGGGGGAACGGCAGGAGGCTGATGGCCCAGCCGAGCAGATCCAGCTTGTCGTAGAAGGCGATGGTGCCCACCAGGTAGGTCACGGCGGCGCCCATGGTGGCGAGGCTGACGGTGAGGGTGCTGGAGCGGTCGGCGCGGTCGGACTGGTAGATGACGGTGAGCACGTGCAGGCGGTCGGACAACTGTGCTCCTCGGGCGGTCGATGGGTTCCCGGCGCGCGCCCCTCACGGCGTCGGTGATCCGTCCCTCAGCCGCTCCAGGGCGGACAGCATCGCGGACTCGGCCTCGTCGAGGGTGCCCCGGCGGCTGAGGAGCCGCTCGATCTCGTCGAAGCGCCTGGTCGCGTCGCGGTAGCCGAGCACGCGGAGGGCGGCCACGCGATCGGGCGAGAAGTTCATCAGGCCGGTCAACGGCCCGATCGGCCCCGGCGGGACGACCGGGAGGCTGGGCCGGATGTCGACGCGGACGAGGCCGGTCGCCGCGCCCGGCGCGACCCGGGCGTCGGGGTGCATGTGCAGGACGACGAGGATGTCGCAGTGCTCCTTCGAGGTGAACGCGCGCACGGGGGTGCGGTCACCGCGGCCCAGTCCGCCGTCGAGGTAGGCGCATCCGTCGATCACCCGGGTCGGGAAGACGAACGGGAGCGCGGCGCTGGCGAGGACCGCCTCGCGGATCTGGGGCGCGGCCAGGTCGTTGAGCCGGATGATGTCGGCCCGGGCACCGCCCATCCACCGGGCGACCTCCTTCAGGTGCCGCAGCCGCTCGGGCACGGCCCGGCGGTCCAGCAGGGGGTAGGCGGTGACCCACAGCGGCAGCCCGGCACGGATGCGCTCGGCGTCCACCGCCTCGTCGATCAGCTCCTCCAGCAGGGCCGTCCGCTGTTTGAGCGCCCGCAGGCGCGGGACCAGGCGCCGCACCTGGCGTGCGGTGCTCTCCATGGCGACGCCGGCATCGTCCAGCGGCAGCCCCCGGGCGTCGGACGGTGCGACACCCATCCGGACGGAGAAGCGCTCCCAGAAGGTCGCCAGCCGCTCCACGCCGTGGAAGAACGACTCCCCGCCGGCCAGTACGGCGCCGTTGAGGGCACCGATGCTGGTGCCGGCGATCGCGGACACCCGGGCGCCCCGCTCCGCCATGTAGTCCAGGACACCGAGTTCGTAGGCGCCTTTGGCCCCACCGCCTGCCAGCACCAGCCCGATGCGCACGGAAGGGGGCGGAGTGGGCGGTGCCCCGGGCAGCGCGGCCGGGTCCCGGTGCGGGACCTCCGGGTGCCGGGCCACCACGTCGAGGGCCCTTTGCCTGATGTCGTCGAAGCCCGCCGGGCCGGTCATGAGGCGCTCCTCGTCCCGTGGAGCAGGGAGCGGCGCGCGGCCGCCTCCGCGAACTGTTCCCCGACCAGTTGCCGGAGCAGTTCCTCCGCGGTCAGGCTGCCGGCGACGTACCGGGTGCCGTTGCCGACCGCGCCGCGCAGTGCCGCTCCGGCCGCGGCGTCCGGATCCGCGCCCCGCAGCGTGGTCGCCGCCGCTCGCGCGAGCGCGGTGCTGAGGGGCCCGCGTGCCCGCGTCTGTTCGTCCCGCAGCCCCTCGCCGAGCAGCTCGGCCACCATGAGCCGGTGGTCGTCGCCGGGCAGCAGGCGGGTGGCCTCGGCCAGCAGTCCGGCCACGGACCTGACGCCGTCGTACCACGGATGCGGCGGGTCCCGGAGTATGCGGTCGACCAGTTCCTGTTCGACGAGGGCGCCGTGTTCGGTGTCGGCGAACTCCCCGGTGGGGCCGGCGGCGACCTCCCGGGCGAGGAGTACGGCCCCGAAGAGGCGGCCCAGTCCCGGATCGGGGCGGGGCCGGCGCCAGCGGCGCACCGCGTCGTCGATCGCGAGTCTGCCCTCGATCCTGCGCAGACGCTCGTCGTGCTCGGCCAGCCCGCGCCCGGTCCGCTCGGCGAGTTCCGCCAGCACGAGGGCGAGTTCGCGGATACCGTCCTCGGCCCATCGGAGGCGGTCGCCGAGCCCCTCCACATCCTTGCGGATCCGGGCCACCTCGTCGGTGATCTCGGCGACGACCAGGTCGGTGACCGCGAGCCGTCCGGTGAGGCTGGACAGCCATGCCAGGGTGTCGCGTTGGGCACCGACCAGAGCACCCTTGACGGCGGTGTCCCGTCTGCGTGCGCGCCCGGTGACCTGTCCCAGCAGTCTGGCGAAGAACCCCTCGCGTACGGTGGCCCGCACGAGGTCGTCCGCGGTGTGCAGGTCGTTGAGCAGTTCGAGGAGGAGCCGGTCGTCCACCAGCGGGACGCCCTGGGCGATTTCACGCGGGGACGGCGGCCGGTTCACGGGCGGTCCGCCGGGGTCGTGAACACGATCGGCGGGCTGAAGGTTCGCGGTCGGTCGCCTCCGACGACGTAGGCGGGAGCGACCAGGAACTCCGGTTGCGCGCCATCGGCCTGCTGCTGTTCCCAGGGCTGGTAGTCGTCCGCGGACAGGGCCGTCGGGTCGACGTCGAAGTCGAGTCCGGCGGTGAGCGCGAGGCCCGCCACGTCCTCGCGCAGTGCCGCCGCCCTCGAGAACACGGCGGCGAACTGATGGTGGAACTGCGTCCCCCCGGTGGCCAGACCGAGCTCGCGCAGTCGGTCGACGATCTCCTCCGGTGGGCCGGACACCGGCTGGTCGAGCGGCTGGAACAGGAACCTGACGAGGTGTGCGACGGCCCGGGCACGACGCCGCGCCAGCTCCGCCCGCCCCTCGTCGCTCTCCTTGGGGCACAGCACGCGTCCCAGGTCACGCAGGGACTGCGTCACCAGTGCCCGGTAGGTCTGGGCGAGTTCGAGATGACGGCGATGGACGTCGGAGGTGACGCGGCCCGTGTCGATCGCGTCGCGGACTCCCTGGTCCCGCAGGGCGTCCGCGACGCGGTCGACGCTGCGGGCCACTTCCTCGAGCCGCTCGCCGAGGCTGTGCACCGCGCTGAGCACGGTGGTCGTCCACTGGGCGAAGGCGCCGGTCTGTCGCTGGATGTCCTGCAGCATCCGGTGACATGCCTCGACATCGTGCTGGTTCTTGTTCCTCCTGCCCATGCCCGACGTCTTGCCGTCCTTCTTGTCCGTTCTCCGCCCGCACGTGGGGCACGGCGCCAGGAACTCGTCGTGTTCTTCGTCCTCGGAGTAGAAGTCGTGTGTACCCCGGTGCATGGATCACCCACCTGCCCTGCCGTGCCGTCCGTACAGTTCCGTGAACGTGATCGTGGCCTTGCGGTGCGCGCCACTGACCCGGTCGCGGACCTTCACGGCGATCTCCGAGCCGCCGAACGCGTAGCCGATGTCGACCCTGCGTTCGGACGACGGCAGGTTCATCGAGCCGGACACGTCGACGGACACCGTGCCCAGAAGCTCGCAGCCCTCTTCGTCGGTGTACTGGGGATCGTCGCTGAAGGTCGCGTACAAGGGGATGTCGACGGTGCGGAGGCTGCGTTTCGACACCCCGATGTCGTGCTCGACGAGCTTGTCGACGGGGATCTGATCGCCGCGCCGCACCATGGTGCGGAATCGCCGGTTGCACATCTCGTCCCCTTCATCGTTGACGAAGTGCTTCGCCACGGGGTCCACCCCGTCGCGGAAGGGCATGGAGCAGCCGAAGCCGTAGGTGTACTTCGAGCGGCGCCCCCAGATGACGGACGGGTCGTAGGCGAAGTGCACGGCCCCGCCGAGGACCGCGACGGCGGGGTCCTGCGGAATGAGCACCCTGACCTCGCCGCCGAAGCGGTGGGCGATCCGGTCCCGCAGATAGGTGGACCGGGCGAATCCGCCGACGACGAGGATCTGGTCCAGGCCCTTCACGGGGCCGCCGTCGAGGACGAGCCGGCGCTGCCGTTCGATCGTGTCCAGGACCGGACCGACCACCGACTCGTGGAGCGCGGTGACCTCCTCCGGGGTCAGGACGAGGTGATAGGGGTCGTCCATGGCCAGCTCCGTCAGCCGCTCCCTGGTGTGCTTCGCGAGTGCCTCCCAGAGCCGGCCGGGCACTTCGACATCACAGGGAGTGGTGAGGACCGGTGTGCCGTCTGGGGCCGTCTCGGAGTGCAGACCGACCTTCCACTCCTCCCAGCGGTCCTCCAGCAGGGCGATCTCCCGCGGATGGGAGACCGTCAGTGCCTTCAGCTGCTCGTCGCCGAAGCGGTCGGCGAGCACCTGCTCGACGAAGTGCTGGTTGATGTAGGCCGATCCCAGCGGGCCGCCGTCGGGGATGCCGATCTCGGCCAGCCGGTTGGCGCCGACGCCTTCCGTGCGGATCTGATAGCTGGTGATGTCGACGGTGCCGCCGCCGCAGTCGACCACCATGAAGCGGCTGCCGGTCGTCTCGACGTCGAGCCGGCCGGCGGGGCGCGTCGGCCCGAGCAGGGTGCCGGGGGTGAGGGCGCAGTAGACGGCCGCCGCCTCCGGCTCACTGACGAGCAGCAGCCTTTCCTCGTCGGAAGGCATGCCGGCCTGTGCCGCGGCGTCGCGCATCGCCTGCTTCTCGGAGTCCTTCCAGATCGCGGGCACCGTGATGCACCAGCGGATGTCGTCCTCCGTGAATCCGATGCCGCGGTAGCTCGTCGCCTCGATCTCCTTGAGGGCCGTCTTGTACAGCTTGCCGAGACAGGCCGCGATCAGTCCACGCACCGTCCGACGGCCGGCCCCGGTGAGACTGCCGAGGAAGCGCGGTACGTCGACCCGCGGGGAGTCGGCCCGCAGAGCCATCTTGAACCTGGTGGCGTATCCGAGACCGTTCGGGTTTCCGCGGCCGAGTTCGGACTGCCAGCGTTTACGGGCCTCGAAACCGAACTCGACAGCCGTTCCCCGCTGATTCACCAGCACGGCCGTCAGGTCCTTCGGATAGGGACTGCTGCCGCCCTGGTGTACGAAGTCCTGGTAGGCGATGTAGCGGTTGTTGGCCATGTTCTGCAGATTCGACACAGTCGCCCAGGCGAATCCGGAGCCATGTGTTCCGAAATCGATGGCCACGACGACCTTGGGCACGAACGTGCCGGTGGACGGTGAATGGTTCACTCCAGTCCCCCCTCAGACCGGATGCGGGCAGGTGGCAAGGAGGTTCGCGCTCCCTGTTCCCCCGCCCTCCTATGTACGAACCGGTCCGCCGAGCGGCCGGTTCGATGCGTTCTTCATTCCCACGGAACTCCTGGGAAAACACATAAGCGTGTTGTCTGGGAGTAGGGGTTCGCGATGTGTGGCCAATGGAATTACTGACCGCCGAAGCGAGATTCCTGGGCGATCCTGTTCGAACAGGTGGACTTTTTGATCGATGGGTTCATTGAATGGAGTGGCTCAGGTGCTGGGGCCGAGCGAATCTGCCGGGGATCTTGAGATTCCCGGTTCGTTTCCCCTGCCACAGGGGCGGGCGGGGCCGTCCCGAGCGCGTCGGGACCGGCACGGTCCCGCGAACTCACGGCGGAACTCACGGCATGCGAAGGCGCCGAGCCGACGCGGCGGCGGCGCGGGAGGGCGGGCGACTGCCGGATCAGGGAAGCGGAGCGGGGTAGGCGGCGAGCGCGGCGTCCTGGGGGTCCGCGGCATGACCGCGGCCCTGCGAAGGGGCGGTCACCGAAGCGGCCGCCGCGACGGAGGCCGGCACCACGACGGCCGTGAGAACGAGGGAACCCGCGATCGCCGTGCTCCTCAGGAGGCGTTTGCGGGACACCGGGCGTCCCGCCCGCACGCTCGTCGGGTGGGCGAGTGCATCGCGCGTCCGCCGGGCGCGGTCAACCGCCGCATGGGTCTCCCCTCATCGAGCACCAAGTGCTTCGCCGACGCCTCGGGGTCAAGGCGCGACGCACGCTGCAAGATCGTCAACAACATTCCCGGCAATCTCGCAGGCGATTTCTCACCGAAGTTCCCTCACCGGTTTCCCGGTCCCCTTCGGGCACTGTGCCCACTCGGCCTCACCGTGCGCACTCGCCCGGTTCACGAACGCCGGCCGCGCAGGGCCCGCCAGGCGTCCCCCACCGCGTCCTCGGAGCGCAGCCACCAGCCCTCCAGTTTGTCCCGGACCGTCGTATACACCTTCCACCGCTTGAGCCACGGCGGCAGTTCCCGGAACGGCACGAAGGTCAGGGTGTCGTCGACGGCGTTCACGGCGATGCTCCTGCGGCCGGGACCTTCCGCCCGCAGCGCGGCATACAGCTCCGGCGTCAACGCCCCGTTGAGCCGTGCCGCGGTACCCACCGCCGTGAACGCGAATCCCCGCTGGTTCCGGTCCGGCAACCGCGTCGCCCGGACGATCCGGGGTGACGCCTCCTCCAGCGAACAGTTGAAGGCCAACCCGATCGCCGCCGTCCCCAGACGCCGCTCCCCACGCTCGAACGCGGCATCCCAGTCCGTCGGGTCGTCGATTCCCAGCAGGCCCTTGCCGCTTTCCCAGTCCCATTCGGACGCCACGACCGGTCTTCCCCCTCTGCCTGTCACCCGTCGCACTTGGGCGGGAGCACCTTCTGCTTCTTCTTGTTGTTGATCATTCCGGCCCTGACGAGTTTGGTCAGGTCCTTCTCCTTGACAGCGCCCGACGGGTACGAGGCCTGCACGTGGCCATGGTAGATCTCCTTGACGATCTTGCCGTTCTTGTCGGTTTCGTAGTCGTGCCGGTCGAGGACCACGATCTCGTTGTTGACGTGGTCCACGCCGATGCGCCGGAAGTCGTCCGGGTTGCTGCCGTCGCCCCGTGTGATGGACCGGTCGAGCGCGGCCTGACCGTTCGCGGGGGCGCGCCCGATCTCTCCCTTGGCCGACGAACCGCTGCTCGAACCATGCTTGTCGTATGTCGAGTCGTCGTAGATGCGGACCGGCTCGTCGCCCTCCAGGCCCAGCGGGTCGCTCCAGCGCAGCGGGTTGTCGACGTACGCGTGGTGGTTCGGGGCCGGGACCAGGCCGAGCGGGTCGGGGGTGAGGTAGCTCGCCGTGTCCGGGTCGTAGTAACGGGCCAGGTTGTAGTGCAGGCCCGTCTCCGGGTCGCGGTACTGGCCCGGGAAGGCCAGCGGGCAGAGGCCCTCGTCGTCACCGGCCAGGGAACGTCCCCACAGGCTGGTGACGGCCCGCCAGGCGACCGTGCCCTCCTCGTCGATCAGCTCGCTGGGGGTTCCGGCCAGGTCGGTGACGATCGCGTAGAACTGCCTGTCGATCACGTCCGGGGCGTCGACGCGGCGACCGGTCCGCACCTGGGCCGCCGCCCGGTGCGTGCCCGGCTCCCAGTCCCAGGTGTCGGTCTCCACCCGCCCGTCGCGAAGCCTCTGCTGCTCCGCCAGGTTGGCACGGTCCCAGCTGAAAAGGATCTCGTCGGCGACCGAGCCGTCCTCGTCCACCCGCCACTTGGCGGCACGCCGGCCGAGCACGTCATAGCGGTACCGCCACACACCGCTGTCGGGCGTCACGGCCTCGGTGAGGCGGTCGTCGGCGTCCCAGACGTAGGTCCAGATCCGCCGCAGCCCGGACAGCGTGCGCCGGATCATGCGGACCACGCGGCCCTGGTCGTCGTGCTCGTACGTGGTGCGGCCCGCCGAGGTGACCTTCGTGCCGGTGTGCCGCAGCGGGCCCTGCGTGTCCTGTCCGCCGGGGGCGGGGTGAGCGGCTTCGGTGAGATTGCCCAGTTCGTCGTAGGCGTAGGTCTCGGTCCAGGTGTCGGCCGACACCCGGGTGACGCGGCCCACGTGATCCAGGTCGAACCTGCGGGTGCCGCCCAGCCGGTCGGTGATCGCGGTGACGTGGCCGTCCCCGCGGTAGGCGTACGAGCGGGCCTGGCGCACCTGCGCGCCGCCCTGGGTGCCGGCACTGACGACTTGTTCGACGAGGCGGTGACCAGCGTCCCAGGACTGCGTCAGCATCGCGGCACCGGCCATGCCACGGATGGTTTCCCGGCCGGCCGCGTCGTGGGTGAAGGTCAGCTCCCCACCGTCGGTGACGAGCGACGTGGGCAGTCCCGCCGAGTCGTACGACCAGTGCGAGGTGGCACCGGACGGTGTGGTGCGCCGTGTCCGCCGGCCCAGCGGGTCGTACTGGCTGGTGACCGTACGGCCGTCGACGGTTTCGGTGAGGATCCTGCCCAGGGCGTCGTAGCCGTAGGTGACCCTGCTGCCGGGGTTCACGGCCTCGATCAGGCGGCCGGCCGTGTCGTAGCGCAGGGTGGTGACGTCACCGCCGTCCGTCCGCGCCGTCACCACCCGCCCGGCGGCGTCGCGGGTGAGGCGGACCGTCTGCCCGGTGCCGTCGGTCCGCGCCACCTGATGGCCGGCGGGGTCGAGGACGTACCCGAGCCTGCGGCCGTTGAAGTCGGTCTCGCCGGTCAGGCGGCCCGCCGCGTCGTACCGGTAACTCCATTCGTCACCGCGCGGGTTGGACACGCCGACGAGCCGCAGCTCCGCGTCGTGGGTGAAGCGGTAGCGGGTGCCGTCCGGGTCGGTCCGGGCACTCGGCAGGTCGAACGCGCCGTACTCGAAGGCGGTGACGAAGCCGCCGGCGTCGCGGTGCGACGTGAGGTTGCCCTCGGCGTCGTACGACCAGGTCTCGCGGCCGCCGTCGGCCCGCTCCCGCCACAGCAGCCGTCCGTCCGGGTCCCACTCCTGCCGGACGGTTCCACCGACCGGGTCCTCGATGCGCACGACGCGCCCGAACGCGTCCCGTCGCACGGTGACGACGCTGCCGCGCGGGTCCACGGCCCGCACCCGGAGCCCGGCGGCATCCGTTTCGAAGCGGAACGTGTTGCCGAGCGCGTCGGTCTGCGCGATCCGGTGTCCCCGCTCGTCGTAGGTGTACGAACTCACCGCGCCCAGCGGATCGGTGCTGGTGAGGAGGTTGTCCCGGTCGTCGTAGGTGCACTCCCAGCGGGCCCCGTCGGCTTCCGTGACGGCGACGGGCAGGAAGCCGTCGTACTCCACCTGGACGCCGGTCCCGTCCGGCCGGTCCATCCGTACCGGCTGACCGTGCGCGTCCTGCGTGAAGCGGGTCGTGTTGCCCAGCTCATCGGTACGGGAGAGCAGCCGCCCGAACCGGTCCCACTCGGTGTGCACGCTGTGGCCGAGGGGGTCGGTCACGGTGGTGAGCCGGTACAGCTCGTCGTACTGGTACGTGGTCGTGTTGCCGAGCGCGTCCGTGTAGCGCGTCCGGCGGTCGTCGGTGTCGTACTCGATGGTGCAGGACAGGCTGCCGTCGGCGCCCTCGCCGGCGACGCAGCGGTCCAGGGGGTCGTAGGTGAAGCGGTACCGGTAGTCGTTGCGGTCGGTCCACGACGTGATGCGGGCACGCTCGTCGTACGTGAGCTTCAGCGGCCGGCCGCTCGAGTCGTGGATCTCGGTGAGGTTTCCTTCGGGGCTGTAGCCGAAGCTCCTGAGCACCGTGCCCTCGGGGCCGCCCTCCGGGTCGCGCAGACGGAGCCGGGTGACACGCCCGTCCGTCGTGTCGACGTGCAGGTGCCGGCCGCCTGAATCGCGTACCGCGACAGGGGTGCCGTCGGCGTCACGATCGAAGTCGACACGAGACCCGTTGCGGTCGGTGATCGCGGCCAGGGGCAGCGTGAAGGACTCGTCCACCGCGGCCGGGCTCGACCGGGGCGCGAAGTGACGAGTGATCCCCGTGCCGGGGTCGGTGACGCGAAGAGGAGCACCCGCTGTGCCGTCCCAGTCCAGCGGCCAGCGGGGGCCCTCCAGCGGCATGACCGATGTGCCGGGCCGGGGCACCGGGTAGAAGAGCAGCATGCCGTCCTCGGTGGCGAAAACGGCTCCCTCGTCGTCCAGTTCGAGGCGTTCGTCCAGGGTGGAGGCCCAGGACGGACCGAAGAGGCGGCCCCACTGGTATGTGGACAGGTGGGTGCGCCGTAGTGCCAGTGGGAGCAGGCCGGGAAGTTCGACGTCGGTGGCCTCCATGAGCATTTCGCCGGATACCATGTCGATCGGGTCGCCGTTCTTGCAGCGGCCCTTGGACGGCTTGGACTTCGCCGCGGCGTCGTCGGCCTCCCTGCGCAGGCCCTTCCCGAGCCCCTTGGCCATGGCTTTCAACCCACCCTTGGCCAAGGCTTTGGCGCCCTTGGCCAGGGCACCGAGGGTGGTCAGGCCCTTCATGCCGGGTATGCATTCCAGCACCGCGAATCCCACGTCCCACAGGGACGCCTGGCCCTTGGAGTATTTGTAGAGCGTGTCGGCGAGCAGGGCGAGCGCCGCGATGAGCACGATCGCGCCGAGGATGGGCCCGCCGATGATCATGGCGACGATGCCGACGACCGCGACGACGATCTTGCAGACGGCGACGATGCTGTCCCAGTTGTCGACGAACCAGTCGCCGACCTCCTCCCACCACGACCGGTTCTGGATACCCGCGTCCGAGGCCTCGTCGATCTTCGACTTGGCGTCCCGCGCGGCCTCCTCGCGCATCTTCCGCGCGTCCTCGGCCATCTTCTTCGCCGCCGCGAGCGCGTCCTGGGCGGCGGAGACGTCCGACTGGGCCTTGGTCTCGGCGGACTTGGCGCTCTGCACGTCCCGGGTCGCGGCCCGCACCTTCGCCTCGTCCGGCTTGTCCGCGTCCGACTTCGAACCCGTGGGATCGTCCTTGTACTTGTCGGCCTCCTTGCTCGCCCGCCCGACCCAGGACTCCGCCGACGACAGCTTCGACTGCGCCGAGGAGAGGTCCGCGCGCGCCTCACGCGCCTTCGCCAGCGCCTTGTCGGCGAGGGCCTGGGCGCGCTCCAGCTTCGGCCAGTAGTCCGCGAGCGCGTCACCGCACATCGCGTACGACTTCTCCAGCTTCCTCAGGTTCTTGGGAACGCCGGAGAACTCCTCCTTGAACACGTCGGCCGACTTGCCCGCCCACTCCGCCAGCGTGCCCTCACCGGCCATCCCCTTCACCAGACGCAGCGCCTCGGAGACGTCGTCGGCGAAGTCGTGCAGGAACCTCGCCAGGGTGCGCACACGGTCCGGGTCGCCGGGGGTCGGGTCCTTGTCCAGGTCAAGGACATGCCAATCACTCGGCCGGTATCCCATGATCTTCCCCCGTTGCGACGCTTCACCCATGGAACGTGTGCCTGGGCAAAGTTACTTGATCCCGTGCTCGTGGACTCGTGAGGTGAGCCACGCCCCAGTGCCACCTGGCGACTGACCATCTCTCGGTGGCAACCCAACCACCGCCCCCGGCACGGCACATGGGTACGGAAACTCATTTCGAGCGCATACCGGTGGCCGTTCCCGACCGCACGGCAGGTGTGCGAACTCGCTGGTCGAGTTGTGAAGATTGGATGGATGAGGACACTCCGGTCGCAGGAAGTAACGGTTCCGATTCGGAATGGCCGTACGGCGTCGGGAACGAAAATCCGGAACGCTTCCATCCATAGGATCCCCGTGTGCTTGTCCAGCACTTGAGACAACTGGCGTGACTCTTCCAGCACGCATCACGTGTGAACACATCTCGCGTGTCCCGTTGCGGGTCCCGCCGGAGGGGAAATCTGTGTTTGCTCTTCATACCGCGTCCGCCACGACCGGGCGGCGCACCACCGGACGACGTATCGCCGCAGGGGCGGCCGCGGCCGGACTGCTGACCATGGGCCTCCTCGTCGGTGCGGGTAACGCCGCCGCCGACGAGGGGGACGTCCACCACCAGGGGGGTGCGGTCGCCACTCTCGACGGGCTGAAGACGTACGACTCGGCCCGTCTGGACGTCGGCGACGGCAAGACCAAGAACATCGCCGCCGGCCTGTTCGAGATGAGCGTCGAGGGCAGCGGCAGTCTGCAGTCGTACTGCATCGACATCCACAACCCGACCCAGAACAAGGCGAAGTACCTGGAGACCCCCTGGGCCCAGACCTCGCTCGGCGCCAACGAGAACGCCGGCAGGATCCTCTGGATCCTCCAGAACTCGTACCCGCAGGTCGACGACCTGACGGCGCTGGCCCAGAAGGCGGGTGCCGAGGGGCTGACGGCCAAGACCGCGGCGGCCGGCACCCAGGTGGCCATCTGGCGCTTCTCGGACGGGGCGAAGGTCGAGGCCCGCGACGCGCAGGCCGAGAAGCTCGCCGACTGGCTCGAGGCCCAGGCGCAGAACCTCCAGGAGCCGAAGACCTCCCTCATGCTGGAGCCCGACGCGGTCTCCGGCAAGGCCGGCGGCAAGCTCGGCCCGGTGACCGTGCGCACCGACGCCGGTCAGGTCTCCGTCGCCGCTTCCGCCGACGCCGCCGGGGCCGGCGTCAAGGTGACCGACAAGAGCGGCAAGGCCGTCACGTCCGCCAGTGACGGCACCGAGCTGTACTTCGACGTTCCCGAGGGGACGGCCGACGGTTCGGCCTCGCTGACGGTCCGGGCGACCACCGAGATCCCGGTCGGCCGTGCGTTCGCCAGCCCCAGCAAGAGCCAGACGCAGATCCTCGCCGGCTCCAGCGAGTCCACGGTCACGGCCGACGCGACCGCGAACTGGGCCACCAAGGGCGCCATCCCCTCGGTCACGGCGGAGAAGAACTGTGCCAAGGGCGGCGTCGACGTCACGGCGAGCAACGAGGGTGACACCCCGTTCACCTTCGAACTCGCGGGCGCCGAGCACACGATCGAGGCGGGCGGGACCAAGACGGTGACCGTCCCGGTCGACGAGGACGCGGCGTACGACTTCACCATCGAGGGCCCGAACGGCTTCTCGGAGCGTTTCCAGGGCGTCCTGGACTGCAAGACCCAGGGCACCCCGGGAACCGGGACGCCGGGCACGGACGGGGACACCCCGTCCTCGGCCCCCAGCCCGGCCGGCGGCTCCTCCGAGGACACCACCGGCGGCGAGGGCGACCTCGCGAACACCGGTGGCTCCAGCGCGACTCCGGTGATCGCGGGTGTCGCGGTGGCCCTCGTGGCCGCGGGCGGCGCGGCGATGTTCTTCCTGCGCAGGAAGAAGGCGGCCGCCGGGGAGTGACCGGCCGCTGACCCGGCGGACGGGCCCGGCACACGCATCGCGTGACGCTGCCGGCGCGTCCGTCGGACCACTTCCGGACGCAGTCCCTGGGACCACGAGGGGGGCGGATCTCCCGACGACACGCCGCCGGCGGGCCGTCGGGAGATCCGCCCCTCTCAGCACCTTGCCGCTGGATCGTGGGGGACACCGTCACCGGGGTGCTGAGCCGCGACGTCGAGGCCGCCTCCGGTGACCCTCGCGGCCGTCGGTCACCAGGACACCACGCCGTCCACGACACGACCGTGTGTGCGCATCCCGTCGGCGAGTTCGCGGAAGAACTCCGCGAGGGAACCATGGGTGTCGGACCGGTTCGCGTCACCGTCGCTCCAACGGCCCGGAGTCCCGGTGCGCGTATCGACGAACCTCCCGTACAGCCGGTCGCTCTCGACCGCGAACGGAATCCGGTCCTTGTGCCACGTCGCACAGGAGGGATCACCGTCAGGACCGCGAGGGCCGCCGCCGTCATGGCGGCGGCCCGGGACCGTCAGGTGCGGGTCCAGCGTTGGTTGCTGCCGTTCGAGCAGGAGTAGAGCTGGATCAGGGTTCCGTTGGCGGTGCCGCTCCCGACGGCGTCGAGGCAGAGGCCGGACTGGACGCCGACGATGGATCCGTCGGAGTTGAGGCGCCACTTCTGGTTGTCGCCGCCCCAGCAGCTGTAGATCTGGACCTTGGAGCCGTTGCCGGTGCCGGCGGCGTCCAGGCACTTGTCGCCGTAGACCCTGAGCTCACCGGCGTCGGTGTACGTCCACTGCTGGTTGGTGCCGCCGTGGCAGTCCCACAGCTGGAGCTGGGTGCCGTCGGTGGTGCCGGCGCTGGGCACGTCCAGGCAGCGGCCCGAAGCGACGCCCTTGATCGTGTTGCCGTCCGCAGGGGGCTCCGAGGTGTCGCCGCCGTTGAGCGCGTTGAGGACGGCGGTGTACGCGGGCTTCTTGCTGCCGTCGTTGTTGAACAGCAGCGGCGTGTCCCCCGATCGCCAGGAGTCGCTGTCGCGCACACCCCAGACGGTGACGCCGAGGCAGCGGGAGACGGCCAGGCAGTCGTTGACCACGTTGGCGTAGGTCGTGGACGAGGCGCCCTGGATGTCGAGTTCGGTGACGGCCACGTCGACGCCGAGGGCGGCGAAGTTCTGCAGGGTGGTGCGGAAGTTGCTGTTGTAGGGGCTGCCGCTGTTGAAGTGCGACTGGAAGCCGACGCAGTCGATCGGCACGCCGCGCTGCTTGAAGTCCCGCACCATGTTGTACATGGCCTGGGTCTTGGCCCAGGTCCAGTTCTCGACGTTGTAGTCGTTGTAGCAGAGCTTGGCGGACGGGTCGGCGGCGCGCGCGGTGCGGAAGGCGACCTCGATCCAGTCGTTGCCGGTGCGTTGCAGGTTGGAGTCGCGCCGGGCTCCCGAACTGCCGTCGGCGAAGGCCTCGTTCACGACGTCCCACTGCGCGATCTTGCCCTTGTAGTGGGCCATCACGCCGTTGATGTGGCCGATCATCGCCTGGCGCAGTGTGCTGCCGCTGAGGCTCTGCATCCAGCTGGGCTGCTGGGAGTGCCAGGCCAGGGTGTGGCCGCGCACCTGCTTGCCGTTCTGCACCGCCCAGTTGTAGACGCGGTCGGCGGCGCCGAAGTTGAACTGACCCCGCTGCGGTTCGGTGGCGTCGATCTTCATCTCGTTCTCGGCCGTCACCGAGTTGAACTCTCGGCTCGCGATCGACGTGTACGTCGAGTCGCCCAGCTTGCCCGAGGCGATGGCGGTGCCGAAGTAGCGGCCGCTCTGTGCCGCTGCGGCGCCGAGCGTGTTCTCGGCGGCGTGTGCGGTCGGCGGCGTGACCAGTGCGGTGACCGCACCGAGGACGCCGACGACCAGCGCCAACAGCAGGCCGCGGATTTTTCGGCGGACAACGGGTCCGGGAAGGGCGTACGAGCCCATGGCTGTGCCTCCAGGGTGGACATCACGGAAGGACTGAAACGCAGGGGATGGTGTCGTCCGCTCCCTTTCGGCGGACGGACGGGGCGGGCCGGAGCCCGGGGCAGCACGGAATCACCGGACAGCGCGGTGCGGGTTCGAGATATCGGGCTGTGGCCGGTTTCCCAGACAGGAATGATTGAGGGGTTGATGATGCATCGTCAATACTTCGTGCGGGGGAAAGTTTCTGCCACTGCTCCGAAACTTTCAGAACCCCCCGGCGGGCCGGACGGCGACCCCGGCGCTGTCGCCCGCCGGTGGCGTGGTGCCGAAGGTTTGCCTCGATGATCCATGCTTGAGGTTTCGGCTTCCTGTCGGTGTGGCGTGCGACGTTTCGCCGCGTGGGTTCCGGCAAATGTTTCGGAGTTTGCGGCGATACATGCGTGAGGTGTTGACGCCGTTCGTCGACTCCCTATCATTCAGATTGCTCGACACTTCGACGCACGTTCGATATGGCGAACACGTCGGGTCGTTCCATCGGGCAGCAGGACAACTCCCGTCACACCGCCTGAGCGCAGACCGCAAGGAGTCGTGCCGCATGCATATGTCATGGACCCGCCAATCCGTTGTCTCCACGCAGAGACGAATCCTCAGCCGCAGACATCCGTCCGCGGTGCTCGCCGCCGTGGTTGCGGCGCTGGCCGCGTTGGCGGCGATGCTCGTCGCCACCACCCCGGCTCAGGCGGCCTCCAGTGGCGCCTTGCGCGGTGTCGGTTCGAACCGGTGTCTCGACGTGCCGGGCGCCGACCAGACCAACGGTACGTACCTGCAGATCTACGACTGCTGGAACGGAACCAACCAGCAGTGGACGTTGACGGACGCCAACCAGCTGACCGTGTACGGCGACAAGTGCCTGGATGTTCCGGGCCACGCCACCACGGCCGGTACCCGGGTGCAGATCTGGAGCTGTTCCGGCGGTACGAACCAGCAGTGGCGGGTGAACTCCGACGGCACGGTCGTCGGAGTGGAGTCCGGGCTGTGCCTGGAGGCCACGGGCGCCGGTACGGCCAACGGCACGGCGGTGCAGCTGTGGACGTGCAACGGCGGCAGCAACCAGAAGTGGACCGGTCTGACCGGGACGCCGCCGACGGACGGCACGTGTTCCCTTCCGTCGACGTACCGGTGGACGTCCACGGGTGTGCTGGCGCAGCCGGCGAACGGGTGGGCCGCGGTGAAGGACTTCACCACCGTGACGCACAACGGCAGGCACCTGGTCTACGCGTCGAACGTGTCGGGATCGTCGTACGGCTCGATGATGTTCAGTCCCTTCACGAACTGGTCGGACATGGCGTCGGCCGGCCAGACCGGGATGAGCCAGGCCGCGGTGGCGCCCACGCTGTTCTACTTCGCGCCCAAGAACATCTGGGTGCTGGCGTACCAGTGGGGTTCGTGGCCCTTCATCTACCGCACGTCGAGCGATCCCACCAACCCCAACGGCTGGTCCTCTCCGCAGCCGTTGTTCACCGGGAGCATCTCCGGCTCCGACACCGGCCCGATCGACCAGACCCTGATCGCCGACGGCCAGAACATGTACCTGTTCTTCGCCGGTGACAACGGCAAGATCTACCGGGCGAGCATGCCGATCGGGAACTTCCCGGGCAACTTCGGCTCGTCGTACACGACCATCATGAGCGACACGAAGGCCAACCTCTTCGAGGGCGTACAGGTCTACAAGGTTCAGGGCCGGAACCAGTACCTCATGATCGTCGAGGCGATGGGCGCGAACGGGCGCTACTTCCGCTCCTTCACGGCCTCCAGCCTGAGCGGCTCGTGGACTCCCCAGGCCGCAAGCGAGAGCAACCCCTTCGCGGGGAAGGCCAACAGCGGGGCCACCTGGACCAACGACATCAGCCACGGTGACCTGGTCCGCAACAACCCCGACCAGACCATGACCATCGACCCCTGCAACCTGCAACTCCTCTACCAGGGCAAGGACCCCAACGCGGGCGGCGAGTACAACCGACTGCCGTGGCGGCCGGGCGTCCTCACCCTGCGGCGCTGACCGGCCGTCCTGGCACACGGCGGCCACGATGTGGCGCGGTCCGCCGACGTGGAGGAGCCCCGGCCGTCGCTCGGCCGGGGCTCCTCGGCGGGGCGTTGTCCGGTGCCGGCCGTGTCATCTCCGTACGGCGCGGACGAGCGCGTCCAGCGCTGTACGGTTGTGGCCCTCGGCGTCGGCCACCGGCCGGGAGGTTCCGGCGGGCCGGGGCGGCTCCGGGTTCGTCCCTGGGGCCGGAGCCGCCCCGGCCGTCACGGGCGGGTCAGTTGGCGTCCACCAGGTGGTGCGGGGGGACCGTCACCGTACGGGCGCCCTTCTCGCCGCCCAGGACGACCTCCCGCAGCGCGCTGTTGTTGCTGTGGTCGGTCTCCTTGAGCCGGTTCTCCGGGTTGGCGAGGACCTGGATGTAGTACGTGCCGTTCGGCAGGTCCGTGATGTCGAAGGACTGACCGGGCAGGTCCTGGGTGTAGGTGTCACCGGAGCCGACGTCGAGCACCTCGCGGACGGAGATGGAGTTCTCCTGGCCGCACGCGGTGGACAGGTCCGTGTTGCCCGGGTGCCAGTCGGCGTTCTTCACCGTGTAGTCGACGGCGTCGGTGTTGGCCAGGCAGAACGCCTCCTTGCCGCTGCGCACCGTCTCCTTCTGGTCGGCCGTCAGCAGCCGGTAGCTGGCGAAGTCCAGGAAGTGCCAGTGCTCGTGGCCGGGACGCGGGTCCCACTCCATGCCGCCGGTCGGGGTGTATCCGACCTGCTTGCCGTCGGCGTCGTAGAAGTACTGGTAGGCGTCCATCACCTCCTTGCCCGGGGAGCGGAAGCCGTCCACGACGAGCTTGGCCGGGCCCGCGTTCCACACGTTGGCGCTGAAGGCGAGGTAGTCCTTGCCGGGCACCTCCTCGTAGCCGTCGCTGACGGTGATGCCGAACGCGGGCAGCGAGCGCAGGTCGGGCTTCGGCACGTCGGGCACCGACGTCTTGCCGGCGGGCCGCTTCGCGTTGGGCCGGTCGCCCGGTGCCTGCCGCGAACCGTCGGTCTGCCCGGAACCGTCACCGACCTCGGCGGTGGTGAGGGCCTGCCGCCCCAGGGACTTCCTCTTCAGCGCCCACGGCAGGGCGGGCGGAGCCGACGGGTAGGGTCCGTGACCGGCGTTGTACGAGGGGCCGGCGCCGCTCGTCACGGCGCCGGGGGCCGGGATGCCAGCGGCGGTCCCGTGCTGCGCGTGGGCGCTGTGCTCAGCGTGGGCGTCGTGCTGCGCGTGGGCGCTGTGCTCAGCGTGGGCGTCGTGCTGCGCGTGGGCGCTGTGCCCGGAGGCGGTGGTCTTCGCCGGGCTGCGGGCGCCGGCACTCTCCTCGTCTTCCCAACTGCGCTCGCGGACGACCACCTTGACGGTCTGCGGCTTGTCGGCGATGCCGAAGAGATCACGGTACTTCTTGGCCACGTTGATCTCGGCGGTGTAGGTGCCGGCGGCCAGCTGGACCGGGTCGGTGTAGAACCCCGAGTAGGTGTTGGACGCCCAGCCGTTCTCGACGCCCCATACCGAGCCGAGGGTGAAGGGGTTCGTCGGACAGCTCTCCGGATACTTCGAGTTGGCGGGGGCGTCCGGACGGACCCGTCCGGAGGCGTTGTTGGGGCAGAACGCCTCGGTCTTCTCCAGCACCGTCGAGCCGGCCGCGTCGGTGAGGGTGATCTGGGTGAAGTCCGGCAGTCCGGCGAAGTCGTTCACGGCCCCGGCGGGGAGCGTCCTGGTCCGGGTCTTCTTCCCGTTCCGGAGGATCTGCTGGGCGACGACCGGGTCCTTGTAGGACTTGCGGGTCACCTTGAGCTCGAAGGCGCCGTTCTCGGAGGTGAGGTACGTCCCGAGGTCGAGATAAACGCCGGGATCTTCCTTCCACGAATCGAGCGTGACGGAGGCGGAGGCGGCGATCAGGCCGAGCTTCGGCGTCGGCTCCTCGGACTTCGCGTCCGGCGCGGCGGCGACGACGCCCGCGGTCACGGCGATGGCCGCGGCGACGGCGACGGAGGGGCGGGTCAGGCGGTGGGGGCGGTCCTGCTGGAGTCTGGTCATCGATCCTCGTGCTTCCGGCTTTCGAGTGCGTCATGGAACGTGGACGAGCAGCACGACCCCAACTTGCCTGTGGGACCGTGGTGTTCGGACCATGAGAGGCCACTGGACGCCATCCGGGTTGTCTCCGCCCACCCGGATGGCCCCAGTCTGTCCGAAAAACACTCACCGGCTGCCGGACTTGGCCCACGTCCATGCGGAGTCCACCCGGCTCGTCCCGCTCGGTGGGCAGACGGTGACGGTCGGACACGGCCGGCGCTTCGGGGCCTTCGGACATCACGATGTCCTTCACCGATGAGTTCAGGCCCGCGGGCCTTGTCCCGCTGCGCGACACGGATCTCCTTGACCGGGCCGTCGCGGAAGCACTCGGTCTGCGTGACCAGTCACCGGCCCGCCGCGGACGCCGTGGTCCGCCGGCTGCGTGACCGGCGCCTGCCGCCGGTGTTCGACGACTGCGAGTACTCGGTGGAACCCGTCGCCGCGCTGCTACTGGGCCGGCGTGCGCGCCACTCCACCTGGAACAGGGCCGAGAACATCCGGAACCTGGCGGGCGTGGCCAGGGATCCCGGTCGTCGAGGGGGACTTGCCCGCACTACTGTTCCGTGGCCGCGCGGCGGGAGCCGGCCGAGGCCATGCCGAGCCACGTGTGGGGGTTGCCTTCCCAGCACCAGCCGAGTTTGGGAGTGTGCCGGCTGATCCAGATCGCCGGGACGCGGCGGTCGCCGGAGCGTGAACCGCCGAGGGAGAAGCACTTGTTCTTGACCAGGATCTCGGGGAAGTGGGTGATCAACGCGATCCCCTCCTCGATGGTGAGCGGGCTTCGTCCCCTGGTGGCGACGGCGTCCATGGCGTCGCCGGGTACGGCGCCGCAGAACTCCTCTCCGCGCTCGACGTCGAGCAGCAGGTAGGCGCGCCGGCCGGGGAGGCCGGTCTCCTCGACGGCGACGAACCGCTCGAGGGCGCCGGGCTCGAAGGACCGGTCGACGAAGCCGGGCCCGGTCTTTCCGTGGAGGGTGGTGCGCGCCATCGTCTGCTCGATCGCGACGACTTCCCGGGTGACCACGAGCAGGAAGGGGACGTGTCCGGTGTCCGGCTTCCCTGTGCCGTGTCCGACGTCGGTGGCGAGGTCGCGCAGGGGCGCGACCAGGGCGGTGAACCGTTCCGGGGTCAGGCGGGCCATCGTCGGGTAGTCCCGTTCGATGAGGTTGTGCACTTGCCGGTCGAACTCGGCGCCGGGGTCGATGGCGGTGTGTGTCACGGGATCCTTTCGGGCGGTTCGGTTCAGAGATAGGGCTTGGTGATCATTTCGATGGCGTGGCCGGCGGGGTCGTTGAAGTAGACGCCGCGGCCGCCGTGTTCGGTGTTGGTCTCGCCGGGCCGCGTCATCTGAGGGTCGGCCCAGTGCTCGGTGCCGACTGCCCGGAGGCGGGCGTAGGCCCGGTCGAACAGGTCGTCGTCGACCAGGAACGCGTAGTGGTGCATCTGTATCCGGTCGACGCCGGGCAGCTCGGCGAACTGCAGCAGCACGCCTTCGTCGAGCTGGACGTTGGTGAACGGGCCCCACGACGGCGCCTCGGGGAGTTCGAACAGCTCGCGGAAGAACCGGGCCGACTCCTCGCGGTCCCGGGCGGGGACGATCGTGTGGTTGAACGTCACGGGCAAGGTCTTCTCCTGGGTCAGGGCAGCGGGTTCGGGGTGATACGGGCGAGGGCGCCGGTCTCCAGTGCCGTCCACAGGGCACCGTCGGGGCCGAGGGTGATGCCGTGCGGCTCCGAGCCGGACGTGGGCAGGTCGTGCACCTCGATCACGCCCTCGGTGGTGACGGAGCCGACGCGGTTGCCGCCCCACTCCGTGAACCACAGGGCGCCGTCGGCGCCCGGAGTGATGGCGTGCGGCCGGCCGGCGCGGTCGGACAGCGGGAACTCCCTGATCTCGCCCTCGACGGTGACGCGGCCGATGTGGCCGGCGGCGATCGCGACGTACCAGAGGGCGCCGTCGGGGCCGAGGGTGATGCCGACCGGTGCGGCGGCCGCGGTGGGCAGCGGGTGGACGGTGACCGTGCCGTCGGCGCCGATCCGGCCGATCGCGTCGGCCTGGTTCATGGTGAACCACATCCCGCCGTCCGGTCCCGCGGTGATCGCGGACGGGAACGCGCCGGTGACCGGGAGCGGGAACTCGGTGACCTCACCGCCGGTGGTGATGCGGCCGATGCGGTCGGCGGCGGTCTCGGTGAACCACAGCGCCCCGTCGGGCCCCGCCACGATGCCGAACGGCCCGCATTCGGCGGTGGGCAGCGGGAACTCCGTGACGGTGCCGTCGGTGGTGATCCGGCCGATGCGGTGTGCCCGGTACTCGGTGAACCACAGGGCGCCGTCCGGCCCGGTGGTGATGACCGTCGGCCCGCAGTCCGGGTCGAGCCGGTGGTCCTCCGGTCCGGCGCCGGGCACGAGCCGGCCGATCCGGCCGCTGTGGACCAGCGTGTACCACAGCGCGCCGTCCGGGCCGGTGGTGATGGCGTACGGTCCGCCGCCGCCCACGGGGTGTTCCTCGATCGACACGTCTGTCATGCGGTCTCCGGTCCGTGGTCGGCGGCGATGCGGGCGATACGGGCGATGTCGGCCGGGGTGCCGGCCATGATGGTGCGGGCGTGTTCGGTGACCACTTCGGCCGGCCAGTCCCACCAGGCGGCCCGCAGGAGCCGGTCGACGTCGGCGTCGTCGAACCGCTGCCGGATCGGGCGGGCCGGGTTGCCGCCGACGATCGTGTACGGCGGTACGTCCGCGGTGACGACCGCGCCGGCGGCGATGATCGCGCCGTCGCCGATGCGGACGCCGGGCATGACGGTGGACCGGTGGCCGAACCAGACGTCGTTGCCGACCACGGTGTCGCCCCGGCTGGGCATGCCGGTGACGATGTCGAGGGTCCGCTCGGCCCACTCGCCGCCGAACATGGTGAACGGGAAGGTGGACACGCCCATCGTCGGATGGTCGGCGCCCGCCATCAGGAACCGGGTGCCCGTGGCGATGGCGCAGTACCTGCCGATGATCAGCCGTTCCGGGCCGTAGGCGTAGAGCACGTTGTGCTGCTCGAAGCCGGTGGCGCCGTCCGGGTCGTCGTAGTAGGTGTACTCGCCCACGACGATCTTCGGTGAGTCGATCAGTGGTTTGAGGAACACCACCCGGTCATGGGCCGGCAGCGGGTGGAGGGTCATCGGATCAGGTGTCAACTTCCAGCTCCTGGTGAAGGTATGGCTGCGGGGACGGGGTCGAGGAAGCCGTATACGCGGCGCAGGCGGCCCTGCTCGGTGACCATGACGGCAAGCCCGACGATCACCGCGGGGCCGCCGGCCGGCGCCAGTTCCCAGGCGAGGCGTGCCACCTCGTGGTGGCCGTCGACCTTCCCGGCCGGCCGGTACACCAGGCCGGGGAACTGCCGCTGGGCCGTGGCCACCACGTCCTCGATGGCGTCGCGGCCCTCGGCCGCCACGATCGGATCGACGTAGCCGGCGTCGTCGGTCCAGAGCTCGTCGACGAGCGCCCGGCGTCTGGCCGGGTCGCGCTCGTTCCAGCTCGCCAGGTACCGCCTGACCAGCTCGTCGAAGCCGGACATGGTCGATCTCCCTCCGCCGCCGTGCTCTGTTCCACCACGCTACGGCCGGGGACCGGGAGCGGAATCCGTCACGCCCCGGCAGTCCGGTCCGGGATCTCCGGTCGGCTTAAGTACCCTCACCACGTGTTGCACGGACGGAGTGACGAGATATCAGTCATCGACCGGTTGCTGGCGGACTGCCGGACCGGTCGCAGCGGTTGCCTGCTCATCACCGGGGAGCCGGGCATGGGCAAGACCGCGCTGCTGGAGTACGCGGAGTCGGCGGCCGACGGGCTGCGGGTCATGCGCGGCACCGCCATCGAGTCCGAGGCACACCTGCCGTTCGCCGGCCTGCACCTGCTGCTGCGACCCGCCCTCGACCGGACCGACGCCCTCCCCGCACCGCAGGCGCGTGCCCTGCGCGGGGCCTTCGGCCTCGCCCCGGCCGAACCGGGCGACCGCATGCTCGTCGGCCTCGCCGTCCTCTCCCTCCTCGCCGAATTCGCCGCCGGCGGGCCCGTCCTGTGCCTCGTCGACGACGCGCAGTGGCTGGACCGGGCGTCGGCCGAGGCCCTGCTGTTCGCCGCGCGGCGGCTCGACGCCGAGGGCATCGCGCTGATCACCGCCGCCCGGACCGGCTTCGACGCCCCCGGACTCGCCCACATGCCGCTGACGGGGCTCGACGCGCCCGCCGCCGCCGGCCTCCTGGCCGAGCACGCCGCCACGCTGTCCCCCGCCAACCGGTACCGGGTACTGGCCGAAGCACAGGGCAACCCGCTCGCCCTCCTCGAACTGCCCCTCGCTCTCGTCGCCGGCCGGCCGGTCGCCGCCGGCCAGGCCCTGCCCATGACCGACACGGTCCAGGCGGCGTTCCTCGACCGGGTACGGCGGCTGCCCGAGCCGAGCAGGCACCTGTTGCTCGTCGCGGCCGCCGAGGACACCGGTGACCGCGACGTCGTCCTGCGCGCGGCCGCCCCGCTCGGCTGCCGCCCCACGGACCTGGTGCCCGCGGAGACGGAGGGGCTGCTCCGGGTGGACAACCACACCGTGCGCTTCCGCCACCCCCTCGTACGGTCGGCCGTCTACCAGGCGGCGCCGGTCAGCCTCCGCCTCGTGGTGCACACGGCCCTCGCCGAAGCCCTCCACCGGCCGGAAGACGCCGACCGGCGCGCCTGGCACCACGCCGTGGTGGCCACCGGCCCCGACGAGCAGGTGGCCGCGGAACTGGAGAGCACCGCCCGACGGGCCACCGAGCGAAGCGGACACGCCGCCGCGGCGGCGGCCTACGAACGGGCCGCGCAGCTCACGGAGTCCGGCACGGACCGGGCCCGCCGCCTCGTGCTGGCCGCGGAGGCGATCGCCGAGGAAGGTGACATCGACCGCATGGTGGAGCTCGCCCGGCGCGGCGCCGCGAGCACCGACGACCCGGACCTGACCGTTCGCGCCATCCGGGTCCGCGCCGCCGCGGCGTTCCACCACGGCCTGCTCCGCACGGCCCGCCGGCTGCTGACCGAGGCGGCCGAGCTGACCCGGGCCGGCGACCCGGCACCGGCCGCCCACATGATGCTCGACGCGGTGCACGCCGCCTGGTATCTCGGGGAGGACGAGATCGCGGACACCGCGGACCGGCTGGACGCCCTGCCGCTGCCGCCCGACGACCCGCTCACCCACGTGGCCCGCCTGCTGACCTGGGCGGTGCGGTCCGCGATCGGCCAGGGGGACCGGGACCCCGAAGCCCTCGCACGACGCGTCGCAGCCGCCGAACGGACCGGATTCGGCGGCCCGCACGACACGATCCTGGTCGGAGCCACCAGTCTTCAGGCCGCCGGCCAGGACACCGAGGCACACCGGGTGGCCGGCGAGCTCCTCGCCGAGTGCCGCGACCGTGGACGGATCGGCCGGACGCCGCCCGTGCTGGCGTGTGTCGCCCGGTCGTCGGCCTTCCTCGGCCGTCACACCGACGCCTGGGACGAGGCGACCGAAGCGCTGCACATCGCCCAGGAGCTCGGACACCGGCAGTGGACCGCCGAGATCAGCGGTGTGCTGGCCTACCTGGCCGCGGTGGGGGGCGACGAGCGGCGCTGCCACGCCTTCGCCGACGACGCGCTCGCCGCGCCGGAGCCCGGCGCGGTCCCGCCCGGCATGTCCTGGGCACACTGGGCGCTGGCCCTGCTCGACCTCGGCCACGCCCGGTGGGAGTCCGCCCGCACCCGCCTGGCCGCCCTGCACAGCGGACCGGTGAGCCATCAGCTTCCCGGCCTGCGCAGCATTCCCGACCTGATCGAGGCGGCGGTGCGGCTCGGCCGGCCGGACGCCGCCCGTGAGCCGCTCGCCCGGCTCACGGACTGGGCACACGACGCCGCGCAGCCGTGGATCGACGCGCACGTCCAGCGCTGCCGCGCGCTGCTCGCGCCGGAGGCGGACGCCGCGGAGCTGTACCGGGCCGCCTTGCGGCTGCACCCCGACGACCGGCAGTTCGAACGCGCGCGAACCGCCCTCCTCTACGGCGAGTGGCTGCGCCGCACGCGCCGCAAGTCCGAGGCCAGGACCCAACTCCGCGACGCCTTCGAGACCTTCCGCAGACTCGGCGCCACGCCCTGGGCGGAGCGGGCCCGTACCGAGCTCGACGCGACCGGCGAAGTCGTACCCGGGTCCGGGGTCGCGGACGGAACAGGAGCACTGTCCGTGCTCACCTCGCAGGAACGGAAGATCATCCGGCTGGCCGCACGCGGCCTGTCCAACCGGGACATCGCCGCACAGCTGTTCCTCAGCCCACGCACCGTCGGATACCACCTCTACAAGGCGTTCCCCAAACTCGGCGTCACCGCACGGACCGAACTCGCCGCCCTCGCACTCACCGATGCCGCACCATGACGCCACTTCGTGGCCCGGGCCGGCCTCGGGCCCGGCCGGACCACGCCCGTACCGCGCCGGGGCAGCGGACCTGCCGGGGTGGTCTCCCGGCGCCTGCGGCCCGGACGGCCGAACGCGTACCTCCGGGATCGGGGGCGGCGGTGACTGCCGGTGGGGGAAGTTTCATCGGGAAGTATCTGAACACCCGTTCCGGCACGTTCCGTCCGACTCCACGGAGAGGCGAATCCCATGTCCGCTGTTCTCACCGGCAGTCCGCTGGCCGGCCGCGTCGCGGTGGTCACCGGGGCCTCCAGCGGCATCGGCGAGGCCACTGCGGCACGACTCGCCCGTCCGGGTGCCGACGTGGCCCTCCTCGCACGCCGCAAGGACCGGCTCGACGCGCTCGCGGAACGCATCTCGGCCGACGGGGGGAAGGCCCTGCCCCTCAGGGTCGATGTCACCGACCGTGCCGCCGTCCTGGGCGCCGCCCCCCCCGTCACGTGAACCTGACGGAGATCACCGTTCTTCCCACGCAACAGGCCGTCTGACCCCGCCGCCCGAGGTCCCGCGAGACCGGGCGTGCGGCCGCGCCGTGACGGAGACGATCGCTCGCTTCAACCGGTCACAGGGCCGCTGAAGTCGTCGACCGCCTTACGCACGGAGGAAAGTGCGTCCACCACGGCGTTGTGCCGCCTCGCGCGCGACGCCCGGCCCGCCGGCACCAGCCGCGCGGCGGTTTGTACGGCGTAGGCGTCGGGGTCGCCGAACGCGGTCCGCGGGTGCTCCTTCGTATCCGAGCAGTGTGCAGTGACCTCCTTGACCGCCTGGAGCACGACTGCCCGGTCCACGCCCGGCTGCGTGGCCAGCCGCACCTGGAAACGGGCCATCCACTTTTCGCGGTCCTTCTCCCTCACCGCGTCCGTCGTCCGGTCCTTCTTCGCCACGTGCTCTCCCGGGTGATCGGTATCCGTCTTTCATGGTGTTGGACGTCCGGATGCCGGAGTGGGTTGCGGAAGCGAGAACTTGATATTCCGGATGGTGGCGGTGCTGACTCGGAGGTCGTCCCGACAGGCGGCCCCGGGAACGCGGCAGACACGTGCGTCACGTGACCGTTCCCGCCGCCGGCCGGGCCGTCGTCTCCATGAGGGAGACGGTGAACGGGTGGCCCGGCGCGGTCAGGACCTGCCGGGCCGGGCCCTGTTCGACGAGTTCGCCGGCGTCCAGGACGGCGACGCGGTGTGCCAGGGCGGCCGTGTCCAGGTCGTGGGTGATCAGGACCAGGGACAGGTCGCCGCGGCCCCGGACCAGCGCGGTGAGCACGTCGAGGATGCCCCGGCGGGTGAGCGTGTCGAGGCCGGAGGTGATCTCGTCGCAGACGAGGACACGGGGGCGGGCGAGCAGGGCGCGGGCGAGGGCGGCGCGCTGGAGTTCGCCGCCGGAGAGCCGGCCGGGGCGCCGGTGGGCCAGCTCCTCCGGGAGCCCGAGGCCGGCCAGGGTGGTCAGCGCCTCCCGGGTCGCCGTGTCCTCGTCGGTGCCGCGCAGGCGGACCGCGGTGCGGGCGACCTGCCGTACGACGGGGCGGTGTTCGTCGAAGGCGGCGTGCGCGTCCTGGAAGACGTACTGCACGGCCGCGAGCTGTGCCCGGCTGCGGTCGCGCAGGCTTCGCGGCAGCGGCGTGCCGTCCAGGAGGATCTCGCCGTCGTGGTCCCGGTGGAGGCCGGCGACGCAGCGGGCCAGGGTGGTCTTGCCGCTGCCGGACCGGCCGACGACGGCGAGCGACCGGCCCGGGTACAGGTCGAGTTCGGGGGCGCGCAGGACGACGGCCGTGCCGCGGGCACCGTCGCGGTGGCGGGCGGTCAGACCGCGCACCCGCAGGACGGGCTGCCCGGCGGTCGGGCCGTCCGCCTCCGGCGACTCCGTACGTTCGTCGAGCAGTTCGCGGGTCCATTCGTGCCGGGGTGAGAGCAGGACCCGCTGGGCCGGACCCGACTCGACGGCCTTGCCCGCCCGCAGGACCACCACCTCGTCGGCGAGTGCGCGCACCACGTCCAGGTCGTGGCTGAGCAGCACCACCGCGATGCCGCGGGCCGCGACTGCCGTGAGCTGCTCGACGATGCGGCTCTTGGTCAGGGCGTCCTGACCCGTGGTGGGTTCGTCGGCGACGACGACGCGCGCGCCGAGCAGCAGTGCCTGGGCGAGGACGACGCGTTGCTGCTGGCCGCCGGAGAGCTGGTGCGGGTAGCGCCGCAACAGGGCTTCCGCGTCCGGGAGCTGGGCCTCCGCCAGGGCATGCAGAACACGTTCGCGGACCGCCGCCCGGCGTTGCCGCACCGGCAGCCGGCGCACCTGGGCGCGGGCGATGTCGGTCAGCAGCGCGGAGACCCGGCGGGCGGGGTTGAGGGCCGCCGCCGGATGCTGGGGGACGTAGCCGACCAGGCCGTCGGCCTCCACCCGTACGTCGCCGGTGACCCGGGCGCCCGCCGGGTACTCGCCGAGCAGGGCGAGGCCGGTGGTGGTCTTGCCGCTGCCGGACGCGCCGATCAGCGCCGTGACCCGGCCGGGCAGGACCCGCAGGCTCACCCCGTCGACGATCGCCCGGCCGTCGACGACGACGCGCAGGTCGCGGAGCTCGGCGACGGCATCCCCGCCGGCAACCCCGCCGGTGTCCCCGCCGGCAACCCCGCCGGTGTCCCCGCCGGCAACCCCGCCGGTGTCCCCGCCGGCAACCCCGCCGGCAACCCCGCCGGTGTCCCCGCCGGCAACCCCGCCGGTGTCCTTCTCGTGCTTCACGGGCGTGCTTCCTTCTCTGTCCGGCGCGGGCCCCGGCGCGCGCCCCTGTCCAGCGCGGCGTCGAAGAGGAGGTTCGTCCCCGTCGTCAGCGCGACGATCAGCACGGCGGGGACGACCACGGCCCACGGCTGGACGAACAGGCCGGTGCGGTTGCGGTCGACCATGACCGCCCAGTCGGCGGCGTCGGGCGCCACCCCGACGCCGAGGAACGCGGCCGTGGCGACCAGGTAGAGCACACCGGTCAGCCGGGTGCCGGCGTCGGCGGCCAGGGTGCGCAGCATGGAGCGGCCGACATAGCCGACGGCCGTCCGCCACCACGTCTCGCCCTGCATGCGCAGCGCCTCGACCGCGGGCCGGGCGGCGGCCTCCGCGGCGGCGGCGCGCACCAGCCGGGCCGCGTCGGGCACGTTGGCCAGGGCGACCAGCAGGGCGAGGCCGACGGCGCCCGGCGAGAACACCGTGGCGGCCAGCAGGATCAGCAGCAGCGACGGGACGGCGAGCAGTACGTCCAGGGGCCGCATCAGCAGCTCCTCCAGCCACCGGTACCGGGTGAGCGCGCAGACCAGGCCGACCGGGAGGGCGACCAGGTAGGCGAGGGCGGTCGCGGCGAGCGCGGTCAGCACCACCGGCCGCCCGCCGTGCAGCACCTGCCGCCAGACGTCCCGGCCCACGAAGTCGGTGCCGAGCCAGTGGGCGTCGCCCAGCGTGAACGACGCGGCCCGCGGACCCGGTTCGCCCGCGAACACCGGGCCGAGCAGGGCGAGTACGAGCGGTACGGCGACGATCGTGAGGCCGAGTGCGAAGCGGCCCGTACGCGACGTCCTCACGCGGCCACCCCCGCCCGCGGCGCGAGCCGGTGGGCGACCAGGTCGGCGCCCAGGTTCAGTACGACGGTCAGGACACCGAACACCACCGCAAGCCCCTGGACGACGGGCACGTCGCGTTCGGCGACGGCGCCCAGCAGAACGGTGCCGAGTCCGGGGATCACGTACAGGGCCTCCACGACGATGACACCGCACAGCAGCCAGTCGACGGTGCGGGCGAGCTGCTGTGCGGCGGGCGCCAGCGCGTTGGGCAGCGCGTGGGTGTACCGGACCCGGGCGCCGGACACGCCGTAGCGGCGGGCCTGCGCCACGTACGGGGAGGCGAGCGCGTCGATCATGCCCGCGCGCACCAGCCGCACCAGCGAGCACACCGGCCGCGACAGCAGGACCAGCACGGGCAGGACCAGTGCGGCCGGGTGGGCGAGCAGGTCGGTGCCGTAGCCGACGGCGGTCGGCGGGAGCCAGCCGAGACGCAGGGCGAACACGGTCACCAGCAGCACACCGAGGGCGAACTCGGGGACGGCGTACACGGCGAGCGTCACGGAGCTGATCAGCCGGTCGGCCGGCCGGCCCGCGTGCCGGGCGGCCAGCACCCCGAGCCCGAACCCGGCCGGCACCAGCAGCACCACGGTCAGCGAGGCCAGCAGCAGGGTGGGGCCGAAGCCGTCGGCGAGGTACTGGCTCACCGGACGGCCGGAGACCAGGGAGGTGCCGAGGTCGCCGTGGAGCAGTCCCGTCGCCCAGTCGGCCAGCCGCTCCCACGCCGGCCGGTCCAGCCGCATGGCCTCCCGGATGGCCGCGATGCGTGCCGGGTCGGGCTGGTCCCCGGCGAGGGCGACCGCGGCGTCGCCCGGCAGCGCCTCGGTGAGCGCGAAGACCAGCAGCACCACGGCCACGGTCTGCGCGGCGCCGAGGAGCAGCCGCCGGGCGACGAAGGAGCGCAGTCCGCTCACACCAGCCACACCTTGTCGAAGCGGGCCCAGTCGAGGGTGTTGGCG
Organism: Streptomyces sp. NPDC020731; assembly: GCF_044334705.1. Taxonomy (NCBI): domain Bacteria; kingdom Bacillati; phylum Actinomycetota; class Actinomycetes; order Kitasatosporales; family Streptomycetaceae; genus Streptomyces; species Streptomyces sp. NPDC020731. Next base: position 87,231 of record NZ_JBIRTN010000027.1, read on the forward strand.
GGCGCCTCCGTCTCGACGCCCTTCACGGTTCGGGCGGTGCCGATGATCCAGTCGGCGAATCCCCAGATGAGGAAGCCGCCTTCGCCGTACAGGCGGCGCTGCATGCGCTCGTAGACGGCGGCGCGTCCGGTCGTGTCGCGGGTGGACTGGGCCTGCTGGTACAGCGCGTCGAAGTCCTTGTGCCGCCACTTGGTGGCGTTGGTGGTGGAGTCGGTGAGCAGCCGCTGGGAGATGTGCGCCTCGATGGGCATGGCTCCGGAGCGGTAGCAGCACAGGGAGCCGTTGTCGAGGATGTCGCTCCAGTAGGAGTCCTTGCTGCCCATCCGCACCTCGACGGTGACCCCGGCCTTCTTCGCCTGGTCGCGGAAGATGCTGGCGGCCTCGGTGAACCCGGCGGCGACGGCGGAAGTGTCCAGGGTCACCTTCAGGTCCTCGGCGCCGGCCTGCTTCAGCAGGGCACGAGCCCTGTCGAGGTCCTGCTCGCGCTGGGGCAGACCGTCGGCGTAGTACTGGTAGCCCTTGCCGAACAGGTCGTTGCCGACCTCGCCCGCGCCGGACAACGCGCCGTCGACGAGTTCCTGGCGGTCGGCGATGAGGAAGAACGCCTGGCGCACCCGCTCGTCGTCGAAGGGCGGCCGGTCGGTCTTCATGCAGAACGCCTGCATGGCGCTGCCCCGCAGCCGTACGATCTCGATCTGCCCCTGGTCCTCGTGGGCGCGGGCGGTGGCCGGGTTGAGCTCGTGGGCGTACTCGACCTGCCCGCCGAGCAGCGCGTTGACCCGGGCCGACTCCTCGTTCGCCACGACGAACTCGATCTCGTCGAGGTGCGGGGCGCCCTCCCAGTAGGCGTCGTAGCGGCGGAGGACCGCCGAGCGGCCGGGCGTGAACGACACGAAGCGGAACGGGCCGGAGCCGACCGGCTTCTTGTCGAACCCGGTGGCGTTCTCGGGCACGATGTACGCGCCGAACGCGGCCAGGACGTTGGGGAATTCGGCCGTGGGCCGCTTGAGCACGAACTCGATCGCGCGTTCGCCGGTGGCGCGGCTGGCGTCGAGGTCGATGGGCTCCAGGGACGCCTTGGCGCGGAACGCCTGCTTCGGGTCGGCGATACGGCGGTAGCTGTAGAGGACGTCCTTCGCGGTGACGGGCCTGCCGTCGTGGAAGGTGGCCTCGCGCAGGGTGACCTGCCAGCGGTCCAGCGTCTTGTTCGACTCCCACTTCTCCGCGAGGCGGGGCACGGCGGAAAGGTCGGCGCCGTAGTCGGCGAGCTTGTCGAACAGGGCCTTGGCGCGGGCGACGTCGGCGAACAGGTTGGCGAGGTGCGGGTCGAGGGTCTCGCTCGCGCCACCTCCGGCGAACGCGGCGCGCAGCCGCCCGCCCTTCTTCGGCGAGCCGTCGCCCTTGCCCCCGTCGTCGTCGGAACCGGAGCCGCCGCCGCATCCGGCCAGGGTGAGCGCGCCGAGACCGGTCGCGGCGAGGAAGCCGCGGCGGCGCAGGGCCGGGAAGGGGAGACGGCGGGTCGAATCGTCGTGCATGGAGGATTCCTCAGGAGGTAGTCGTGCCAGTGGGCGGCTTGGTGAGACGGGCCACCACGTGCAGCCGGTCGGTGTCGGTGGTACGGCCGGGGAGCAGGCCCTCCCGCCAGGGCGGGTCGGTGCGCGGCCCCGGTCCGTCGTGGAGTTCCAGGACCTCGAAACCGTGCGCGGCCAGCAGGTGGCGCAGCTCCTGCGGGAACAGCAGCCGCCACGCGGACCGCTGCTCGACGGGTGCAGACCCGTCGTCGGCGGTCCATACGCGGCTGCGGCGCAGGAGTTGGTCCGTACGGTCCACCGTGAGGGAGGTGACGGACCGGTGGACGGTGCCCCGCCAGGTGAACTCGTCGGCCCTGGGCGTGTCGAGCAGGTCGGTGCGGCCGAGGAAGTACGCGCCGTTGCGCATCTCCGCGACGAGCAGGCCGCCCGGCACCAGGGCGCGACGGCAGGAGGACAGGAAACCGTCGAGCTGGTCGTTGGTGTGGCAGTACAGCAGGGCGCTGTCCAGGCACACCACGGCGTCGGACACCCCGTGCCCCAGGTCGAATCCGTGCAGGTCGGCACGGACGTACCCGGGTCCGGGATGGTGGTCGCGGGCGTGGGCGAGCATCGCCTCGGAGAGGTCCGCGCCGGTCACCTCGCGCCCCGCGTGGTGCAACCACGCGGCGTCGCGGCCGGTGCCGCAGCCCAGGTCCAGTACCCGCCGTCCGGCGCCGTGCCGCCGCAGGCAGTCCTCCGTCCAGCGTCCGGCCAGCCGGCCGGGGTCGGGGAAACGGGCCTCGTACAGCGCGGGGTTGTCGGTGAGCAGGTTGTCCGTCATGCCGGGGTCCTTCCTCGGGCGGGCGCGGGCGCGGGTGCGGGTGCGGCGGGCGCCGGCGGCGCGGGCAGCGACCCCAGCCGGTGCAGCCGGACGACGCCGAGCGCGGAGGCGAGCCCGGCCAGCGCGCAGCACGCCCACGGCAGCCACGCGGCGGCGCCGTGCCGTCCGGTGTCCATGGCCCAGCCCACGAGGGCGTTGCCGACCGCGGCTGCGACACCCGAGACGACGTAGAAGATCCCGAAGTGGGTGCCGGTCAGTCCGGGGCGGCCGAAGGCGGGGACCATGTCCATCACGAACGGCTGGGCGACCATCACCCCGAGGTGCAGCAGCAGGGCACCCGCCAGCACGGGCAGCACCCGCAGCGCCGCGTCGGCCGCACCGTCCGGACCGCCGGACGCCGTGGTGACCAGGGCGGGCGGCAGGAAGGCCAGCGCCATGAGGCCCAGCCCCGCCGCGACCCAACGGCCCTGGTCGCCGCGCCGCTTGAGCGCGCGGGTCAGGCGCAGCTGGAACATGAGGTGGGCGAGGGCGCCGACGAGGAGGACGAGACCGGCGGCGCCGTCCCAGCCGGTGGCCCGCCGGGCACCGTCGGGCAGCAGCAGGTACAGCTGGCTCTCCAGGGTGAACAGGCCGGCCATGGCCAGCGCGAAGGCCAGGAAGGCGCGGTTGCCGAGCACTTCCCGCCAGTCGGCGAGCACACCGCCCCCGCTCGGCTCGACCCGCCGGGCGGGCAGCACCAGGGCCTGCGCGACCGTCAGGACCGCGAAGATCCCGGCGGCGGTCAGGGCCGACGCACGGAAGTCCACGAGCAGCAGCGCGCTGCCCAGCAGCGGCCCGATCAGCGCGCCGGTGGTGGCGAACACGTTGAACAGGGCGAACGCCTCGGCCCTGCGTTCCTCGGCCTCCTGCGCGAGGTAGGCGCGGACGGCGGGGTTGAACAGCGCCCCCGCGAACCCGCTGAGGACGGACGCGGCGAGCAGGACGGCCAGGTGGTCGCCGAGCGCGAACAGTGCGAAGCCCACGGTGCGCAGGGCGCAGCCGGCGATGATGACGCCCCGTGCGCCGAGCCGGTCGGAGGCGGAGCCGCCGATGACGAACAGACCCTGCTGGCTGAGGTTCCTGACCCCGAGGACGACGCCGACGACGGCGGCCGACATGCCCAGGTTCTCGGTGAGGTGGGTGGCGAGGTAGGGGATGAGGAGGTAGAAGCCGGTGTTGACGCCGAGCTGGTTGACGAGCAGGAGCCGGACGGCGGGCGGGAAGCGGCGTATCTCATGCCAGGTCTTCACGGCGCCCCTCCCGCGGCTCGACGCCCAGTCCGGGCAGGCCGCTCGCCCGTACCCGGCCGTCCTCGCCGCCGATGCCGGTCCACGGGTCGTGGGCGAGCAGCAGATGCCCGTCCAGGTCGGCCCAGCGGGCCCGGTCGGCGAGGTGCACGGCGGGCGCGAGTCCCAGCGTGCTGGCGGCCAGGCAGCCCAGCATCAGCTGCGTGCCGCTGCCGTCGATCAGCTCCGCGATGCGCAGGGCCGCGTGCACCCCGCCGCACTTGGCGAGCTTGACGTTGACGCCGTGGACGCGCCCGGCCAGGCGGCGCACGTCCTCCAGGTCCACGGCGTCCTCGTCGGCGACGACCGGCAGCGGTGAACGCTCGGCCAGTGCCGCCAGGGCCTCCGGGTCACCGGGGGCGAGGGGCTGTTCGACGGCCTCGACGCCCAGTTCGGCGAACCGGGGCAGCAACGCCCGCGCCTGCCCCGTGGTCCAGGCGCCGTTGGGATCGAGGAGCAGCCGTGCGCGGGGCGCGGCGTCCCGGACGGCCCGTACGCGCTCGACGTCCTCCTCGGGATCGGCCGCTCCCGCCTTGACCTTGAGCACCTCGAAGCCGCTCGCCGCGAGGGAGCGGGCCTGCGCCGCCGCGTGTGCGGGGGACGTGATGCCGATGGTGCGGGCGGTGGCCGCGACGGGGGTCCGCGCGGCGCCCAGCAGCCGGTGGACGGGCCTGTCCGCGCGCTTGCCGACGAGGTCCAGCAGGGCCGCCTCGACGGCGGCGGTCACCGCCGGGGGAGCGTCGGCGGCGGCCGACCCGCGTACGCGCAGGGCCTCCAGGGCCGTCTCGGGGTCGGGGAAACGGGCCAGGTCGGCGCCCACGGCGGTGAAGTGGCGTACGAGACCCTCGGCGTCGAGCCGGTAGTAGACGCTGCTGACGGCCTCGCCGTGACCGGTCACGCCCTCGTGCCCGACACTCAGCCACACGGCGTCACGGGCGGACATCGTCGAGCGGGATATCCGCAGCGGCTCGGTGAGTTCGAGGCGCACGGTGCGCAGGACGGTCCTCACTGGTTCCCCTCCGGACGTGCGAGCGGGTCGGTGACGCGGGTGCACCGCGTCCAGCCGGTGGCCTCGGCCGCGTACGGATGCGTGATCTGCACGGGGCGGTCGGCCGCCGCGGCCGGGTCGACGCCGTGGGCGGTGGTGAAGTCGTCGTCGTAGACGGTGCCGAGGTAGCGGTGCGGCCCGTCGGGGAAGACGGTGGCGACGACCGCGCCGGGGTGGACGCGGGCCGCCCAGGCGGCGACGCGGGCGACCGCGCCGGTGCTCCAGCCGCCGCTGACGAAGCTGCCCCGGGCCAGCCGGCGGCAGCCGTCCACGGCCTCGGCGGGGCCGACCCAGTGCACCTCGTCGAAGGCGTCGTAGGCGACGTTGCGTGGATGGATGCTGCTGCCGAGGCCGCGCATCAGCCGGGGCCGGGCGGGCTGGCCGAAGATGGTGGAGCCGGTGGAGTCGACGCCGATCAGCCGCAGTGCGGGCCAGTGCCGGCGCAGCGGACCGATGACGCCGGCACTGTGCCCACCGGTGCCCACACTGCACACCAGGACGTCCAAGTGGTCTAGCTGGGCGGCGAGTTCGGCGGCCAGCGAAGCATAACCGGCCGTGTTGTCGGGGTTGTTGTACTGGTCGGGCCAGTAGGCGCCGGGCAGCACGGCGAGCAGTTCGCGCAGCCGGGCGAGGCGTGCGGCCTGCCAGCCGCCCTGGGGCGCGGGCCGGTCCACGATCTCCAGCCGCACCCCGTACGAGCGCAGCAACTGCCGCATGGACGGCTCCAGTTCACTGTCGCCGACCAGCACGACGGGATGGCCGAGGGCCTGTCCGGCGAAGGCGAGCCCGATGCCGAGGGTGCCGGAGGTGGACTCCACCACCGGTGCGCCGGGCCGCAGTTCACCGCGCTCCCGGGCGCCCATCAGCATCGACACGGCGGCCCGTGCCTTCATCCCGCCCGCGGCGAGCCCTTCGAGCTTGGCCCAGAAGCCGGGGTGCGGTCCGGGCAGGCCGGCGGTGATGCGGACGACGGGGGTGCGGCCGAGCAGGGTGAGCAGTTCCGGGCGGGCGGTGGGCCGTACGGCGGCGGTGGTCACCGGGCACCTCCCGGACGGTGGGCGCGGTAGCGGTGGACGGTGCCAGGACCGCCGTCCAGCCAGAAGAAGGGGTACGGCTCCGCGCACACCGCGCTCACCCCGTGCCCCAGGAAGCGGGGGAGCACGGCGCTGCCGGTCTGGGCGAACATCACCAGCCGCTTGTCCTCCCGCAGCGCGTGCTCCCGCAGCGGCTCGAAGGTCCCGTTGCCCAGCGTCATCCCGGACACGAGCAGCGCGTCGCACCGTCCGGCCGCGGCGAGGGCGTCGGTGACGACCGGCTCGTCCCACTCGGTGACCCCGCCCTTGAGATCACACGGCACATAGTTCAGGCCCCGTGAACGCAGGGCCTCCAAGAGGGAGTTGACCACGCCGACCACGAGCACCGTCGTCCCGGGCGGCAGATCGAGCAGTCCGGCCACGGCTCGCGCCCGGGCCCGGGACCTCTCCAGCGACGTCCCGGCGGGCAGGGTGACGGGCTCCGCCCCGTTGGCCGGGGTGTGCGGGGCGACGTGCATCAGGTACGCGTCGAGCGCGGCGATCCGCACCGGCCGCAGCGGATGTTCCAGCAGCCGGGCCACGTCCGCGCCGACGCAGTCCTCCACCGCGCTGTCGGGCAGCGCGCCGGGCTCGACCGCGCAACTGCCGACGGCCTCGGCAAGGCGCAGGCTGAGCACCTCGTTGCGGTAACCGGTGCCGCGCCCTTCGTGCCGTACGGCCTGCCGGGTCGTGAACGCCACCGAGATCCGCAGTCCGGCCGGATCCGGGCCGATTCCACCGCCGCGGACGAGGGTGAGGAGTTCGCCGTACGTCGCCGCGCGGGCGGGCGCCGGGGCGGCGGGGCTCACCGGATCACCATCCCGGACCGCACCTCGGCGAGCAGGGACTCGACCCGGACGCGGGCGCCGGTGCCGGCCGGGTCACCCGCCATCACGTGCCCCAGGTACTCGTTGTTGCTGCCCGCAGCCTTCACCTGCCGTCCCGGCTCGGCGAGCTGCACCTCGAGGACGTCCGGCGCGATGCGTACGGGACCGGCGTCCAGGGCTTCGAGCGTGCCCGCCGTCCCCGGCACGAGGAAGCCGATGGCGGCGCTGCGCAGTCCGGTGTCCGTGCGCCGCAGGTCGGGGGCGCGGCCCAGACAGACGTCCACGTAGGCCGCGGCGAGGTCGATGCCGGTGACATGCCGTATCAGCTCGGTGATGCGGTTCCCGGCGGGCCGCGGGTTGACCTCGACCACGCGCGGTCCGGCGGAGGTCAGCTTGATCTCGGTGTGCGCCACCACACCGTCCGTCAGCCCGAGCGCCTCGAGCGCGTCGAGCGCGGTCCGCTCGGCCGCCTCGGCGTCAGCGGACGGAAGGGCGGCGGGGAACATGTGACCGGTCTCGACGAAGGCGGGTGCCCCGCCGACGCTCTTGTCGGTCACCCCGATGACGTGGACCGCGCCCGCGTGCGACACCGTCTCGACGCTCACCTCCGGGCCGTCCAGGAGTTCCTCGAGCAGCACGACGGGTGCCCGCCGCTGCCCGCGCGCGTTGACCGGGAAGTCGGCCAGCGCCTTGACGGCGGCGGCGAGCTGCTCCTCGTCGTCGACCCGCCGTACGTACATGCCGGCGCACAGGTCGACGGGCTTGACCACCAGCGGGTAGCCGATCTCCCGTGCCGCCCGGGAGAGTTCGGCCCACTCCTCGTGCACCGCGAACCGCGGGCCGGGCACCCCGGCGTCGGCCAGGACCCGGCGGGTGGCGTCCTTGCGGCAGGCGTTCTCGACGGCCTCGGGAGCCGGTCCGGGCAACCCGAGCCGGGCGGCCGTCCGCGCCACCACCGGCAGGTAGTAGTCGCAGGAGGTGACCACCGCGTCGAAGCCGAACGCGGCGTGCAGCCGCTCCACTCGGGGCAGCAGGGACTCGGTGTCGTTGGTGTCCGCGGTGATCACGTTGCGCGCCCCGAGCAGCGGGTGCGCCACGCCCTCGGGCGCCGAGCGCAGGTAGTGGTGCAGGTCGCGGGTGAGGAACGTGAACTCGTGTCCGTTCTCCCGGATCGCCCGTGGCAGCAGCCTGCTCATCGATCCGACCCAGCTCTCGACCACCAGCAGATGAGCCACGGCTCCCCTTTTCGTGTCGTCGCGTACGGCACGGCCCTGACGTCAGGGCCGCGACGGGTCGACACGATATCGGTAATCATTTTCATTGTCAGGTACTGTGAGGACCCCGATACGGAAGGACCTCCCGATGAGTCGGACCGCACCCGCCGGTTACACCGTGCGTCCCGCGACGCCCGCGGACACCGACGGTGCCCGTGCCGTCATGCTCGACACGTTCTACAAGGAGTTCGGGTACGGCTACGTGCCCCGCTGGCACCGGGACGTCACGGACCTCAAGGGCACGTACCTGGACGACCCCCGGCACGTCCTGCTGGTGGCCGTCCACGACGGCGAGGTGGTCGCCACCACCGCCGTCCATTCCCGGGGCCCGGCCCACCCGCCCCACCCCCGCTGGCTGGCGGAACGCTACCCGTCCGGCACCACCGCCCAACTGGTCCGCGTCTACGTACGCCCGGAGCACCGACGCCGTGGCCTCGCGCGCACACTGGTCCACGCGGCCTGCGACTTCGTCGCGAACACGCCCGGCTACGAGTGCATCTACCTGCACACCAACGTGGACGTCGAGGGCGCGGAAGCCTTCTGGCGCGGCACGGCCAAGGAGATCTTCGACGCCCGCACCACCGGCGAACACGGCCCGGGGGTGGCCACGGTCCACTTCGAGATCCCGTTCTGACGGACGGACACCGAGGTGGGGCAGAGCGGTTGACGACCGGTCCGATGTCCCCCGCGACGAAGAGCGGACTGCCACGGCCGTGTTGCGCGCGATGCGGGAGTCCGCCCGGAGGCGCCGCCACTTCGTCGCTCCCTGCCGGAGGAACGGGATGTGGAGGTCGTTGTACGTGGTGATGCCCTTGATGATGACCACGGTCGCGATCGCCGGCTTCGGCAACGGGAAGATGGTCTTCCGGTGGATGGTGAAGGCGTTGGCGCCGTCGAACCGGGCCGCCTCGTCCGGCGACGTGGGAATGCCCCCTGATGAACTGCAGGAAAATGTAGACCGACGAGAACAGCCGGTCCTGTGTCGTCCGCGGCGGCTCCGCCGACTTCTGAGGTCCTGACCGGCACCGGCTCCGGGACGGAGGCCGGTGCCGCCACGGCTCACAGGTGCCGTCGGCGCCGCCTGAGGCGTCGGACGGCGCCCCGTGGCGGGCCGGACCTTGAGTTCGTCGGTTGCCGCCAGGGGCGGCGGATATGTACATCTGCTACATTTGTGACATGAGCGAACCGGTAGTCGAGTCCATGGCCGATGTCCGCAGCCACCTCGCCGATGTCATCGACCGCGCCAGCCGGGAGGAGACCCCGACGATCATCACCCGGCGCGGCAAGCAGGAAGCCGTCGTGATCGACATCCAGGAATACCAGCGCCTGCGACGGATCGCCGAGGATGCCGAAGAGGCATGGCTCAACCGGCTGGCCGACGAGGCCGAGTCCGAAGGCACGGAAGGCTCGGTCTCGCTCGAAGAGATGGCCGCCCTTCTCCGCGCCGATCAGGGCTGACCTCCATGGGGTACGTCACGCGCTTCACGCCGCACGCACAGCGGAGCATGCTCAAGATCCCGCGCCCGGATGCCCTGCGGATCCTGTACCGCCTCACTGAGTTGCAGAAGGCACTGGATTTGGGCGACACCGCGGCGTTCGACATCAAGGCGCTGCAGAGCCACAGCGCCCGGTGGCGGCTGAGAGTCGGCGATTACCGCGTCGTCTACACCGTCGAGGGCGGTCGATTGATCGTGTGGGTGCTTGCTGTCGGCAATCGCCGCGATGTCTATCGGCAGGTTCCCTGACGCGCGATGCCGGATCCGGCCGTACCGGCTGGATCAACTGCCGAGGTGGCAGGCCGAGGCGTGGGACGCCGCCTCGGTGGCGGCCGTGTGCGGGGCCGCCGCGTGGAGGGCGGTGAGCAGGCGGGCGTGGTCGCCGGACGTGGCCGGAGCGCAGGTGGCGTGGTCGGGCGGCAGCAGTTGGGTCAGGTCCGTGTGCAGCGTGATCAGTGCCTCGTTGTGGGAGGCGGCCACCAGCGCCCGGTGGAAGGCGGCGTCGGCGCCCAGTAGTTCGTCCAGGCGCCGCAGGTCCTCCTCCGTACGGCGCAGGGCGGCCAGCCTCGCCGCGGCCACCTCCAGGGCGTCGCGTACGTCGATGAGATCACCCTGTCCGACGACGGTGAAACGGCGCCGCATCACCCCCTCCAGTTCGCTGGTCGCCACCACATAGGTGCCCGAACCGTGGCGGATGTCCAGGAGGCCGTTGTGGGCGAGCGCCCGCACTGCCTCCCGGACGGTGTTGCGGGCCACCCCGAGCTGGCGGACCAGTTCCGGTTCGGTCGGGATGCGGGAGCCCACCGGCCATGTCCCCGAGGTGATCTGCTGACGCAGCCGGGCGACCACCTGGTCGAACAGTCCGACGGGGCGGGGCACCGGACGCAGCATCGCCTACCGGTCCTTCGCGCCGGCGACGGTCCAGGTGTCGCCGCCGGTGAGGAGTGCGGCGAGGTCGCCCTTGCCGTGCTGTTGGACGGCGGTGTCGAGCTGGTCGGTCATGAGGGTGTCGTAGACGGGCCGGTCGACGGAGCGCAGGACGCCGATGGGGGTGTTGTGCAGGGTGTCGG